>CAYURN010000001.1:0-227920 GCA_964447305.1 uncultured Clostridia bacterium
TAGGGGAGGCTCATTATTGGAGGCGCCCCTTTTTATAAGGGGCGCCGGCTTGCCATAGCGATAGCGGCGGCAAGTCTGAGGGGTTTGTTGAGTGTTGCGTTGATTGACCCTTCCGAGTCGCACTTTAATATTTTTTGCCGAATTTTCCATTCTCCCTTGCAAAACTTTCCTGCGTATGCTATAATGCAATCGCGACATAACTTCATAATTTACACAATGGGTACGAATTCAGCATTTCGTATCTCTATTTCCCATTGTGTAAGGAAGTTGTGTCGCAGCAATCGGAGATACTAATGCAGGGCGTGTCTTCGGTTGAGGGCGCGCTTTTTTATTTGCCCTGTAAATACACTTCATGGAGGAAAATTATGAAAAAAAAGTTACTCACCACTTTACTTGCTATGCTGATAGCAATCTGCCTTGTGTTTAGCATTACGGCATGCGACTTAGGCACAAAGAGCGGAACAGAACATGGTGGAACCGAACAGGGTAGTGACACCGAACAAGGCAACGACACCGAGCAAAGCGGCAACACCGAACAGGGCAGCCACTCTGACAATGGGGAAGTCGGCGATTTGACCCCCACCGAGGGACTTGAATATACTTTATCCAGCGACGGAACATATTACATAGTATCAGGCATAGGTACTGCAACCGATACTGACATTGTAATTGCTTCCTCTTACAACGGCTTGCCCGTAAAGGAAATCAAGGGCGGCACTAAAGATTACGATTTTAATGATAGCGCATTTGGATGCCGCGACACGCTGACGAGCATAGTTATCCCCGACAGTATTACTACTATTGGCGACGGGGCTTTTGCCGGCTGCACCTCACTTACGAGCATAACCATACCCGATAGCGTTACTTCCATTGGCGAGTGGGTATTCGTGTATTGCATCTCGCTTACAAGCGTGACCATTGGCAACGGAGTTACTTACATTGGCGAGTATGCGTTCTATCTTTGCTACTCGCTTACAAGCGTGACCATTGGCAATGGCGTTACTTACATTGGCGATTATGCGTTCGCTTATTGCTACTCTCTTACAAACATAACCATTCCCGACAGCGTTACTTATGTTGGCGACGGGGCATTCCGGTATTGCTATAAACTGATCGAAGTATATAATCTTTCAAATCTTGAAATCACCGCAGGATCTTATTCCAATGGCTATGTGGGTTATTATGCAAAAAGTGTGTACACTTCGCTTAACAGCAAGAGCAAACTTTCCGTTACGGATGACGGGTTTATTGTCTATGCTGATGACGATGCGGGCGAATATTACCTTATGGGATATACAGGTAAAGAAACTGATTTAACTTTACCCGATAGTATCAATGGGCATAGTTATGAGATTTATCAATATGCGTTCTATGTTTACTCATCCCTTATAAGTGTGACCATACCTGACAGCGTTACTTCCATCGGCGATTATGCGTTCATTTATTGTTATAAACTGATTGAAGTTTATAATCTTTCAAATCTTGAAATTACCGCTGGTTCTTCTGACTATGGCTTTGTTGGCTATTATGCAAAAGAAGTGTACATTTCGCTTAACAGTAAAAGCAAACTTTCCGTTACCGATGACGGATTTATTGTCTACGCTGATGACGACGCGGACGAATATTACCTTATGGGATATACAGGTACAAAAACGGATATCACTTTGCCCAATAGTATCAATGGACATGATTATGAAATTTATCAATATGCGTTCTATCTGAGCTTTTCGCTTAAAAGCATTACCATACCTGATAA
Organism: uncultured Clostridia bacterium; assembly: GCA_964447305.1. Classification (GTDB taxonomy): domain Bacteria; phylum Bacillota; class Clostridia; order Christensenellales; family Borkfalkiaceae; genus Coproplasma. The sequence continues at coordinate 1,757 of CAYURN010000001.1, forward strand.
CGTTACCTCTATTGGCGATTATGCGTTCTATGGTTGTTACACATTTGCAAACGTGACCATTGGCAATGGCATTACTTACATTGGCGAGTGGGTATTCGCTTATTGCACCTCGCTTGCAAGCGTGAACATTCCCGACAGCGTAACTTACATTGATTATGGTGCGTTCTATGGTTGCACCGCGCTTACAAGCGTGACCATTGGTAATGGTGTTATTTCCATTGGCGGTTGGGCGTTCGAGGGATGCACCTCGCTTACAAGTGTGACCATTGGCAACAGCGTTACTTACATTGACGAGTATGCGTTCGCTTATTGCTACTCTCTTACAAACATAACCATTCCCGACAGCGTTACTTCCATTGGCAGTTATGCGTTCGATGATTGTTATAAACTAATTGAAGTATATAATCTTTCAAATCTTGAAATTACTGCGGGTTCTTCTGACTATGGCTATGTTGGCTATTACGCAAAAGATGTGTACACTTCGCTCAACAGCAAAAGCAAACTTTCCGTTACCGATGACGGGTTTATTGTCTACGCAGATGACGACGCGGACGAATATTACCTTATGGGCTATACAGGTAAAGAAACTGATTTAACTTTACCCGATAGTATCAATGGGCATAGTTATGAAATTTATCAATGGGCGTTCACTATGCGCTTTGCATTTACAAGCGTGTCCATACCCAACAGCGTTACTTCTATTGGCGAAAGGGCGTTTGCATACTGTATATCGCTTACAAGTATAACCATTCCTGACAGTGTTACAAACATTGATGAAGAAGCGTTTATGTATTGTTTTTCGCTTACAAGCGTTACAATTGGCAACAGCGTTACTTCCATTGGCTATCGTGCGTTCTCTAATTGCAGCTCGCTTACAAGCATAACCATACCCGACAGCGTTACTTCCATTGGCAGTTATGCGTTCGCTTATTGCTCTTCGCTTACAAGTATAAGCATACCAGACAGTGTTACTTCCATTGGCAGTTATGCGTTCTATTGGTGTGCCTCGCTTACAAGCGTAACCATTGGCAATGGCGTTACTTCCATTGGCGATTCTGCGTTCTACAGATGCACCTCACTTACAAGCGTGACATTTGAAAATACCGAGGGGTGGTCAGCTGACGGAATAAGCATTTCGAGCAGCGACCTTGCGGACCCCGCCACTGCGGCCGAGTATTTGACAGATACATATTGTCGGTATTATTGGTATCGCAGATGATTTAAGGTGACAAGCGAAATTTAATAGGTAAGGCGGGCGGCGCAATTTTGCGCCGCCAGCCCTACCTTTTATATCCGCATTATTACAGCCTCCCCTAAGCGTAGGGGAGGCTTTGACCCCTCCGTCACGCTAAAGCGTGCCACCTCCCCTTTGGCTTGCCAAAGGGGAGGCTCTTGTGGGTTCCACGTTGGAGGCGCCCCTTTATAAGGGGAGCTGGCTTGCCATAGCAACAGCGGCGGCAAGTCTGAGGGGTTTTGTTGAGTGTTGCTTAGATTGACCCTTCCGAGTCGCGCTCACAAGTTCGCGCGACCCACCTCCCCTTTGGCTTGCCAAAGGGGAGGCTATAATGTTGTTTTGAGCGCGTATTGCTCGTCCTGCAACAGGGGAGGCTTGAATGATGAAAGCCGCCGCCCTGTGGGGCGGCGGCTTTGCTGCGCGGCGCGCAGTAATTAAACGGGCGGGTGGACGGAACTGCTTTTATGATTCAGGCGTGGAGGAAACTTCGGGGAAGTCAACATAAAACGTTGAGCCTTCGCCTTTGACAGAATTGACGCCAAAATCGAAGTTATGGGCCTGCAAAATTATTTTGACGATATTAAGACCCAACCCCGTGCCTTTAACAGGTCTGGAGTGCGCATCTTTGGAGCGATAATATCTGTCCCAGATATGCTCTTTTTCCTCATCGGAGATTCCCTTGCCCGTATCGCGGACGGCGAATTTGATTCTGCCCTGTTCGGGACAATCTTTTAAAGACACATAAACATGCTTATCCTCGCCCGTGTAGTTGACGGCGTTGGAGATAAGATTGTAAATGACCTGATAAATCTTTTCCTCGTCGGCAAGAGTGTACAGATTAGGGTCGATATCGACAAAAAATTTATAGTCGGAAGTTTCCTGAAGGTAATCGAATTTATTCATTATACCATAGAGAAACTCTGTCAAATTAAATACTTTTTTATTGAGTTCGGACAACCCGGCACTGACTTTTGAGGCGCTTAAAATGTCGTTGACCAGACCTGTGAGCCTGTCCGATTCGTCGATGATGACCTGCAAATGTTTATTTCGCTTTTCAGGATTATCACCGGAAATTTCCTTTACCATGGAGGCATAGGCCTTTATCATGGTGAGAGGCGTGCGCAAATCATGAGATACGTTGGCCAAAAGCTCTTTTTGGAAGTCGTCGCTCTTTTTAATTTCGTCCTTGGTATAATTAAGGCTTTCGGAAAGCTGGGCTATTTCTTCAAATTCGGCAGAGGCGAACTGAACGCTGTAATCGCCATTGGCCATGCGCGTGGCTGTTTCAGAAATATTGCGTATGGGGCGAGAAATGCGCTGTGCGAGTATGTAGGAAATAATGAATGCTACTATTATTGCAGCGGCAGATATTACTATAATATATATTTGCATCGTGCGCACGGATTCCTGCATTATGTAAATGGGATAACGCACAAGCAGATAGCATTGACTATCGTTAAAGGTAACGCACGAAACGTAATTGAGAATAGAACTTGAACTGTATGTTACATACCTATCTGCTGACCAGCCGTTAATCATGGACTTGAACTCGCTGTATATTTCGCTCCACTCGTCGGTGTCGGTAAGATCGGTCGGGAAAATAATGGCTTCGCCGCTAATGGTGAAAAGATAAATGTCTACGCCGTCGCTTAATTCATAGAGGCGCATATACCTTTTTAAATCTTCCGTTGAGATGTAACGGTCGTTGTTTACGGAAATTGTAAGTTCATTGCCTATTGTTTCTATTCTGTTACGCGCCTGATTTGAATAAGCGCTCCCCAAAACGCCGAAGCATACCAAAGATACTACGGCTATAATCAGAACTGTAAATATGGCAAAGTATCGCCAAAGCAATACCTGCATACTTTTTATTTTTATTTTTTTTAAAGGGTGCTTATGCTTCAAACTTATAACCCAGACCCCTCAATGTGACTATAAACTTGCGATATTGTTTTAAATTGGCACGCAGCATCTTAATGTGGGTATCCACGGTTCTGTCATCGCCATAGAAATCGAATCCCCACACATCATACAGAAGTTTTTCACGCGTGAGAGCAATGCCTTTATTTTTGATGAAGTAGAATAAAATTTCATACTCCTTAGGGGTAAGTTCGGCCTTTTCGCCATCGACATAGACATTTCTGCCAACCATGTCGACGGTCAGGCCTTCGAACTTATAAACGTCATTATTACTGTTTTCGACGACAGACGAGTGGCGTTTTGTAACGACGTTGATACGAGCCATCACCTCTTTAGGGGAAAAAGGTTTGGTTACGTAGTCATCCACCCCGATTTCGAAGCCGAACAGTTTATCATACTCCTCGCCACGCGCAGAAAGCATTATGACGGGAATATCCTTGAATTTTTTTATTTCCTTTACTGCCGAAAAACCGTCAAGCTTGGGCATCATAATGTCCATAAGAATGACATCGTAGTCGTTATCGCGGCAAAGACGAACAGCCTCCATTCCATCGGCAGCTTCAAAAGCTTCGTTGCCTTCAAATTCAACGTACTCCCTTAAAACATTTCGAATCATGTCCTCATCGTCAACTATAAGTACTTTCATGGCATGTCTTCTCCTTTGGGACTTTGGATTTTATTACAATTTTATTATAACCATTTTTGTGTAAAGGTAAATACTCAACAATGAAATATTTGTGAAAGTTTATATTTTTTTAATTAAAAATTGCGCTTGACAAACAAAGTCGCAAGCATTATAATTACAATAAACAAATGTTTATAGCATTTTTGCAGGCCGCAGGAATGGGCGGTGACAAGCCGCAGATAAAAAAAGAGGGAACGTTATGATTGACGCCGAAAAACTTAAAATTCTTACTGAAGGGGCGAAATATGACGTATCCTGCTCATCTTCCGGCTCAAAGCGGACCAACCGCCGCATGGGAATGGGGAACGCTGCCGTTGAGGGGATATGCCACTCCTTTACCCCTGACGGAAGATGTATATCGCTTTTGAAAATTTTGATGAGCAATGACTGCATCTATGACTGTGAATACTGCCCGAACAGGGCAAGTGCAAACGTAGAGAGAGCAACGATTACACCCGAAGAGATATGTGAACTTACGATAAATTTTTATAAGCGGAACTATATCGAGGGGTTATTCCTCTCCTCTGCGGTGTTTAACAACCCAAACAGGACGATGGAACTGCTGACTTATACGGTGGCCATGTTGAGAAAGCAATATAATTTTAACGGCTACATACATCTGAAAGGCATACCGCACGCGGATGAATATATTTGTATGCGCGCCGCTAAATTAGTTGACAGAATGAGTTACAACATAGAACTGCCGAGCGAACGATCGTTAAAGCTGTTGGCTCCGCAAAAGACGCGCGACAGCATACTTGTTCCGATGAAAAAGTTACGCAACGCCACCATCTATGACAGAGAGAACAAGACAAACAAAGCGATACGGGCAATACCTGCGGGGCAGACAACGCAAATGATAATAGGCGCGTCGCCTGAGTGCGATGGACAAATATTAAAACTTTCACAGGCACTTTACACAAATTTTGGACTTAAAAGGGTTTACTACTCCTCCTATCTTCCCGTTGTTAAAAGCACGAAACTGCCTGACAAGGGTGCAGGACTTTTGCGCGAACACAGGCTGTACCAGGCCGACTGGCTGCTCAGATTTTATGGCTTTGACGTTGACGAAATATGCGGAACCGATGAAAATCTTTCTTCCGACTATGACCCGAAGTGCGCATGGGCGCTCAGGAACATGCACTTGTTTCCCATTGAAGTAAATAATGCGCCATTGGAAATGCTGCTGAGGGTACCCGGTATAGGTGCGCGCGGAGCTTACAGAATTACTGAGGCGCGCAAATTTGCAAAACTTGACTTTGAAAATCTTAAAAAAATGCGCATAATACTTAAGAGGGCAAAACATTTTATAACTTGTAACGGAAAATTTTACGGAGCAGAAAACGAGAATATGATTAAAGCTTCCCTTATGCTGTGCGACAATACGGACGACAGCCAACAGCTGAGCATGTTCTCTACCGCTGAAGAAAATTACACCGCCCTTACGGGAGAATTATGACTTTTTATCTTGTGGACGGCAGCGAAGATTGTTTTTACACGGCTGTCTTTGATAGCTACAACGACAAAGACGGAATTATTACAAGCCGCAGAGATGTGCAACTTGCACTTGACAGTACACTTAAAGAAGTTAAGGCCGACATTGAAAAGGCCATGCGGGTAAAAAAGAAACTGGCTGAATATGACAGCATGGCGCTTAATAGCATATCGCTTGTCCTGCGCTCATGCGATGGCAACAGAGAACAGACTGCTCTTGAGTATATAAGATTGCTGGTTAAGTACAAGCGACCCATACACGGCATGACGAACATACCTGCAATTATGGAGATGGAGGACATCCGCAATCGCGTTACAACCGAATTACACAGATTTAAAGGTTTTTTGCGGTTTATGGAAAACGATAAGGGTGTGCTGTACGCCCCCTACTCTCCGGACAATGATATTACAGATTTGCTTGCGCCGCACTTTGCCGAAAGGCTGAGCAACCAGAAATTTGTCATACACGATATAAAACGCAAGATAGCCGCCCTATACGACGGCAACGAGATAGTAATTTGTTTTGCTGATAGCGCGGATGTGTATCTTTCTGAATATGAACAGGCCTTCGAGGAGTTATGGAAACTTTACTACAAATCTGTAAATATAAAAGAGCGACCGCACGAAAGACAAATGAAAGGTTATATACCCGTGCGATATTGGAAATTTTTACCTGAAAAGAAAGATAATTAACAATCCCCTGCTGCATCGCAGGGGATTGTTAATTTAGCGTATATGAAACAGTTCATCGGCATATTTTTTTGCCGAGAGCATGGAATTATATATCATGCCCATTACAAAACTTGACATCATTATATAACACCACAGCAAGAAGATTATAATTGCTGCGGCTGCGCCATACAGCTGTGACGGATTGGCAAAACGCATATATACAGAAAATCCTGCGGCAAAAAACAGCCATAACGCTGTTGTAAGCAGACTTCCGCACAATACTCCCGAAAAATGAAGTTTATAAGGACACGCAAACAAATTTAACAAAACTGCTATAAAAAAGATTATAATAGTCGTACAGGTGAGCTGTATGCAGGCTATTAAAGTATTTGGCATAAAATAATAATACATTATCTGTTCACCCGCGACAATGATAGTGGTCATAAAAGCAAAGCAAGCTATTGCCGCCACGACTATGCCTGCCGAAGCAAGCCGCAACTTAATTCCTCCCTTTTTATGTTCGCTGTCATAAATGATTTCTCCGCTTCGCCTCAGATGATAAAAGAAATTTGTCGACGAATACAGTGAAGTTGCCAAAAGAACTATGCCTGCGCCCGACGCCGCATTTTGCGCGGCATCATTCAAATATGTTATAAATGGTTCTATTGCCTCAAAGAAGGTATTGGATACCAGGCTCTGCAAATCTATCCTGCCCACAATGAGCGCAAGCCACAGCAAAGACGGCGCTATACTCATCAACAGAAAATAGACGAGCGTGCCGGCGATAGTGGAATATCTTTTATCTGAAAAATACCTGTATATGCCCAACAGCCTTTTCATAATATATAGTTTTTGCATTGACACTAACACTATTCGCTATACGAGGCGCGACTTTTGCCGCGCCTCGCCGAAAGGGAATCAGTTATTGAAAGAACAACACGAACTATTTATGCTGCCGCAAAAATCGCAGTTGCTTGAACTATTGCAACTGTTATTATATAACGCATACTGCTGGATATAATAGGCGTCGTACCAGCCGAGGGAATTACGTCCGCCACAAGTATTGCACACGCGGCCATAATTACAGCCGCAGGAACTGTTGTTGCCAGACAATATATTTAAAAGACCCGCAAGAGAACAGCTGTTGCAAAAACCTGAACTGTTGCCGTTAACGTTCGTGTTGCCGTTGCAATTACAACAATTACACATATAAGAATTTTTCCTTGGTAATGTATTGAAACAGAGGATTTTCCTCCCCTGATATGTTATATTATATGACGAATAAAATAATTCATGTTAACCTGTTTTAAAATATAAAAATATGCACCCCCGAACATATAACATCAGGAGTGCATATCTCACTTTGTAATTGACGTATTTAATTATTCGCCGAAATATCTCTTTAAAAGTCCGGCGAAACCTGCACCGTGGCGGGCTTCGTCCTTAGCCATTTCATGAACGGTATCGTGAATGGCATCGTAGCCAAGCTGCTTAGCCCTCTTTGCAATGGCCAGCTTGCCTTCGCATGCGCCGGCTTCGGCAGCAGCGCGTGCTTCAAGATTCTTCTTGGTTGAAGGAGAAACAACTTCGCCGAGAAGTTCCGCAAATTTTGCTGCGTGCTCTGCTTCTTCATAAGCATAGCGCTTAAAGGCTTCAGCCACTTCGGGATAGCCCTCACGTTCGGCAGCCCTGCTCATAGCAAGATACATGCCAACTTCTGTACATTCACCAGCGAAGTGTGAACGAAGACCTTCCATAACTTCTTCGTCTTCAACGACGCCGTCACCAATTACATGCTCGCAAGCAAACTTAGGTGTTGCACTTTCCTCAACAGGGACAAATGTTTTTGCCTTACAAACGGGGCAAACTTCTACGTCATCGGCGACAATTTCGCCGCAAACAGTACATCTTTTCATAATACTTGAACACTCCTTAAATATTTGGTAGCATTATCATAACATATTTAAGACTAAATATCAATAATATTCAAGTAAAAATTTGAAAAAAATTTGCAAGAAATTATTTTAACCTTTCAGGAAAATTTCGTACAACTCATTAAAAGTATTTGCGAACACAGAGCCGCCGGCACATTCAAGCTGCTCTTTAGACCTATACCCCCACAGTACGCTCACACAATCGATAGAGGCATTTGCCGCGGTTGCAATATCCGTTTCGCCGTCACCCACAAAGAGGCACTCACTGTTACCCGCGCCCAATTGCTGCATAATATAATGGACAGCCTCCGGCGCCGGCTTCAACGGAAAACGCTCGTCATGCCCTAAGACGATATCGAAATTGTATTTAGACAAAAAGGAGTTATATACCTTTAAGGCCGCGTCGTTTGGCTTGTTGGTGAGTATAGCCATTTTAGCGCCAGACTTTTTAACGTTGATAAGAAAATCATCCTCACCGTCGTATAACTTCGTGTGGCGGTTATCGCACTGAGCAAACTTTAAGCGGTAATATTCATAAATCTCACGAACATTTTCGCACTGCGGCGGAACGACCTGCTCTATCAGGGCTTTGGCTCCGTTACCGACGCTTTCAATAGTTTTCCTGAGCGAAACACGGGGACAGCCGAATGTGTACAATGCGTCGTTAAGTACTTCGCAAATATCGGCGGAAGTATCTAAAAGAGTACCGTCAAGATCAAAAATAATAACTTTATACATATTACATCTTATCCGGTACGCCTATTCCAAGCAAACCGAGAGCATTTTCAAGTGTACGCAGAGTAGCTTTAGTGAGCAACAGGCGGAAATCTTTTACGCCATCTTCCGCTGTGAGAATTTTACAGTCAAAATAGAACTTATTGAATTTTTGCGCAAGATCCACGGCATAGCGCGCTATATAGCTCGGCTCATACTTATCCGCGGCGTCAAGGACAATTTCAGGAAAAGATGAAAGGCTCTTAACTACCTCAAACTCTTCGTCGCCGACGGTAAGATTTTCAGGCATACGGGCAACGTAGTCACCCGCCTTTTCTATTACAGATGAGGCGCGCGCACATGTATATTGAACATACACGCTTGTTTCGCCTTCGAACGACAGTACTTTATCATAAGAGAAAGTTATATCCTTTATTTTGTTGTTGTAGAGCGCGCCAAAAATTACCGCGCCTATGCCTACCTTTTCAGCAATTTCTTCTTTATTTTCAAGCGAGGGATTTTTTTCATTGACCACGTTGTAGGCTTTTTGGACACACTTAGAGATAACATCCTCTAACCAGACCACCTTGCCTTTACGCGTCGACATTGCCCCGTCCTCCAACGAAACCATGCCATAGGCTACATGAACCAAGTCCTTCGCCCACTCCCTGCCCATGAGTTCAATGACTTTGAAAAATTGCCTGAAGTGCAGATTTTGCTGATATGCCACAACATAGAGACATTTATCAAAATCGTAAGTATTCTTACGATATATGGCCGCGGCAATATCACGCGTGGCATACAGTGACGCACCATCCGAACGCAGTATGAGGCAGGGCGGCATACCATACTGTTCCAAATCGACTATCCGGGCGCCGTTGCTCTCTATAAGCAGCCCCTTAGCCTTCAGCTCATCTATGACAGGCTGCATCTTATCGGTATAGAATCTCTCGCCGGCGTAGCTGTCGAAATGTACGCCGAGGCGGTCATATATCTTTTTAACATACTTTAATGTAAGTTCTTTAAACCAATCGAAGAGTTCGTTTGCCTCTTTGTCGCCGCTTTCAATCAGACGGAAATATTCACGCGCTTCACTTTCCATTTCCTCGTCAGCATCGTTATTGAAGCGGACATACAAATCGTTTACGGCATGAATACCACCCTTTTCCACTTCCTCTTTGTTTCCCCAATGTTTATAGGCACTTATAAGCTTACCGAACTGTGTGCCGTAATCGCCGAGGTGGTTTATTCCCACGGCTTTATAACCGAGAAAATTAAAAATTTTATAGAGCGCGCTGCCGATGACTGTAGTTGACAGGTGACCTATATGGAAAGGCTTGGCTATGTTGACAGACGAATAGTCTATACATATTGTCTTGCCAGACCCTATATCAGACGAACCATACTTTTCACCTTTATCAAAAATTTCTGCAAGCACGTCGCAGGCAAGGCCTTCCTTGCTGATTTTAAAGTTCAAGTAACCGTTGACAGCGGAAACCTGACTTATAATTTCATCCGTATTTATTCCGGACGCAAGTTCCTGCGCGATGACAACGGGACTTTTGCGAAGTACTTTTGCAAATTTAAAACAGGGCAGAGCATAATCCCCCATCTGTGAATTTGGCGGCAGAGCTATAGATGAATAAATTTCCTCATCTTCCACGCCCTCCACTTTTATTTTAGACGCTATATACTTCTTATAATCCATGACAAATTCCTTGAATTTTTAATATTGATATTTTAGCATAATTTAAATATTTAAGCAAATTAAAGTTTGCTAAAATTATATTTTTGTAATATAATTATAAGCGCAAGAAAGTTTTGGAGAAAATTTATGAAATTAGGCGTTGTAGGTTTGCCGAATGTAGGAAAATCGACACTATTTAATGCAATAACCCATGCCGGCGCAGAGGCGGCAAATTATCCTTTCTGCACAATAGAACCAAATGTAGGCGTTGTAGCTGTTCCCGACGAAAGGCTTGATAAATTAGCCGCCCTTTATGACAGCAAAAAAGTCACCCCTGCTATCGTTGAATTCGTAGATATTGCAGGGCTTGTTAAAGGAGCTTCTCACGGCGAGGGCCTGGGGAACAAGTTTCTTTCACACATACGCGAATGTGATGCGATTGTGCATGTTGTGAGGTGCTTCGAGAACGCAAACATTACGCACGTAAGCAACAAAATAGACCCCGTGGACGATATAAACACAATAACGCTTGAACTCATTCTTGCCGATATCGAGGCGGTAAACAAGCGCCAGGACAGGATAAGAAACAGCGCGCGCGGCGGTTCAAACAAAGAAGCGGCTGTTGAATACGCCATGCTTGAAAGGCTTGAAAAATTTTTGGCAGAAGAAAAACCCGCAAGGCTTTTCGAGTGCTCCGAAGCGGAAAAACCTTTGCTCGATAATCTGTTCCTGCTGACGGCAAAGCCCGTAATTTACGCAGCAAACATATCCGAATTCGATATGGGAAAGGACGAGAACGACATTACACTTGTAGTAAAAGTAAAAGAGCTCGCCGCAAAAGAAGGCAGCGAAGTACTTGTTATATGCGCTAAAACCGAGGAAGAACTTGCGCAGATGGAGCCCGAAGAAAGCGCAATGTTTTTGGAAGAACTCGGACTTAAAGAGAGCGGGCTCAACGCCCTTATAAGAAAGAGTTATCACCTTTTGGGGCTGATATCATACCTTACCGCAGGCGAAAAGGAAACGAGGGCATGGACGATAAAGCGCGGCACCAAAGCGCCGCAAGCGGCGGGAGTTATTCACAGCGATTTTGAACGCGGATTCATACGAGCCGAAGTCGTGGACTATGAAACTCTTCTGGAATGCGGCGGACTTGTAGGCGCGCGCGAAAAGGGCAAAGTACGCTCCGAGGGCAAAGATTACGTTGTTAAAGACGGCGACGTGGTACTGTTCAGATTTAACGTATAAAATATGTGCGCGGACGGCAAAAGCCGTCCGCGCACATATTTTATCAATACTGCTTACTCTTTATCTTTTTTACCGACAGTGCGAACGACGCCGCCAATAAAATTGCAGTACCCAAGACCAGACATACAATGAAGACATTATTTGATATAAACTGTAAGTCAACTACATCAAACCACGTCATCATGTAAATGAAAATTAGCATTACTAAAACCACAACAACTATTAAGACAATCCTCGCACTATCCGAGCCAAAAGCAAAAAGAGCGGGAATGACAAAAGCAACAGCGATGACCGACAGGCAGATAGGTAAAATAAACTTAACGGGAGAAATTGCGTCAGATACGGCAAATGTGACTGCACCCCCTATGGCAAAAATTAAAATATACAACCCGACAAATAAATATTTTTCCGCCGCAATCGTCTTCGCATCTATGCCGCTCGCGGCAATGAATTTTTGCCAGCCCTCCTTTTCTTCATAACTGAAAACCGTCATCGAAATAGTAGAACTAAAAACCATACCCATACACACGATGTATATCGGAGTTTCCAACAAGACAGACGTTACACAACATAGCACCATTATGCCAGCAAACAACAGCACATGAAATTTCAAGGAATAAAAATCCTTTAAGAACAATCCTAACATAAATCTTCTCCTTTGGAGTAAAACAACATTATATCTTCAAGCCCGGCAGGTCTGAATTCAAAGTCTGCGGGCATGCGCTCCTTTAAGGCAAGCACGTCCACACCGTACTCCCTGCGCAGTACCTTTACTATAGCGCCCTTATCTAATTCGCCGAGCTTCGCGCCATCTACGGTGTACACCGCATATTTTTCCAAAAGCACGTCCTTTTGCTCGTTTATCAGCATTTTGCCTTTGTGAATGTAAACTATGTAGTCGCAAATCTTTTCGAGGTCGCTCATTATGTGCGAAGATATAAGCGCGGCGCGATTTTCCCGGCAGTTGTAATCGTAAATCATACCGAGTATCTCGTCCCTTACCACGGGGTCGAGTCCGCTCGTCGGTTCGTCAAGGATGAGAATGTCGCTCGCATACGACAGTGCAACGGCTATTGCCGCCTTAACTTTCATGCCGCGGGAAAATTGCTTTATCTTTTTCTTTTCGGGCAAACCGAAGCGCGCGGTGAGTTCCTTAAACTTACTACTGTCCCAGCACTCAAATACGTTTGATAAAACCTTATTGAGCATGGTGATATTGAGTTCCGCGGGCAGACCACCATCATCGAGGACATAGGCGATCTTTTGTTTTTCCGCCTTTGTGAGGCAATTTACGGGTTTACCGCTGAACAGCACCTCGCCGCCATCAGGGCGGACTATTCCCAAAATACATTTTATGACCGTGCTCTTGCCCGCACCGTTTTCACCAATCAGTCCAACCACTGCGCCGTCGGGTATGTCGAACGAAACGCCTTCCATGCTGAAATGTGAATAATTTTTGCTCAATGCCTTTACACTTAACATATTTACTCCCTGTAAATTGTCTTTACAATATTTAAAAACTCTTCTTCGCTCATACCGCACCTTTTGGCGATTTCGACCGATTGAGTAATATGCGCCTCCATTTCTTTGAGGTTTCTTTCCCTTACGAACTGCCCGTTCGCTTCCGCAACGAAGCTGCCCTTGCCAACCACGGAATAAATGTAGCCGTCGCGTTCGAGGTCGGAATAAGCCCTTGACGTGGTGATTACGCTTATTCTTAAATCTTTTGCAAGACCGCGTATTGTGGGCAGCGGTTCGCCTGCGGCGAGAGTGCCCTCAAGAATCTGGGTTTTTATCTGGTCATAAATCTGTTCGTACAGTGCTTTGCCTGAATTGTTGGTGATATGGATGTTCATTCTCTACCTTTAAATATTGTATATATTGATTATATACAATATAATTAAATATGTCAAGCGTTTTATTTAAAATTTTTAAGAATATATAAAATCAGCCCGTCGGCGCGTGCAAACGCGCCGACGGGCCGAATTTGCTATATATTTTTAATCCTGGTCTTCTCCTTAATAAACAACGCAAAAGTGGTTACAAACACAGTTAAAGCAACTAAGAAATTGAGATAGGCGTAATAATCGACTTCGTAATAGCCTGCCTCAAACCAATCGCGGCGCCAATGCCGCTCGAACACGCAGGGAAAAATGAAGGATATATTTTGATAGCTACCGGGAGGGCCGTTGAAGAAGAACAACGGGAAAATTATAAAGAATGAAGTGAGCCACGACGCAAGCAAAACGGCGAGGATAAGAAAGTTATACCACCTTAAACTTTTACGGAATATTATTGCGTAGAGTATTATAATTACCGCCCAACAACCACAAACTATCGCCATTTCGGCTTCATAAAAGTAGACGCTTGCAGACAAGAGTGAAGCAAACATTTCGCCTACGGATAAGATGAGCGCAAGTATGCCCATACCTAATGAAAAGGCAAATTTATTGTTTGGCTTTATCATGCTTTTAACAATATCCTCAACGTTGCTGATTGCCATTTCATAAGCATCATACGGCGCAACTCCGTTTGATGTCTGCATACTATACTCATCACAACAGGCAAGAACCAATTCTTTTTCTAATTTTGAATTGCTTACGCTGTAGTTCTTCATTATATCATGAATATATTTTTTGATTTTATCATTCACCTTTTTCTTCTCCTGAAATAAGACTTTGTAAAGTTAACAGCGAATTAAGGTAGTCGCCCTTTAATTTCTCGTAATAGCTCCGCCCATACGGCGTAAGCGAATAATACCTTCTGTCTGCGCCGCTTTTTCCCGCTCCGCTATAGGTGGAAATTTTACCATCGGCAAGCATCTTCTTCATAATCATGAGCAACGAAGGATTTGTTATCTGGATCTCCCCTCCTCCGCGCTCAGTTATGCGCTTTACAAGATTATAGATATAATCGTCACCCTCGCTTAAAAGCGCGCAGATAATTATTTCGGTATAGCCTTTAATAAACTCGCTCGATTTAACCATTGCGCCTCCTTTATATTTAGTTTAACTTCATATAGATTATACTATGGCATAACAGATTTGTCAATAGTTTGCAAAAAAATATCCCGCGCGGCGCATTAAAATGCGCCGCGCGGGATATTAAATGCGGATTCAGAACGCCATCCTGTAAGTTTAATTACCTTTTGCTTTCTTTTTTACCGTAACAAATGCAATAATGGCAAAAACTATATCCACGCAGAATATAAACTGACACACGGCGAAAAGTGCCGCATTTAATAAAGGCAGATTACCGCTTCTGAAATTATTGTACATAGCGCATGCGCCCACAAGACCCGTCATGGCTATTGCACAGATATCATATACCACAAAAATTATTACGAACGGTATGCCGAATACAGTTATAGAAAATATAATACCCATTACAAAAATAACTATGTACGCAGGTATCTGCACGAGTTTTATCGCCATTGAAAGTGCCGCCGCGAAAGGGCCGCTTATTCTGCCGAGCGCAGTCATCACACCTAAAATTACGGCAAACGCGCCGCAGACGGGAATAAATGCCGCAACAACAGCCACGAGTGCGTATCCGTTGCCGCCAAACACTCCCTCCATTATTTCGGTGGAATACAGGCAGGCCAGCCCCGCAAGCAGTATATAAGGAAATAGCGCCACGGGCAGAGCAAAAATATAATACTTAATTTTTTTCATATTTTAATTAACTAATTCAAAAATATGTCCCGCGCCGTAAGACGCGGGACTTGAAATGCAATTTAGAGATTACTTTAATTCGGCAAAGTATTTAATTGTTCTTACCATCTGAGAGGTATAAGAATTTTCATTATCGTACCAGGAAACAACCTTTACAAGAGTTGTGCCATCGCCGATGGGCATGCACTTCGTCTGCGTAGCGTCAAAGAGCGAGCCATAGGTCATGCCGATTACATCGGAAGAAACAATTTCTTCTTCAGTATATCCGTATGAAGCTGAAGCGGCAGCCTTCATTGCTGCATTGACATCTTCTGCGGAAATTTCGCCTTCGCAGACAGCGATGAGCTGAGTAAGCGAACCTGTAGGAACGGGAACGCGCTGTGCGCAACCATCGAGAACACCCTTGAGTTCGGGAATAACAAGACCGATTGCCTTTGCCGCACCGGTAGAATTGGGTACGATATTGACAGCGGCAGCCCTTGCTCTTCTTAAATCGCCTTTGCGATGAGGTCCGTCGAGAACCATCTGATCGCCTGTGTAGGCATGGATAGTGGTCATGTAGCCTTTCTTAATTTTGCAGAGCTTATTGAGTGCGTCAGCCATGGGTGCAAGGCAGTTGGTTGTGCAGCTTGCAGCAGAAATGACGGTATCAGTTGCCTTAAGAGTATTTTCGTTTACGCTGTAAACAATTGTGGGAAGGTCGTTACCTGCGGGAGCAGAAATAACGCACTTCTTTGCGCCGGCATTGATATGCGCCATGGCCTTATCCTTAGAAGTATAGAAGCCGGTGCATTCAAGAACAACGTCTACACCTACTTCTTTCCAAGGAAGATTTGCAGCATCCTTTTCAGCGTAAATTTTGATTGTTTTACCGTTGACTGTGATATAATCATCACCGGCAACAACGCTGTCAGCATACTTGTATCTGCCCTGTGCCGAATCGTACTTCAGGAGATGAGCCAGCATTTTAGGGCTGGTAAGGTCGTTGATAGCTACAATTTCATAACCTTCAGCGTCAAACATCTGTCTGAAAGCGAGACGGCCGATACGACCGAAACCATTGATAGCAACTTTAACATTTGCCATAACTTTATATAATCCTCCGAATAAAAAATATTTATCTTTATGTCGTTAACATTATATCAAATATGTTTTTTCAAGTCAACAAGAATTTGAATTTTTCGCGATAAATATACTTTATTGCTCCCGAAATTTATCAGTTTTTTGTTATTGAACTTTAACAGCACATTAACAGGCTCTACAATATAATATTGGTAAAATAATATAAATTATTTTTAAAATGCTCTTGAAATTTAGCCGAAAAACATTTATACTATAATATGTAGAAAGCAATAATTGCATCTGCACCAAATTTTATATTTTATGTGATTGGGAGGTTTTTATGGGATTAGTTACAGCACAAGAAATGCTTGAAAAGGCGCTTAAAGGCAAGTATGCCGTCGGTCAATTCAACATCAATAACCTTGAATGGACAAAGAGCATACTTCAGACATCGCAGGAGCTTGGTGCGCCTGTAATATTAGGCGTTTCGGAAGGCGCCGGCAAATACATGACCGGTTTTAAAGTTGTGGCCGCTATGGTTAAAGCGATGATTGAAGAATTGAATATCACCGTTCCGGTGGCGCTTCATCTTGACCACGGTACATACGATGGCTGTTATAAATGTATTAAAGCAGGGTTTTCATCCATAATGTTTGACGGCTCGCATCTGCCTATTGATGAAAACATAGCAAAGACTACTGAGCTTGTACATGTATGCAAACAGCTTGGGCTTAGCCTTGAGGCCGAGGTGGGCTCAATCGGCGGCGAAGAGGACGGCGTTA
This sequence comes from uncultured Clostridia bacterium, assembly GCA_964447305.1. Lineage (GTDB taxonomy): Bacteria > Bacillota > Clostridia > Christensenellales > Borkfalkiaceae > Coproplasma. The sequence goes on from CAYURN010000001.1 coordinate 18,863, forward strand.
TAGGAAAGGGTGAATGTGCTGACCCTGAAGAATGTAAAAAAATTGCCGACTTGGGCGTAACCATGCTCGCCGCAGGCATAGGCAATATTCACGGCAAATATCCCGCCAATTGGCCCGGATTATCGTTTGAAACTCTTGCAGCAGTAAAAGAAAAAGTTGGAGAGATGCCTCTCGTTCTTCATGGCGGCACAGGTATCCCCACCGATCAGATCAAAAAGGCAATTTCACTGGGAGTTGCAAAAATCAATGTAAATACTGAATGTCAGCTTTCGTTCCAGGCTGCAACCAGAAGATACATTGAAGAAGGCAAAGACCTGTCAGGCAAAGGATTTGACCCCAGAAAACTGCTTGCACCCGGCGCTCAGGCCATAAAAGATACAGTTAAAGAAAAAATGGAAATTTTTGGATGTATAGGCAAGGCCTGATTGCAATAGAAAATTAAAGTGCGACGCACCCCCCACTGTCGGGTGCGTCGCACTTTAATATTTATCAGGTAAAACGCACATACTGAATACATGAAATTTAAAGCATCATACACATGCCTTATTGCCATATTTATAATACTTATCTCCTGCGCATTCACAATAGATGAAGATTCTTCCATAAAAGAACTTACGCATCCATATATGAACACTTATGAATGTACGCGCGCCACTTTGGGCGATACAAATCTGTTAGAAGACTACGACTATTTCCGCATAATTATAGGCGAAAAAAATCAACTAAAAATAATGTACAGGAAAAAAGACGGAAGTTGCAACGAATTTGACAGCACATATAAGTTCAATGAGAAAACAAATGAGCTCACCGCTGAGATAGGCATTATGGGCTTTAACTACAAACAAAAAACTATTATAACAGACGGCAGATTTACAATAACAATGCCCATCATGTCCAAACAGCTGGTGATGATATTTGAAGTATTGTAGCCCGAAGTAAAATTTTTATAACGCATAAAAAGATATAGCCGCCTAAGGCGGCTATATCTTTTTATCTATTAAATTATTTAATCAATATCTGTTACAATATCGCCATCAGTATTTGTGATTGTAACAACAGACGTACCGAAAGTGAGCTGCAATGTCTTAACGCCGTCGCTATCGACTGTTACGGTATATGAATCGCAAAGTTCGCCGTCTAAGGTATAAAGAGGCACACCATCTTTGACTACACATGTCAACGTTCCTTCGTCTTCAATGATAAAATCACTATAGCTCCAATCGGAGGCAGTAAGACTTTCTGACTGGCTGTTGACGGTAACTATAAGAGCTTCACCATCCAAAACCATTACACAATTGATACGCACAAAAGTAGCAAAGTCACGAACATAAAAGGAGAGTTGCTGTTTGCCATCAACATAGGTAAACGTAGTGCTTGTAATTGTGCCATTGACGGTAACGACAAGCGATACGCTCTGATTGATTTCGCTTACAACCGAGGAAACAACAATTTCTACATCGCCGATACTATCGACATCCTCGATATTGAATGTACCGACAAACTTTTCAGGTGTGAACTGTATTTTATTATTATATGTAGAACCATCAGATATCGTAACAGTTTCACCATTGAAAGTTGCCGTATAACTTGAGCCCTGATAGCTGTATTCAATTATAACGCTGCCGGGTTGCGTAGATATATCTTTAACTGTAACATTAGTTCCGTCAATTATCATTCTGCCGTCGGAAGTTAAAGTGATATATCCGTCTTCATCATTATTATAAGTGCCGATAACTTCAGCTAAATCAGGAATACAATATGTCAATGAATTGTACGTTGCGTACAGTCTGTTGGTAATAACAACGCTGTATTCCTCACCATTCATTTCATAAGTGAGCGTGATTATTTCATTTCCTGAGCTGTCGACAGTAAGGTCAATTGTATAATCATACGGCATAACCTTTATTAAATCTGTAGTATCGTCATCATAGTCGTAGACTGACAGATTGAGCGCACCGTCTTCGCCGATTGATATTGTGGACAAAGTAAACTGACCGTCATAGACAAATTGCGAGCCAATCAAACTTTCAAACAGGCTTTGAGCGACATAAAAGCTTTCGACGACATCATCGCTAGGAGTTACTGAACCGGAGCTTTCATCTACGGACACGTTGGTAAATTCTGCCAAAATGCCCAAACTTGAGATATATAAAGTATATCTGTCGTAGTCATAACCGATATCGGTTTCGACCTCATCGCCGTTAAGCATGATGTAGAGTTCAGGTTCAGAGGTGCTTGTAATATAGCCATAACCCCAGGTGAAGCAATATGCTGTATCATTCATCCACACGATACCTTGCTCAAAATCAAACTGCATGATATCGGGATTCATGCCGCCGGTGGTGAAATAAACGTCATCATCGCCAAGCGCGGCTGTGAGCGAATCAATAGCCACCTCCTCGTAGTCAAGTGTGAAATACGTTGAGTACACCATATAGCTGCCAAAACCGCCGGCTATAGACCAATAAATGCCCTCGCTGTTTACTATCGTAAAATACAAGGTAGCACCGCCCTCACCAAACGGCGAATAGGAAATAGCTGTAGCACCGAGATCAGAAATATAAGTGAATGTACCCGTATAGTAAGTTGTAGCAGAAGTTACCACATCACCTGAAACGCTATAAGCCACACTTGTTATTGTCAGATCCTCATCTACAGTCAAATCTTCTGAATTGTTTGTAAACGTATCAAAATAGATCTCTATAGATGAATTGCGGAAATAATAGCCGCTATATCTTGACACCGTTGTTTCAATCGTAAAGACATCGTCGGTGCCGTCTACAGGGCGAATCGTCAGCGCTGTGGAATTAACATAGAATGTGTAAACTGTGTCGCCGCTGTCAAGGGACTTTTCGAGAGAATAATTAGTGCCATTAAACGTAATAGTTTCATCGTCGCTAAAATAGACGTCAATGAGGCCCGAACCATTCATCCAATAGCCGTCATCAGAAGTTTCGCCGGGCAGCCATTCGCTGTCATAGGGCGCATACTCTTCGACACCTGAGCTATTGATAAGATATGTAGAATCTATCATCTGAATGAGCGCATAGTATTCACTATCGTAATAGAACCATATACCTGCACCGTACTGGTCGTATGCCGGAGATGCCTCACATTCAGTTTCTGCATAAGTGACAATACTGTTGTTGATATCAATCGTCAGTTCATCGCCGTCGCTGTTGCGATAGGTTGTAGAGAATGCCCCGGAATAAGCAGTAACCGCAGTACTACCCAACGCTGAACCATCCTCCATATAGACAGTCGATGAAGAAAAATAATAATAAATATCAATGACTGTTTCATCATCTTCGGAAAGGACACCGAAATACATACCGGCAGTATCGTCTTCATACGTTTCAAATACTGTAACAGCTCGCCTTACCGACTCGGTTGAAACCCCGCTCTGGTTGCGGCGCTGCCAACTGAAATAACCGTCGTCATCGAGGTTAGATGAGATAACATAATAATAGCCATCTGTTCCGTCCTCATCATACCAGGTACCGGCAAAGTAAGTAGCGCTGGCCATAAATGTACGCTCAAGCTCGTCACCTTCAGTTGTACGCATTTCAAGAGCGCCATAATCATTGAGCGTAAGCGTATAATCGACGTCGTCGGCAGTACAATAGATGGTCATACCGTCGCCCACAGTACCTTCGACATTGGTCACCTCGAAAGAGGAGGCACCTTCAAAAGTGCTGTTTGCAAGGTCAAGCAACCCGTCCTGGCTTATCCAAGTAATTTCAGCGAAACTACCCATAGCAGAAACATAATTGCTGCTTGTGCTTCCATTATCGCCGCCATCATCTACTCCACTACCAGGCGTTTCTTCCGTGCAAGCACAAAAAATGCCGAGTCCGAGAGCGACCAATCCCGCTGCCAACAAAGAAGTTTTTTTCATCGTTTGGTAATCCTCCGAAAAGCATAAAAAAAGCTATAATCTGCAAGCTTAACACCGCAGATTATTACTGAAATATTATACATAAAAAAATGTATACTTGTCAATCATTTGACGCCGTAAGAGGGCGAATATGTATTGAATATGATTAAGGGAAATATAAGTTTTTATTTTTATCAACTGATCGTTTTTATCATCATTCTGATAATCTCTTCATCTGTTTCTCGCATACCATAACGCGCAAGATCACCGACATTGCGTATAGTGTTTTCCACTCCCTTTTCCAAAATGCCGTCGCCGCCATAAAACTGGCTTCCGCGGCTATACATTTCCATGCCGACAAGCCCTGCTTCCACTGCCGAAGCGACCTTTGCCGCACAGCTCGACTTTGCTCCGTCACATATTACGCCCGATTCTATTGCAAGAGCATTGACAACAGTATGCGCTATCTGCTTGTATTTGCCGCCGCGGAGATAGCATACCCCGGCGCCTGCGCCGCAACCTGCGCTGACCGCACCGCAATACGCCGAAAGACACCCTATTCCAGATTTCAGATGAATAGTAATAAGGTCAGACACAACAATGGCTCTGATCAATTCACTGCGCGGAACACCAAGTTTTTCAGCATACACTATTACGGGCAGGGACGCGGCCATACCTTGATTGCCGCTGCCTGAAACAATGACGACGGGCATCTCGCACCCGTTCATTCTTGCGTCCGAACCTGCCGCAGCCGTCGCTTTTGCAAGATTATGTACGTCGTCGCCGAAGGCACTGAGGAGTATTTTACCTATGCGGGCGCCGTAATCATTTTTTAGCCCCTCCGCTGCTATTGCGCTATTGTAAGATATCTGCCGTTCAATCAGCTCTTCAACATCGGAAAGTTCGACTGTATCGGCAAATTCTACAATATCCCTGACGGTGACGTCGCTTTTGAACTGCGTAAGAGAATTACTGCTTTCGTCCGAAGTCTGCTTATCAAAAATCACCTGGTTGTTGCGCTCGATTTTGACGACGTTTGTGTGATCGCCTGAGATACGCACAAAGGCGCTGTCCTCACCGCAAAATACGTTTACAGCTATATCAAAGACGCACCCGTTGCCCGACTGTTCGACAGAGATAACTTTGCGTTCAAGAAAGCGCGCGATAGCCGCGCGGCCGTCATCATCTAACTGCGACAGCACTTCAAGCCTGAGATCGGGATTGCCCGCCACTATACCTGCGGCAACAGCCGCGGGAATACCTCTCATACCGTTAGTGTTAGGCACAATGACGCTTTTGACATTCTTTAAAATATTGCCGCTGACGGCAATATGAACCTTTTGCGGCATACAGCCAAGGGTATTGCGGGCAAGCGCGGCGGCGTATGCCACCGATACAGGCTCAGTACACCCCATAGCGGGGACAAGCTCCTCTTTAAGTACGGCAAGACAGCCTTCGTAAATTTTTTTATCCATATATAAAGAATACCCTTTAACAAATTTTATGTCAAGCAAAACGGCAGCAATGCCCATAATTGCTCACATATACACCCTCATTATACAACGATACGCGCGCGACTATATTATAGCAGTTTAAAGAACTTGACAGCTTAACCGCCGTCGCGTATAATTTAAGCTATGAATATACACACGAAGGAGGTTTGAATTGTAATGACCGTAGACGTAAAGCGGCGGCTGCATTTTTGGTATGGAATTTGTCTTTCCGTACTGACTGTAGTTGTAGGGATATTATTTATCTCGCAGGCGGCGGACATATATTACAGCGGCTTGGGCTACAGCCGCGAACTTGTTATTGAACGCTACACCGCAATAGCCGCTCCATTCTGGATATGGATAATAGCCATAATCGCAGGCGGCATAATATGGATAATTTATCCCGAAGATAAGAAAAAGTTAAAACGCCTGCCAGACGAACGTGGCGACGTTGAGCGGCTTTTGGATCTTGCGGCAAAACAGAGCGACTCGCCCGAATATGTGCAGGCAGCTGCGGCCGTTGCCCGCGAAAAGAAAGTGCGCCGCATAGTGTGGATAAGCTGCATGGCGATATGCCTTGTATGCGCAGGCGTGAGCCTGTACTTTTTATTTAATCTGTCTGCATACCCTTCCGACCCCAACGAGGCTGTTTTGGATCTTGTAAGGAGCGTGTTGCCTTGTGCAACAGTTGCATTTGCCGCCACATGCGGCGCAACGATTTTTGACGGCGTTTCGGCAAAAAAAATACTCCCTCAGGCGAAAATCATGTTGGCAAAGGGCGGCAGAGCGCAAGCCGCAGATTGCGGAAACGGCAAAATTGCCGCCGTGCTTCAATCGCCCATCACTCTTTGGTGTGTGCGCGGAGCGATATTTGTAATTGCCGTTGTGTTTATTGTGATTGGCGTTTTCAACGGCGGAATGGCCGACGTGCTGGGCAAAGCAATAAATATATGTACCGAGTGCATAGGATTGGGTTGATATGAAAAAGTTACTTACAAAGACAGGCGGTTTTTTCAAAAAAATCGGGCTATGGTTTAAAAATCATCTGCCCACAAGACGACGAATTATTCAGCTGTATGCGGCACTACTGACAAACGCGAACTTCAAGGGACTGTTTACAGGCATAATTTATAAAGGCGGAACAAAGAATGTGTGTATTCCGGGGCTGAACTGCTATTCCTGCCCCAGCACGGTTGCATCTTGCCCCCTCGGCGCGCTGCAAAACGCGCTTGCAGGTTCAGACACAAAGACGCCCGTGTACATTTTGGGCATACTTGCACTGTTCGGCATAATGCTTGGCAGAGTGATCTGCGGTTTCCTGTGTCCGACCGGCCTCATTCAGGATTTACTATATAAGATAAAGACCCCAAAATTAAAGAAAAACAAGATAACGCGCATACTTTCGTACTTTAAATATATTTTACTTGTCGGGCTGGTGGTTGCTGTTCCTTTGGCATACATGTTACAGAGCACCCCCGTGCCTTCTTTCTGCAAATACATCTGCCCTTCGGGAACGCTTGGCGGCGCGATACTTTTGCTGTTAAATCCTGCAAACGCAGAAATGTACACAATGCTCGGAGGACTGTTTACATGGAAGTTTGCCGTGCTTGTGCTAATACTTGTTGCAAGCGTATTCATGTACCGCCCCTTCTGCCGCTTTTTATGTCCGCTGGGCGCGATATACGGATTCTTCAATAAAATAGCTCTGTTGGGCGTTAAAATTGAAAAAAACAAATGCGTAGACTGCGGACTGTGCGTTGCGCATTGCAAGATGGACATAAAGCATGTAGGCGACCATGAGTGCATAAATTGCGGGGAATGTATTCCCGTATGTCCCACAAAGGCCATTGTATGGAGAGGGTCTTCAATATTCGTGAAGCCCAATGACGTTGAAAGCGATTTAACGGTAAAAGTTCCGCTGACTAACTTTGTACGTCCCGTGACGGCAGCGGCCGCCGCCGGAAATGAAGGCAACACGGCTGTTATGAAGGACATGGCGGATATGATGGCGATTGAGGGAACGCCGACTGTGCAGACGGAAGTATCTTCCACCCCCTCCGTTCCCATGAAAAAGGTTCCCCGAAAGATTTATATCGGCCCTAAGGGACAGCGGATATTAAAAATTATAGTCTGCTCGCTTGCGGCAATAGTACTTATAGGCGCGATAATCTATTATAATTTCTTTGATACAAGCGCTTCAGAAAGAATAACCGAGGGAAACCAAGTAGGTGATTTGTGTCCCGAATTTACCATTCCCGTATATGGCGGCGAAGACGACGAAACTTATACCGTCAGCGACACATTGGGGCAGGTTACCGTGATAAACTTCTGGGGAACGTGGTGCGGCCCCTGCGTTGAAGAACTCCCCTACTTTGCCGAGGCAGCCGAAAAATATTCAGACGAAATTACTGTAATAGCTATTCATTCAGATTATATTGTCAGCGGCGTAGATGTGAACGAGTATCTTATTACACAAGGCTGGAATGAATGGCTGATTACATTTGCGCAGGACGTTATACAGGAATCAGGCTCCTATGTGTACGACACATTGGGCGGAACGGGCGCATACCCCATGACTGTTATACTCGACGCCGAAGGCGTTATTACCTTCAAGCGGATAGGTGAAATTGAATATGACGAGCTTGAAGCCGCCATAATTGAAGCCCTGAGCGCGACCGAGCAAAGCGAGTAACTGGCAACAACTTTAAGAGAACATAATAAATTAAAATCAAGTCCCGCGTGCGCATTTGCGCACGCGGGACTTGATTTATTCCGCATTGGAGAAGCCTTTTGATAAGGAGAGGCTTGGGGTTTTGCCTTATTTTTGCCTCCACTTTCCAAGGGGAGGTGGCATACGGAGCGAAAGCATTGAGCGAAATATGACGGAAGGGTTCTTCCTCCGCCTTTACAAATTTTACATCTCCGCTTCACTTCGTTCAGCACCTTTCTCACGCGGCGCAAGGTATATCGCCGCGCTCGGTCACCGCTCGGGCGGACTTTTGCCCTCGCTCATCTCGCAATTTGACCCCTCCGCCTCGTTTCACTCAGCACCTCCCCTAAGCGTAGGGGAGGCTTGGGGGGTGTCCACTGTTTTGAGAATTCCTTGCTCGTCCTAAGCTTAGGGAGGCTTGTATTGTTTTGAGAATTCCCTGCTCGTCCTAAGCGTAGGGGAGGCTTGGAGCTTGATTTTGCATTTGTAAATAAAAAACGCAGCTGTACGGCTGCGTTTTTTATGAGGAATAAACGATATATAATCAGGAAACTGTAACAGTATAGCTGTAAACACCAGCTGTGGTATATACATCTTCGTACGTTAAACCATCCTCAAGATTGTTTATTTGTATATGATATACGGTGTCCTGCACTACGCCCCTTGTGATAACGGCTACGCCGTTTTCATCAACGGTTACAGCAATAAGGCACAGACCGAGAGTGCCGTCCTCCTCTACCTCGCAAAGCTGGACATCCACACCTGTTACAGGGTTGCCGGATTCATCGACAACTGTTACAGTGTAAGAACCATCGAACTCCTCCGCGCTACTTACGCAGGCGGCAAAAGCAACGGCAACTACCGCAAGACAAAGCGTCAGGCAAGTGAGGAACACAACCTTAAGTTTTTTTGTCATTTTTTTATCTCCTAAATTAAATATTTAATTTTTGCGGCGGATGAACCGCCGCAAAAATATTTTGTTTTTACATGGCCCGACCGATTATCAAGCAATGCGTGTTCAGCCCTCTATTACCGTAAGATCCTGGATATAGAAGCAGAGCTGCAACCATGCATTATCAGTAAAGCGGTCTTCAAGATCCATAAGAATCTGGAGAATTTCTACCAACTGCTCATCGGCCACTACATAGCCGTAATTATTCCTTGACTCATAATACTCACGCATTAAGTCAGTCCAATCCACGCGGTATTCTTCCGGTACATACTCAACCCACAACTCATACTCATCTTCGTCGGTTGCGTAATAACCGTTCTCGCTGAAATCAAACATGCCTGATTCTATCCACGCGTAAAGTGAACTATCGCTGAAAGATGTAGAGTTAACGAAGTCTATATAGATAGGGCTCATTACTTCGCCATAATCATCGACAGCATAGTAGGTGCCGCTCATGAGCTGCACATCAATATACTGAGGAAGAGAAATTTCGCCCGTTGTTGTGTCAAAGGTGTAGGCGTCGGAAGCCACATTCCTGATAATATAATCTTCGCTATAGTAGTTGATGCTTAACGTACATGTACCAACATAGTTGGGGTCGGCAAGAGCGCATGCAATATAGTATGTTACACCTGCCTCAAGCTCCCAAACGATAGAGCCGCCTTCGGTTTCGGTTATAGGACTGCCGGGGTTCAGTATATCGGTACCATAGGATTCTGCATCATAGAGCCACAGGTATGTTTCGCAATCGCTGCCGGAAGTGACAACTATATCGGATGTAGAAATTTCATAAGCACCGCTGACCGCAGGAACGAACGAAAACACAGCACCGCGAGGCGACTTAGGTTCCATATAGACGTTGCTGTTATCGCCCATGTTTGCAACGATTGCCGTTTCAATAGAAAGACCTAAAAGAGGATCTTCGCTGTTGTCAACAGGCACGCCGTACTGTTCATAGTAGCGGCACATTTCAAGCCACTCGGTTTCGTTATCCGTAGCGTCGTCGTTACCCAATGCAGCTACAAGTTTGACAAGGTATTCCTTCAATTCCTGAGTTACAGGAGTTAAAGTATCTGTGTATGTTGAGTAAGTGCCATACCACGCATATTTTTCGATAAGTGCGTAGTATTCGTAATAAGGATCTGAACTTGTACGAAGATTTTCACCGATGAGGATAAATTCGGGGTCGTTCTCGTCATACAAGCCATAGTTATACAGCGTGAGTGTTTCAATAGCCCAGCTGTAAATGCTGCTGCTGAACTGAGTATCGTCGCTCAGATTAACAAGGAGATAAGGACCGTTTTCAGAGCCTACATGATAGTAACCGTCCTCGCTGTTATAGTAAACATCTACATATTCTGTATATGTGTTGCTATCCGCGTTGTACCCGGTTGCCGCCTGACGAAGGACATCAAGAGTTACACCTTCTGATACAAGTTCGGCTTCGTTCGTTACGCGCATATTCTTTATATATACCGTATCGTCGCCGACATCGTTACCCGTATCCTTTACATAAGCGAGGGCAAGTTGATGCGTTTCGCCATTTCCGACGTAGGCATAACATGTCAGGAAATCCTCTTCCTCCGAACCTGAATACTCATAAATAATTTCGCCGTCTATGAATACATAGAATATGTCGCTGCCGGATTCGGTACTTGTTTTGTAATCGAATGCCAGGACTTCGTCCTCAGCAAGAGTTATATCGGCGTAGATTATTGCATAGGCGCCGGCCTTACTTGCAATAGGCGTTTCAATGCCGCCATTGTCGCTCAGAATCCAAGGCCAGGTGTATTCATCGTCCTCTTCCCAATAATAGGTTATCTTGCCATCTATGGAAGAATCGTTGAGGGCAGTCGCGATATCTTCTACGTCAGGATTGTCGATATCGGGAATTTCAAGTTCGTATTCATTGCCGATATCGGTTACATAGTCCTCTGCGGTATATTTTGCGAACCAGTTTCTGAATACGTTTACGTCGGTTATACCGCCTGCCTCTATCATGCAGATAACGCCATAGCGGTCAATGATGACATTGGTGGGGTAACCTACAAGATCAAAATGACTTGCAACTACTGAACCGCCCGAATCATAACTCATATAGAATTCAAGAGGATCGGTATTGCCATTAGAATCCTTAAACCAATATCTGTATTCGATGGCCGTTGTCAAAGAGTCGCCACCGCCGCGTGAATCGCACATTGCAATGACGTCGACAAGCGCGTCATATTCAAGGTAAGCCGTGTTCATGAGAGGGAACTCGGTAAAGCAAGGTGAACATGAAGAATAATAGAAATTGAGAAGGATCATCTCCTTGCCGTCTGCAAAGGAATCAGAAAGCTTTCTCTCTTCTTCAACGAGGTTACCATCGTCGTCATAATAATAATTTGTGTAGGTGAAGTCATAGATGATATCACCTTCCTCATAGATGAGGTTTGTAGGCGCTTCCGTTCCCGTAATTATGGAACTTGAAAGGCTGATTGTAACATCGCTGCCGGCAGTGTCGGTCTGGTAAACGGTTGTCGGTTCTATATACCCGAGGGGAAGGTTGCTCACTTCGAGAGTATAGACATCGGCAGCCAAGCTAAATACCACCTGGCCGTTACTGTCGGTGACGAGCGAAGCACTTTCCGAACCGTCTTTATAAGCGCTGACGGTGACGTCTGAAAGCGCAACACCGCCAAGACTCTGCACGGTGACTGTGTAACTGATGGTGCCGCCGTTGACGGTCGATGACGACGTGCATGCCGAAATAAGCAAGAGCGCGGCACTCAACACAACAGTCAAAATTGTGCTGATGATTTTCTTCATAAAATCCTCCGAAAAAGTATTTCGTTGACGCGAGAACAGAATGCGCCATATTTTCTTCCCGCGACTTTAAGAAGCAACGGGAATCAGTACAAAAAGTTTACTAAAGCATTTAATTACATAAACAACCACTACAACGGCAAACAGCTGTTGTAATTGTTATGATAATTACATTTTTAACAAGTTACTGTGAACGCATACCGAAGTAAAAAGCGAGCAACAGAGCCACAATTATGGCAACGAAGCACAGAAAAAAGGGAATATAATACCTGAACACGCCGCGATAGATGGCCCGCCTTTCCTTTTTAGACAAGTTAAGGGAGCGGATTTCTTCATGCTTTTTGCGCTGTTCTTTAGATTTATAGCCCGTTATACATTCGTAATCCATGTTGGCAATAGTTCTGCCGTCGTCAACGAATTCGGTTTTTTGTTTTTTTTCCTTGTTGTTCATGCGTTACAATCAGTCCTGAGGGTACAGGTGGCAGGCAACCATGTGACCGCCGCCATAATCTTTGAATTTGGGAGCAACTTCCTTGCAGATATCCATGCAATGATTGCAACGGGTATGGAATTTGCAACCGGAAGGTGCGTTTATGGGGCTGGGAATATCGCCTTTTAAAATTATGCGATGGGAATGTCTGTCAGGATCAGGAATGGGCACCGCAGAAAAGAGTGCTTCGGTATAGGGGTGCATGGGGTTATCGAATATATCGGAAGTTGAAGCGTATTCGACAAGGCTGCCGAGATACATAACGCCGACTTTATTCGATATATGCTCTACAACCGAAAGATCGTGCGATATAAAGATATAAGTAAGCCCCATTTTATCCTGCATATCTTTGAGCAGGTTGATTATCTGGGCCTGTATTGACACATCGAGCGCGGAAACAGGTTCGTCGCAGACGACAAAGCGGGGTTTGAGCGCGAGGGCTGTGGCGATACATATACGCTGGCGCTGTCCGCCTGAAAATTCATGGGGATAGCGTTCGTAATAATGATAGGGCAAGCCGCAGCTTTTCATTATATCAAGAACGTAGTTTTTAAGTTCTGACTTGGGGACGAGTTTGTGCTGGGCGACAGCCTCGCCTATTATACTGCCGACAGGCATTCTGGGGGAGAGGCTTGAATAAGGGTCCTGAAAAATTATCTGCATCTGGGGACGGAGAGCGTTCATCTCTGACATCTTTAAGCCGTTGATTTCCTTGCCGTCGAAATAAATTTCGCCGCCGGTGGCAGGCTGTAAACGCAGAATGGTGCGACCCAAAGTTGTTTTGCCGCAGCCGGATTCGCCGACTATGCCGAGGGTTGTACCCTTTTCTATTTTAAAGGAGACGTCGTCAACTGCTTTAAGAAAGCTTACAGGACGACCGAAAAAATCCTTTTTTGCGGGGAAATATTTTTTTAGGTGCCTTACCTCAAGCAGAGCATTGGGGTCAAGGGGCTGCGATTGCTGTTGGCTTTCGGCAGCGGTTTCTTCAACGGCGGGCGCAGACTCAGGCTGTGCTGAGGCAATGCTATCGGCAATTACGCCGTCAGCCGTATCGGACAGAGTAACATTTTCTAACTGATTATCACTCATCGGAACCTCCTTGCTCCCCCTGCCCTTCATAAAGATAGCAGGACACGCGGTGCGTGGGCGAAATCTGGATAAAATGAGGATATTCGCCATTGCACTTATCCACACACCTGTCGCATCTGTCTTTAAAATAGCAGAAGTTGGGCATATCTATGGGGTTAGGAACCTGGCCGGGGATATTATAAAGCCTATCAACCTTGCGCTTTACAACGGGTTTGCTCTTTTGCAAGCCTATGGTATATGGATGAAGCGGGTTGTGGAAAATTTCCTCGGTTGTTCCTGTTTCAATAACTCTGCCGGCATACATTACAACAACGTAGTCCGCCATTTCGGCAATGACGCCAAGGTCATGAGTTATGAGCATTATTGAGCCGTCAATTTTATTCTTGATATCCCTGAGCAAATCGAGTATCTGCGCCTGAATTGTAACGTCGAGAGCGGTTGTGGGCTCGTCGGCAATAATCAGACGGGGATCGCAGGACAGCGCAATGGCAATCATAACACGCTGGCGCATACCGCCGGAGAGTTCATGAGGGTAACAACTGTACACACGCTCAGGAGCGGCTATGCCGACAAGTTTAAGCATTTCGATACTGTGGGCTTTGGCCTGCTCCTTTGTGCAGCCGGGAGTGTGCAGAAGAACCATTTCGTCGAGCTGATAGCCTATGCGGAACACAGGATTCAAACTTGTCATAGGTTCCTGGAAGATCATGGCTATCTGTTTTCCGCGGATTTTGCGCATTTCGCTCATGGGCATTTTGGCTATATCGTAGGCCTTATCGCCGAGGTTAAAGCGCATTGAACCGCTGACTATCTGACCCTGAGGAGCCTGAACAAGCTGCATAAGGGACATGCTTGTGACAGACTTGCCGCAACCGGATTCACCGACTATGCCGACCGTAGCACCGCGGGGAATGGAAAACGTTACGCCGTCCACGGCTTTGGCGACGCCTGCGTCGGTAAAGAAATAAGTGTGAAGGTCATCAAATTCGACTATGTTTCTGTCGTCTTTCATCTGGCAGAGATAAGCCGATTCATCGACATGCCTGACCCTCTTCTTCTTTTCGAGTTCCCTTATGGTACGGGCGTTGCTTTTGGCTATTGCGCGGGACTCCTTGGCGGACAAGTAATGAGAGTTACCCTTGGGGGCCGATTTTTTTACTTCGGCCCCTTCAGAGTCGTCAGTTTTAGTTGTATTTTGCTTTTTAAATAACATCATTCTACACTACCTTTTAGCTTTGGGGTCAAACGCGTCACGCAGACCGTCGCCGATAAAGTTGAATCCGAGTATTGCAAGAACGATACATATTCCAGGCGGTACCCAGAGATTAGGATAGTTCATAAGTATGAGGGGATCCTGAACGGCGTTGATGATACTACCCCATGAAGCTGTGGTAAGAGGAACGCCGAGACCCATGTATGAAAGCGAAGCTTCCATCAGGATTACCGAGCCCAGACCGAGAGTCATTGAAACGATGAGCTGAGGTATGACATTGGGGACGAGGTGACGGAAAATTTTGCGTGGAGTTGAAAGACCCCTTGCCGTTGCCGACACCATAAATTCCTGCTCACGCAAGGAGAGTATCTGTCCCCTGACTATCTGCGCGACGCCCGTCCAACCGAATAGGGTTAGGAATATCATCATAAAGTATATTCGCACATTGGGGTTTACGCCTGCGCCGTCGAGGACGGAGCCTATGATGAGCATGAGCGGCAACGACGGTATGCAGTTGAATATATCGATAACACGCATTATGATAATATCCACCCACTTGCCGAAGTAGCCCGCGACGCCGCCTATGATGACGCCCAGAATAGTTTCAAGCAATACGACTATAAGACTTAGCGTAAGCGAAACTCTGCCGCCGTACATTACACGAGTGAGGATATCCCTGCCCTCGCTGTCTGTGCCGAGCCAATGTTCGGCAGAAGGGAGCAGGTTGGTGCCAATCTGCACTTCTGAGCGGGTGATCATCCAAACGCTTACTGTTTCGCCGTTTTCGTCTTCAAAAGTAATTTCTTTGACGATTATATTTTCGCCCGTGCCTGAAGCCATTTCGTTTTCTTCATAGGGCGAAAACAACGGGCCGACCCAGCTGAACAGGAAGAGAAAAATAATCATTACCAATCCGACAATGGAAAGTTTTGAACGGAAGAAACGTTTTAAAACCAA
The DNA here is from genome assembly GCA_964447305.1 of uncultured Clostridia bacterium. GTDB lineage: Bacteria > Bacillota > Clostridia > Christensenellales > Borkfalkiaceae > Coproplasma. The sequence continues at coordinate 34,449 of CAYURN010000001.1, forward strand.
CCTTGTGGGGCTGAGCGAACGAACGCTGTCGGCAATGGACATTTCCTCTTGCGGTTCCGGCTGTTCAGGGGAAGGCGTTTCGGCGCGAGGTTCTTCGAGAGCGGAATCTGACTGAAAGGTATATACCTCTTCTTCCAGACCACCTTCTTTATTCAATTCGTCCATATCCTTCTCCTAATTTGTAATTTTAACGCGCGGATCGACCACGACATACATGATATCTGTAAGCAACATGCCTATTACCGTCAACAGTGCAAGGAACATGTTGTAGCCCATGACGAAGGGAATATCGCCTGCATTCATCGCCGTATAAGCAATCTGACCTATGCCGGGGATATCGAAGAAGTCTTCGAGTATCATGGAGCCGCCAAACAGGCTAGGCAAAAGTCCGGCAAGAACGGTGAGCATGGGAATCATTGTGTTTTTGAACGCATGCTTATATACAACCGAGCGTTCAGAAAGTCCCTTTGCGCGGGCCGTGCGGATGTAATCGGCGTTAAGCACTTCCAGCATGTTGGTACGCGTGTAGCGCATTATTGAGCCGATACTGAGCACAACTACGACGAGCATGGGCAAAACCAAGTGCCATGCCTGGTTCCAGAAAATTTCCCAACCCGTGGCATTGACGAGGTTGTTTGACTGCAAACCAAGTTCAAACCAGCCGAGGTCATAGACGAATATCTTGACAACGATAGCCGAAAAGAAGAACGTGGGGAACGAGATGCCTATCATGGTGAGGACTGTAGTTGCATAGTCGAATGCACCATATTGTTTTACCGCAGCGCGCGTGCCGAGGAATACGGCAAGCGGATAATAGATTATCAAGCTGATGAGGGTAACGGCAAAAGATATCCACATGTGGTCGGCAATAACTTCGGTTACAGGCTGTTCATAGAGAAAGGATGTACCGAAATCGAGGAGTATAGCTCCGCGAGAAGTTTCACCATCGCCGAAGAGCCACCTGATATAGCCTGTGAAAATATTTGTATCCAGGCCATACAGTGCCCTGAGTTGTGCAAGCCTCTCTTCAGAATTCTCTACATTGGGGTTTGCAGTGAACTTATTTGTTACATAGTCGCCGGGAATACACCTGAGCAACGCGTATAAAATAACTGAAACACCGAACAGTATAAGAACGCAGAGAAGCAATCTTTTGATAATATATTTTAACATTGTTGTTCCGTAAAATTAACTGGTTTTATCAATTGTTAAGATAGCTGATCTTCCAAATTTCAGATATGGGGCTCATGTAAGGCGTGGGATTAGCATAGAGCGTTGACGCGTCTATTACGGTGTTGTTATACACATACATATCGCTCCTCTGATAGAGGGGAAGTTCAACAGCAAGTTCCATTACCAAGTCAGAAGCTTCACGATAAATTTCAGCACGCTCAGACTGAATGATGGTTTCACGAGCTTCATCGATGAGATCGCTGAGTTCATTTATTATGCTGCGTTCATAAGTTGTGGCGTTGTTTTCGGTAATAAGATAGTCATAGCCCCAGTTGAGAACGGACGTTGCACGGCTATCCTTGTGGTAAACCTGATACATGTCGGGGTCGACAGATGACGACCAAGCCGCCGCCCAGATTGCCAAGCCGCCGCTGGCGAGCTTATAGAGAGCGCGGGAGTCAGTTACGACGGTTGCCTGGATGCCAATATCTTCAAGGATAGAGATGGCGTTAAGGAACACGAGGTTAGCGGGGTGGTTGGTGGTATCGCCGGCTATTGTAAAGGTGAATTCAAGCAAATCGCCGTTTTCATCGTACCAGCTGCCATTTCTGTATGTGCAACCGCCTGCCTGAAGATACTCTACTGCTAAATCGCCTGCAGAGTCATAGCCATAGTAGCTTTCAGGCTCCCACTCTTCCAGGCCATAATCGCTGTCCGCTTCATAGACCCAGCTTGTGCGCGAGAAGCAGCGATAGAGCGGTGAGGACAGGTTGCCGGGATAGTAGTCCTGAACGAGAGTTATATCCATTACCGTCATCAGAGCGCGGCGGATATAAATATTGGGAATATATTTTGCATTGAAGCCGATATAACCATAACCTGCCGTTCTTACTGTGATATAGTCAAGATAGCTTTGGTTGTTGACTTCGTCAATATTTTCCTCGTTGGCGGTGGGGTCGGCTATGTCGATAGTGCCGGACACCAAATTCGTCATGGTGTTGGTTGTTGACGAAACCTGATAGCGCAAATGTTTTATCTTTGCGTTGTAAACAACATCGGTGTCGCCGCCCGTAGTTTCGAAATACTCGTTGCGGACAAGATAAACGATGTTGCCGCTGTAGAAGCCATTGCTTATGGTTTCAATCATTGCGGTTGTTGCGGACGTAGGATTGCCGTCTTCATCGGTTTCCCATACAAGCACGTCATCGTTAACCGTTGTGGCCTGATATACGCCTGCGCCAACAGGTACGCCGTTCCTGCTCTTTACATAGTTCATAAACGTGGTGGACGAGAACTCTACGCCGAAATTGGAGCTGTACTCGGTATCTGCCATGGCGGCAGCATTGAGTTCGGCGGTGGTGTAATAGTGCATGGGAGCAACCGTGAAAGCGAAGTTCCACTTTGCCCTGGGGTCGACGCCGTTGATGACGATCTGAAGCATTTCATATTCGCCCGCGGCATAGGTTGTGGAGCCGTTGAATTCAGAAGCGTCAAGAATGGAAATGCCCGATATGCTGGAAACAGCAAGTCCGCCCATCTCTTCCTGAATCAGGCTGAAATAAAGCTCTTTATCGTAGCTGGCAAAGTTGGTGCGCATTGTTGTGCCTGTATCCCAGTCTGAGAGAATGGAAGCCAGGTCAGCATCACGGGTGGCAAGCGCAGTATAGGCATACTGGATGGCCTCCTCTGCGGTGTAGTTGGCATTCTGGGAAATACCCGAGCTGTCCCAGTCGATAATGTACTTGCCTTCAGAGTCCTTTTCATACACAGTGACAGGGGTTGTGGAAGTAGTCTTACGGGAAACAAGACCCAATTCGTAGAAGAAACCCTGCCATGTCTGATCGGCATCGAAAGAGGACGATGAAAACTCGCTGTCAGAGCCGGCATAAGTTGACATATCCACGGCGTTATATGTTGAAGTTAAATCTTCAAGGAACTGTTCGCGCAATGCCTCGATATCGCTTACGATTGAGTTGCTCAAATCGTCGTAATCACTGCCTGATACTGCATAGGGAACATAGCTATCCGCAAGGTTTGTACCATTTTCCTCATCATAAGAGGTAAACAGAGCGAGGCGCATTGCGTTATAGGTATCCAAGGTGCTCTGAAGCTGTGACTCGCTGGAAGAATTGAGATAATAGATAATCGCGTCGGAACGGAGTTCGGCAAGCGTTGTGAATGTTTCATTGAAAGAGCTGAGCGAATCTTCCGTTGCCGAGGGGTCTTGGGCGAGATAGGCATTCAGACCCTGAATATCCGTTGAATACAGAGTGGATGAACCTGTGTAATTGGGGTCAAGATAGACATACAGATTGAAGAGAACGTCGTGAGCGGTGAGCAAGACGCCATCAGAGAAATATATATCATTCTTGATTACCATCTGATATACCGTGACATCTGCATTGGTACCACTTGTGGTGACGTTGCCGTTGACGTCGTACATTGTTTCGCTGTAATCGAGCGTAACTACGGGCTCATCAACGCCGTATGTAACCTCCTTGCCTTCGGCGTCAGAGCCGAGCATGGAAATCTGCGTCTGTGAAACGACGGTGCTGTCATACGCAGACGACGCAAAGAAGGGATTGAACACCCCATCGAATGAGCCGGAGCTGATGGTAAGCGCTCTCGTTTCGTTGTCAAGGTCTGAACTGCTTGAGCAAGCAGCCGCAAAAGGAAGAACCATTGACGCAGCAAGGCCTAAGCATATCACCTTGATCAATTTTGATTTCATTGTTTATCCTCCTGTTTTGGTAGAATATAAAAATAATATTTATATTTTAAATAAAGTCATATTTTACAGACATAAATGCGCCTGAAAAGAAGTATGGCCATTATTTACAGAGAACTTAATTCATTATGAATCGGGTACGCACACGCCTGTTTCAGGCAGTTGAACGGGCAAGAGTGTTACTCTCTTATGGCTGTATCCGTAAGATACTCGACAGTAATTTCACCGGAAACGCCGCTGAGAGAATAATCGCCAAACCAATAATAGTTATTTTCTTCGGCAAGCACATATTCAAACATTATGTCGCCTTCCTCTTTGACGGCATTTACAATGCTGATTTTACAATTTTCAAACGTAACGTTGCTTATGCTTGCGCCGTCGCCGACTGAATCGGCAAGGAAAGCAATGCTCATTGTAGGAGCTGAAGAAGGCGCCGAATACAAAGTGCGTGAGAATACCGTGAATTCTACATTTTCAAATGTAATGTCTTCAATGATGCCGGTGACTTCGCCAAAGATTGAGCGTATATCTGACTGAGAGGTAGTCTGGACAACGGACTTGACCCAGATATTGGAAATTGTGTAGCCGTTGCCGTAAATAACGCCGCTGAATGTAGACAAAGCTTCCCATGAAGAAGCGCTTATATGAGCTGAAGTATTGCCGACTTCGGGATATGCCTGACCCAAATCGACATCTTCAAGGAGATACCAATAGCTGTTGTAATTAAGGGTGAGCGATGAGGCAGTGCTTTGAGTGACCATTGTGAACTGCCCTTCAATTACTTCGGCATACAAGGTCATTTCCGTTGCGTCTTCATCGAATACGGCATTTTCTGCATTAAGTTCTGTACGGTTACCATTTTCGTCGAGCCAATAGAAGCTGAGTGCGGTATAAGTAACGTTACCGTTTCTCAGCGTACCCATACTTCTAGTGATATAATCGGCACGGATGAAATATTCGCCGTCAGAATCTGTTTCGTAGAATCTGCTGATAAATGAAGTACCGGGGGTTATGGTCAGTTCGCGGAAGTTGACTTCTTCGCCGTCGATAAAGGCATTGACATAGAGGATAGTATCCCTGGCCCATACAGCGCGGAGAGTCATGTCGCTTGTGACACGATCAGTAGAAAAATCCCACATATCGCCTTCGATTTCGTTGCCGTCCTCATCATATATGATGACCTGCCAGCCCTGGAGAACATAACCAGACCTTGTGGGCTCGCTGATGGAGTTCAGCGCGTCGCTGCCGCTCGGTTCGATTGTAAGGGAATTATCCTGCACGCGGACTTCCATAGTACCCTGCGTGCCGGACAGGCTTGAGTCGAAATCGCCGCCGTTGGCGTCATATACAACCAAGTGGACATAGCCAAGCTCGATAAGAGCTTCTTCGCTATTAGTTGAAGAGCATGACGACAAAAGACCGGCCGTAAAGACAGATATTGCTATGGTCAGAAGTATCAATAAAATGTTGCGATATTGTACCTTAGTACATTTCAAGGCTGAGCCTCCTATTGTGGTGGAAAAAAACCACCTTTCATTAACTCTACTTTTTATAAAAAACTTATAAAAGTTTGATAAAATAATTTACCTTTATATTATAAGGTTTAGTCACAAATAAGTCAAGCAATAGCACTGCCGTACAGATGATTTCACATCTGACGGCAGGTGAAATTACTTTAATTTACAACCGCTATAGTGATAACGGTAATGCTGGAGTTGCCGAAACGATCGGCAGCGCTGACCGTGACGTAATATACGCCGAGAGAGCTGAGGTCATACAGACCATCGGAAGAAGCTTCAATCTCGGTTGACGCCTGAGTGGTTACATGCACTATTGAAGATACGGAAAAGGCGATATCTTCCGAAGCGGTGGCGTTGTCGGTAGCCGAAAGGCCGTTCAGCAACAGAATGGATATTACATCCGTAGGCTGAGCGACTTCTGAAAGGGTGAGCATGATAGCATTCTGCTCGGCTTTAATCGTGGGAGCCGTCAGATCCGTAACAGCAAATTCAATGTCGGGATAGAGCTGCGAATATATATCGATATAGGACAGCATGGCGTCCTGCTCGCTATCATACCACTGACTTGTGTAATCATACGCGGGGGTGCCGTCCGAAATAAAGACAACTAAATCTGAAGCGCAATCGGCAAAGACGTCTTCACCCAAAGAAACTGCGTTGTCACCGGACAGCTGGGCAAATAATATGACGGTACGCAGTGATGAGCAACCGCTGAATGCCTCGGCACCGATAGATGTGAGCAATGGATTATCGGGAGCGTTGACTGTAAAGAATGTAAGCTGAACGCAATTCTTGAATGCAGCCGCACCGATCGATGCGGTGGATTCAGGCAAAACAACGGACGTAAGCACTGTGCATCCGCTGAACAGGCCTTCGGAAATGGACGAGATGGTATAACCTGTCCAATCTATTGTAGTGAATGCGCAGTTAGCCAAAGCATATTCACCGAAAGTAAGCACATTAGTGAATGAAATGCTGCTCAATGAAGAACAGTTTTCAAAGGCATGACTGCCCACTGACGTGACGCTTGAAGGCAACGATACCGTTCTGAGGGACGAACAGCCTTCAAACGCATAGTCGCCGATGGTGACTAAATTTGACGAAGGCAAGCTGACGGAAGAAAGGTTTTCGCAACCGCGGAACATGCTGTTGGGGATAGCGCTTATTGAATTGCCTGCAAAAACAACTGAAGTGACGGTTGTGTTGCCCGCCAAAGCCCCCTCCGCTATTACTTTGACAGATGAGGGAATGGTTACGGAGGCGACAGAGCCGCTATAACCGATCAAGGCGCGGAGCGAACTGCTGAGGTAAACCAAGCCGCCGGAAACATAGCCTTCAAACGCCGTCTGGCTGAAAGCATCGATACCGATAAATGAGATGTAATCACCGCACTCGATATTGCTCAAAGAGCTACAACCCATAAAGGCGCGCTCGCCTATCGACGTTATACTGTCGGGCAAAGAGAGCGACGTGATGGTGGAATTGTTGAGGAATGCCTCCGCACCGATGGCGGTGACAGAAACACCGTTATAGCTGGACGGCACAACGACAGTACTATCGCTGCCCGTATATGAGGTGAGCGTATAACCTGCAGAATTCAGAGTAAACACAAAATCTGTCAGCTCAACCGACGGGGAAAGCACAAGATTGCGCACGAATACGTCGGAAGAAAGATTATATTCCGTGCCGTCCTGGGCGGTAAAATTGGATATTTCAGCACCATAGTACTGCTCTATCTGAGCGATGACGCTTTCTGACAGATTCTCCGCCTTGGGGACGATAATTTCAAGCTCGCCGTCGCCGCCCGTGAAAGTGAGGCGGCAATACATTGCCGACATTATCCACTGGGCATACAGCTCTATGCTGCCGCTCGACGTGTAGGTAACTGTGCCTTCAAAGGGCAAAGTGCCCTCTGCATCATACGACCAGCCGTTAAAAATGTAGATATGGTCATTTGATGAATTGAGTTCAAGCAGGCTGTTTACTTCTTCTTCAAACTCTTCTGCAACTGACGACGCTTCAAGCTCGTCGCCTTCGGTAAGGTTGCTCAGCGTTTCGGTAGTTACATAAGAACCGCTGTTAATATTGAGTGTTACGCTGATACCCGTCTGAATGGCGCGCCAACCTGCATATACAGTCACGTCTTCGGTAAGAACAGTAAACTCATAGAGCTGTGTGCAAGCGGCATCCGAATACCAGCCTTCAAAGACATAACCTTCCCTGACGGGGTCAGCGGGGGCAGACACTGCTGTCCCCTCCTCTCCCGTTATCGAGTCGATTGCGCCGCCACCGTTAGTTTCAAACGTCAGAACATAAAGTTCTATCCATTTGGCATAGATGGTGACATCCTGGGTAATCATTGTATTGCCTTCGAATACGAACTCTTTTGTGTAGGCCTCGTCCCAATACCAGCCATCGAAAAGATAGCCTTCACGGGTCGGGTCTTCCGGTTCAGAGAGATATTCGTAGGAATAATATACCTGAGAGGCTACGGCGCTGCCGCCGCAGCTGTCAAAGGTAAGAGTATATTGCTCGTTCGTTATCCATCTTGCATATAAAGTTACATCTGAAGAAGGATAAAACTGTGTTGTTGCACGTTCTGTACAATCTTCGTCCAGATACCAGCCGTTGAAGTAATAATTTTCATCGGAATTTTCTGTAATGTAATCATTCAGGTCAATGGACTCGCCGGACACAACTTCGACAGATTCGACGGTGGTACCGCCGTTTGTCTGGAACGTAACAGTAAAAATACCATCGGTAGCGCCGCCATCAGAACCGCCGGAAGAAGAACCGTCGCAAGCGGCCAATGCCCCAACTGAGCAGGAAATACCCATAGTGAGAGCTGCTGCCAGCAATAATTTTTTATTCATTGCCCTCCTCCTCATTTGCATCCGGATTGTCAGATTCATTATCAGTTACAGCGCCGTTATCTTCGGCCATATCAACAACTTCCGCCTGTACTTCGCCGTCAACAACGGATGAAGATTTTTTGCGCTTTATCAGCAATATTACAACTACAGCGGCAACAACAATTACCACACAAACGCCGCCGACTATGCCCCAAACAAGGGCACTGTTACTATCGCCTGACGGCTGATCTTCTGTTGTTCCATCTTCAGTTTCCACGTTGCCGCCCAGCTCATTGATTTTAGCTACTGCCGCATTAAGAATATCAACATAATCGCTGACAAATTCTTTCTGACCGGAAGTCAGCATGTTGTAGCTTCTGTACATTGCAGTAACAGTGTCGGCATCTTCAAGCGTAAGCGAATCGACATCAAGGCTCTGCAACCACTCAATCAGCGCTAAAGTATCATCTTCAGCTATTTCATCCGAATATTCCACATTCATGAAGAAGTACTGATAGACGACGCTGTCAAAGCCCGTTGCATTGGCGGGAATTATCATGTCGTTTACAAGATAACCTACCATATAGCTGAAATTGTAGTACAATGATGTGAATGCCGCTGCCTCTGAACCGCTGTAATCTGTTTCAAGAGTCGGAGCTTCAAGACCAAGGAATATATACTTGGGATAATATTCACGTTCGAGAGTACCGCTGACGCTGCTGTCCGTTACAAGTCTCATGCCCATATAGTAGAAAGCATAAGCACCTATGGATTTTACAGACGCAGGTATCTGAACGGCATGGATATTTTCGCAATAAGCCATAGCCCAATCGCCGACGCGGCTGGTATTATCAAGGATTACATACGGATCCATATCAGAACCTGTGCCATTCATGACGATACCATTGGGGACAGCCACCAACTCGTAAGTGCCGTTGGCCAATATTTTATACAAGCCGCCGTAAACTTCATCGACAAAGAACACAGGGTTAGCCGAGTCGACTTCTATAATTTCGAGAGCCGAACAACCTGCAAATGCAGGAGTGCCTATGATTTCAAGCGACGCAGGCAGTGAAATTGTACGAATGAGCGAATTGAAGAATGCTCCGCCGCCTAAACCGATAAGTTTATTGCCTATGGTTATAGAGCGTATGCTGCCTGAAGAACCGCCGTCACTCTGAGAGGGAACATAGAAAGCCGCCGCATAGATCTGCTCGACATTGGGCAGATACAAGCTTGTTATATTGGTGCAATTATAGAAAGCTGAATTTCCTATTTCTATCGCGTCGGTAAAATCGGTATTGGAGATTGCCGTGCCATAGAAACTGCGCGCATCAAAGTATTCAACGCCTGAAAGATCTATATCGCTTACCGCACTGCCTTCAAAGGCGCTTATGCCGATATACGAAGCGGCTTTACCGAGAGTGACGCTTGTAAGCGCCGTTGTATTATAGAAAGCATAATCGCCGATCGTTTCAACGCCGGAAAGGTCTATTTCAGACATAACCGTATTACCGGCAAAGGCATACTGTCCTATACTCTTAATTGTAGAAGGCAGCGTTACAGATGCGAGGTAATCCATTGTTCCGACAGATGAATTATCGATATTTACAAACGCATAGTCGCCGACTACCGTTGCTCCGTCGCCGAAGACAACCTGAGTAAGTTCAGGGCTGTTCGCAAACGCATAACTGCCCATTTCAGTTAATGAAGCAGAGATATATACATACTTGAGCGAACTGTTTCCATAGAAGGCATAATCGCCGATTGAAACAACGCTGTCGGGAAGACTGATAGTGCTCAGCGATACACAGCCGGCAAATGCACCGTCGCCTATGGAAACAAGTTTAGAATTGGACGCGAACGTAACATCCGTCAGCCAGGCATTATCTGCAAACGCATAGTCACCGATTGACTCAACATTGCGGCCGATTTCCAAAGTCTTCAAAGCCGTTCCTTCGAAAGCATAGTCACCGATTGAAACAACGCTGTCAGGTATCTGAACGCTTACAAGCGATGTACAGCCGCGGAACATACCTTCGGGAATTTCTGTTATGTTTCCAAGGAAGATAACAGTTTCAAGGTTTTCACAATAAGCGAATATATCATTGCCGAATACTTCGACGCTTGCCGGTATAATAACCGTTTTTATGCCCGTTCCGGCAAAAGCCGCATCGCCAATTTCCTTAACGCTGTCGGAAATGATAAGCGTCGCGCCGTCAAGCGTGAGGTTGTTGGAATATGCACTGTCGCCGATTTTCGTCATGCCTGTGCCTATAGTAACAGTCAGGCTGACTTCACCGGCAGGATATGTGGGAGGAACAAGAACAGCATTGCCGCTCTTATCGGTAAGCATTGAGTACTCGCCGTTCTCCACTACATTATAATTTTCACTGGTGTCATCCAACGTTATCTTTGCCAAGCTTACGCAGTCGAGGAAGACATCGGCGCCAATATAGGAGAGTACCGACGTGCTGTCAAGCATAACCTCGGCAAGGGACGAACAGCCCTGGAAAGCATAGTTGCCAATGGTGGTTAAACCTACGGGCAGTTCAATATACTCAAGAGATTGACAATTAGCGAACGCATAAGAGCCTATTTCAGTAAATGTGCGGTTGAATGTGACATTCTTGAGGGAAACACAATTTTCAAATGCACGCGATCCTATAGTTGTCAACAAGGACGTTGTTTGAGCATATTCAAATGTGATACTTTCCAATGAAGACATTCCCGCAAAGACGGCGCTGCCTACATAAGAGCCATAATAGGTTATTTCCTCAATCGCTGTGCCATAGAACATGTAAGCGCCGAGGACGGTATCGGCATCGAGCTGTACGCCTGTGATATTAGAACAGCCCATAAAGACACCCGTGCCGCTGTAACGAAGATTGCGAAGATCTATTGTGCCGCTGAGAGCTGTGCAACCTTCAAATGCCAAATCATATATAGCAGTGACGCCTGAAAGGTCGATGTCGGTGAGCCTTACGCAATCCCTGAAACTCTCCGTTCCTATAGAGAGGCTTTGCGACGTCATCTTGGTTGAGGCGTTAGCAAAGAACACTTCCCAATTATAGGTATTATTATCGGCGTCATAGACTATGCCGGAAGTACTGTCGTCACTTGCATCGTACCAATATATACCTTCCAGGTTCTCGCACCCGGCAAACGCATTATATGCGATCGATATAAGGCTCGAAGGCAAATATATCTTGCGGATCGAGGAATTTTCAAAACAGGAAAGTCCTATTGTGGTAGTTCCTTCAGGAACCACGACTATATCAATATCAGTATTTTCATAGAAAGGACCTTCGCGCGTAGAGAGCACATAACCGAAATTAGTTATACCCTCATCCGCCGGGACGACAAGAATATTGCTTACTTCGCCCGTTGTAGGGTCGGTATATGTTTCAGTATAACCGGGACCATTATATTCATAGAAATATGTGCTGTAAAGAGTGAACTCTTCACCGACAGAGATATAGAAACGGCCCGCATAAGCACCCGACTGTAAGGTGATATAATAATCGCCGGGTTGCTTGCAAAGTACTGTTGCCTGTGTATTATCAGAAGATAATATCTCAAGTCCGTTAGAGTTGCTTGAATACCATGTCAAATTAGAAACACTATCTACATACCATGGATTGAACTCCGCATAAAGCACAAGCGTTGTTCCGTTGTCGACAGAGATAGATGATCCGCTTGCGGCAAGCCTTGACGTGCCAAGCGTAAGATTATCGTAAGATCCAACCGACAAACTCTGAACCGTGGGAGTGACTTCCTCACCTTCCACCCTTACATAGAAAGTAAATGTGGAATATGCGTCAGAATCTGACGGGTAAGGATACTGCGCGGAATCGGGAGCGTATGCCGTTATAGTAGCTGTGCCTTCAGAAACGGCATACAGTCTGCCGTTCCAGACACGAACGACACTCTCATCACTGCTCGTCCAGATAACTTCTTCACTCATAGCGTCACCCGTTAACTTCGTAAAGTTACTCGGCGTCAGAGTTCCGCTTCGTCGGTTATAGCTGAACGTAGCTTCAGTGCCGCAATCCGGACAGACGAAATGATTTGTTACATAGTTGACATTGGACGACGTTCCTTCATTATAGGCTATGATATCCGTAAACAAAGTGTATGCCGGATATGTTGCAGATGAATCATCCGAGGCCTTTTGCAGCACTCGTCCTCCTGCCGAATCATAGTAATAATCACCGGCAGAATAAGTGTAACCGACATGCTCATCGTATGTGAAACCACAATTCGAACAGCTGTAGATAGCGTAATTATACAGCTTAAGATCAAAACTTACGCCATTATAAATTTCGCCTGAAGCAAGTTCAACCGTTCCGGAATCCTCAGTAAAATCAATCGCCGTACCGGCAGTCATTACAAGCGTATTGCCTGAAAGCGAAAGTGTATCAGAACCGCTTGTAAACTGGATATCAACGGCGCTAACTTCAGGATACTCTACAGGAATCAAATAAGCTGCTCCATTGAGTGCATAGTCGTCGATTCGCACGCCTATATATTTGGTCGTTTCGCCCTCTATGGATATCAGATTATTGAGATAATCGGTTATTTCGATAGTTACCTTGTTTATCGCACCGCGAGAGCTGTCTACAGCAATAGCATATTCGGTCAGCCAATCGACTGTTCCGACATCGTCAGTAGCCCAATCGACGTCGCTTCCCGCTTCTGAATAAGTGAATAGCTGCACGGACTGTACATAGTGATTATCGTACAGGTATAGATCGAGGTACGCATGTCGCAAGGTATTATCTTCGGAGTCGTACTCAAAGCGCACATAGGTATCCGTCTCATAGACAATTGGCGCCTCATAGTCGACATAGAAGGTAAATTCCTGAGTATGGACTTCTGATTTTCTGCCGTTATACTCCAATTGAGTAGTAAACGTAACAGTATATTGCGTATTATTTTGTAGGCCTAGTTCGTATGGTTGTATTGCGATTTCGGCATAAGATGGCGTTGATGAATAGGATTTTCGGACTTTATTTAGCGTGTTACTCCAGACGACTTCGCCGGTGACGCTGTTTGTAATTACCACATCCATTTCATCAACAGATCGTAGCAGGCCGAAATAGACCGCGTAAAATTCATAGATACCGTAATCGCTATTGCCAACAGCAATCTTATCGACCATTGATTCTATGCCGCTGTCCTCGCCGTCTTCAGTATCATAGACATACTGACCGAGGGGAATATAAGTTTCGGTACCCTTATAATATTTGCCTATAACTACCGATTCATAGATAGCAGCAACGGCCTTGTCCTCATCTGCTATAGCGGTATTGTACTCATCGGAGCTGACTTCATAAGCAGTCTTATCAAATACAGGGGCATCGAGCCAATCGCCATAGTAAGCAAGATAGGGAATGGAAAGGTCTACGCCGGAAGAATCGGAATCGGTCAAGGTTATAAAGCCCTCGATATACATACCGTTTTCGAAACTGCTGTCGAGATAGTCTTTCTGTTCGGAGGTCAGTTTAATCGTTACCGTTATTACAGCATCCTGATTAGCGGCAAGATTTATGCTGCCCGACGTTTTTACGCCATCGACATAGTATGTTACATCTGCGTCATCGAGCATATATGACTGCTCGGCAACGGTGATACCGTCAATGGAAACGCTCTCGGTCATGATGATTGCATCAAGAGTATATTGCTTTGTATTGTTGGTCATATTGGCGACATGGAATTCCATGGTATATACACCCGTCTTGTCAGGGTCGTCGCCAAGTTCAAGTTTTGGTTTGGAATTATTTTCTACATACAGGTAGGCATCAGTAGCAATAGCCTTACTGATATCGCCAAGTCCGGCTCCCTGACGCCTTACGGCGTATGGCAACCCTCTTTCATCGTTTATAATTGTTGCCGTACTCATGAGCAACTGATTGACTCGGTCGGACAGCTCCGTTCCGGTAAGCCCGTAAGTTTCGCTTACATGCTGACGAAGGAGAGCAACCGCACCCGCCATATTGGGGGAAGCCATAGAAGTACCGCTGTAGATGCTGTAGCCGCCGACGACGGATGAAGTTATTTCTCCGCCATGCGCAGTAATTTCAGGTTTTATCTTGAGATCGGATGTAGGTCCCCATGACGAGAAATCGGACATGAAAGGGCCTGCCTTATAATCTTTATTGAGATAAATAGTACCTGAACCCATAGATACAAGCGTCTGGCCGATATCCGCGGTTACAGTACAAGTGGGGATCTTCTTTCCCGTACCGAGCGACGCGCTTATACTGCCCGACACATTGTTATATATGATACAGGCCACGGCACCGTATTCAAATGCAATTTGTTGTTTTTCCTCAAAGTTGGTAGAACCACGGGAAATTACAGCAATACAATTGCCCTTACTTAGTTCCGCAATTACCGAAGGTGTGTAGTTTGCGCTGGTACCATATCCGGGGACAACGACAAAATTGAACGTTGCTTCATCCTTTCCATCCAGCAATTCAGCGACAAAATCGCCCTGATCGCCGGAAGATGTGGAAGATTCGTTGAAATATATTGCCGTACCATCAGAAAGCAACATATAAGATGACATCTGTCCGGAAATAGACGCAACGGAGAGCGCGCTGGAATATGTTGAAGGCGAACCGACTGTACCGCTATCGGGATTGCTTGTAAGGTTAGTTGAACCGTATGCACCATTCTGAGCCGAACTGCCGGAGTTTGACGCAGCAACAACAAGGTTGATACCTGCTTCATAGACCTTATCATATATCTCATTTACGACGCTATCGTCCTCTTCCCTCGAAAAGCCTGCGGATATACCAAGGGACATGTTAATAACATCGACGCCGAGGGTAATGCAGTCGGAAAGAGCGGCGAGAATATCATCTGTTTCTGCGCTGCCTTCAGTACCGTCATCAAGATCGGGGAAAACCTTGCAGATTACAAGCTGGGCGTCAGGAGCGACGCCTCTGAATGTTTCACCATCCGAAAAAGCCTCGCCGTCGTCAGCCGTAACGCTATCATCTTGTCCTGCAATTATACCTGCAACATGCAGGCCATGAGAATTGGATTTAGGGAATACATCAGCGTCACCATCGGCATAGTCATAGGCGAACGGGACTTTTTCATTATAATATACATCGTCAACGGTTACAGTTGCGCCATAAGTTGAAGCAACCAGATCGTTGAACTTGCTTGATATATCAGACTTTTTAATAGACTGCACTTCAGGCATAATCTGGAAAGCTGAATGGCTTCTGTCAAAACCGGTGTCAATGACCGCCACTACTATTCCTTCACCGGAATAATCTATATCGGACGAATCATATATACCTGTACCATATACGCTGACATCATTGATTGTAACTTCTGCTTCAGGAGCAGCATAACTTTCAGAATAAATGACGCTTTTTACACCGTCAAGACTTTCAAGAATAGACACATCATCGTCATCAATGATAAGCGATATGCCGTTTATAATTGAAGTGTAACTATGGCGAATCTCATAATCGATCGACGACCGGCTGAGAGCCTTAATAAATTTACTCTGTTCTGACGTGAGAGTTGACGCATACTGCCTGCCTTCCGACGCATTGATATAATCGGAAAGATCGCTGTACCTTTTCTGGATGCTCTGATCTGAAAGGTACACATCAAGCATAGAATCTGACTCCAGTTGCACTATAACACGCCTGGTGCCGTCGCTATTTGTTTTTACTTGTGAAGAAGACAATAAATCGCTGTCCAAAAACTCGGAAGTAGCCAACTGACTGCCGAGAGAATCTGTGACATTGATAATGCTCGAGCTGCTTGAAGCTGACGCACTGGAACTATTGTCCATAAACTCACAACAAACAACCGACAAACACATTAGCACAGCCGTAAACACCGCACAAATGGTCATCAAAAGATTCCTGACTCTTGATTTCACTGATTTTAGCCTCCGTGAAGATATTTAATATTTATACCGCACAATAAAAAAGTTCACAATAGCTATATTGTACGATAGAAGTCACAATAACTTATCATAATAAAGTTCGGATGAGTTGGTATAACTAATTTTTACACAAAAACATACAACTTTGACAAATGATTAATATTTTGATATGTTAGTGAAAATCACTCTTAGATATTATAACACAATAAACAAACAAATACAAAGTGTTTTTTTCTCATTTTAATAAAACATAAATAAAAAATAATTATACTGCATATTAACTTGAATTATTTCCGCTCAACAAATATTCAATTATACATTTATACATCAAATTTATAGTTATACTACGCAAATATCTTGAATTCAAGCAAAAGAAATCAAATTTTTTAATTTTATTATTTATGAAAAGAATACGGGAATTGTGAAAATTATATTCTTAAAACTTCACATATAGTATCACACATATCATCACATTAAAGTGTTTATCTTTCATTATGTGAACCATATTGTTAATGTACGAAACACCCCGAAAAACTATGCGTTTTTCGGGGTGTTTTGAATTGATTATGTCTATGGAGCAGGCGACGGGAGTCGAACCCGCCGAAATCAGCTTGGGAAGCTGACGCCATACCGATAGGCGACGCCTGCAAATTAAATTACTGTAAGTTAGTATAACACAAGTTATTCAAAAAGAAAAGCGGAAATGCACGTTTAAATAAAAAATTTATGGCAACAAATAAATTCAAGGAGATTTATATATGAACCCTTTCAATGAAAAAAGCAAAACATTAGACAAAAATTTCATACCGATGAAGAAAATGTATCCCAAGAGCTATAACAAAGAACAAACGTCGCCTTACACGAAGACACGGGTTATACTTATGAACGGCACAGAATTTGAAAGCACATGGTTTATGCACCAATTTGCAAGGCACTGCGACAATGCTGAAATTCTTTCGGCCCTAGCCACGGTACGCAGACAGGAACAACAACAGCAAAAGCGTATAAGCTGCCTGAAACCGCTGAATGAGAGCATACTTGAAACGACCATAGGCTACGAACAACTGGCTGTGGACCTTACGGCATCATTGGCGCGCAATGAAAAGGACGAAAACAATATAAAAGCGCTGAATTTTGCGCTGTTAGAAGATTTTGACCACCTTTACAGATATGCCAACCTGCTCAAAATGGACAAGGGCATTGAAGCCGATACTCTCGTGGGTAAAATGACTGAAATAATGCCCGGGCGGCCGACAGTGGCAGAGCATAGATATCCCGCCGACGACCTTAAACCTCACATGGACGGCGACAATGCAGACCTTTACACAAAGCTTGTGGCCTCCACTATTACCGCCGCAGAACAGCAGACAATGAACTATTATATGAATATAGCGCAATGGTACAAAAATGATCTTGGACGCAAGTTATATGCGGAAATAGCCTTGATCGAAGAGGCGCACGTTACGCAATATGAGAGTCTGAAAGACCCCGACATGACCTGGCTTGAACAATGGGTACTACACGAATACTGCGAATGCTGGCTATACTACTCCGCATTCGAGGACGAAACGGACGAAGCAATAAAAAAGATCTGGTCAGAACACTACAAAATGGAAACATGTCATTTAAAGGTTGCTGCGAAACTGCTTGAAAAGCATGAAAACACATCATATAAAAAGATTGTAGAAGAGGGTGAATTTCCCGAACTGCTGAAAATCGGAAGCAATAAAGACTATATAAGGCGTGTACTCAGCAACACTGTGACCCTGACTGCCGACGATATGGACTATAAGGACATAAAGCGTATTGCCGACGGACACAGATTTTTTGAATACCAAAACGCATTGGGCGACCCCGAAAAGAATGCCTCTCACCTGGTCATTCAAAAGGCCATTGACAAGTGGGGAAAAGACTACCGTTATCAGGACAGCGAACACCCCATCAAAGAGCTGCGTGACAGGACGTGCGACAACACGAAAATTGCACGAACCAAATAGAGCTTACACGAAAAAGCGCGGATGTTTCCGCGCTTTTTGTTGGCAAACATTCGGTAAGGAATAGCTTACTTTTATCGATTAATGAAATTCGTCATTGCCTTTTTGATTATTACAGGTTTTTCGAGTTCGGTACCTTTAACGTTTTCAAGCAACTTTAAAAGCCATGCCATATTGGAGCCGATTGCGCGCATTATAGTTACCCCTTCCTCGTCCTTCATAACATCTTCAGGAGTATAGCCATGCACCATATTCCAATATGTTGAAGGCACCTGTATCATAGAGCTTATACCAATATATTTATTGAGAACATCATACGCAGCGGTAGTTCCGGCACGCCTGGCGGAAACCACCGAAGCCGCAGGCTTGAACTTCATATATCTGCCATGAGAATAGAAGAGCCTGTCTAAAACAGCCACCATTCCGCCTGCTGGCGACGCATAGTGAACCGGCGCGCCGAACACAAAACCATCGGACTCCTTGCAAAGTTCACCCAATTCATTTACTATATCGTCGTTGTAGACGCATTTGCCGGCATTTCTGCAATATCCGCACCCAAGGCAGGAATGTACTGCACCTGTACCTACCCAATATATCTGACTGTCAACGCCCTGCACAGACAATTCATCTGCAATAATTTTAAGAGCTGTAGCCGTGCAGCCGTTTTTGTTGGGACTGCCGTTTATAAGTAAAACTTTCATATAAACACTCCTCCTAATCGTTTGTTTATATTTTACTATCGAAGATGCTTGCTGTCAATATTAAATTTCAAAAGGACATAAAAAAGAGTAATAGTTCTAAATTTGTGATATAGTTTAATCACCACAAAAAAACAATCAGCAAGAAGAAAAGCATTACTCTTTTTTACATCCTCTGTCTCACTTCTATTGTAATCATACAATGACAAACCTAAAAAATTTCAAATATGTATTGAAATCGTCTCCTTTTTATGATATAATTCTTAAAAATATCGCGCGGAGGATTATAGAATGTATGATGTTTTCATCAGTTACAGGCGCGACGGTGGATTTGAGACCGCTCGCCTTATATACGAACATTTTACTAACGTTATGGGGCTAAAAGTATTCTTTGATCTTGAAGAGCTACGTTCTGGGAAATTCAATATAAAGTTATACACTGCCATAGACGAAAGCGAAAACTTCATACTCGTTCTCCCAAAGAATGCTCTAGACAGGTGCAACAACGAGGATGACTGGCTCAGACTAGAAATAGCACATGCCATAAGTAAGGATAAGAATATAATACCGCTTATACTCAACAACTTTACGTGGCCCGATTTCCTTCCAGAAAATATTTCCGATTTGCCGAAATTCAATGGTGTCACGTTAAACAGGGAATACTTTGAAGCTTCCATGGCAAAACTTATTTCTATGTTGCGCGGTATAAGTATTACGAGCAATGGCATTTTTAGAAGCAGCAATCAGGAACGGAGGGAGAATCCCTATAGGTTTTTAAGTGATCGCGAAAGACATAGGTTATATGTCCAACAGCAACTTATGACTTCTTTTGATAATGAAGTTTACAAAAACATACAAACTACATACAAAAATCTGTATATACTTGACGTCGGATCAAGCAACGGCGATCTAATAATGAACAGACTAGGAAATGGCTCCAATGTAGAAAAGCTTGTAGGTCTTGAATACAATGAGGATGTGGTTAAATCAGCCAACGAGACTTATGGTGTCCCCGGTAAAATACAGTTCTTTAACATAGATATAGAATCGTCCAAGTTCTGCAATCAACTTAAAGAAATAATGGATGAACAAGGCATAACTGGATTTAATGTTATTAACATAAGTATGGTGCTATTGCACCTTAAAACGCCATACAAATTGCTCAAGAACATAAGACAATTTTTAACCAAAGACGGTCTGCTCGTAATAAAGGATATTGACGATGGATACAACATAGTTTATCCTGATGAAAAGGGAGAATTTAATAGAGTAATGGAAATTTGTAGTCGTAATGAAACTTCAGGCTACCGCAAAAGCGGTAGGCAAATATATACCCTTTTATGCAGAGCAGGATACAAAAATATTAAGCTTGAAAAGTTAGGTCTTACGACTATAGGAATGGATTATGACGAGCGTGAAGCTGTGTTTGAAACATATTTTTCGTTCGTCCTCAGCGACCTGCTAATCATGAAAAACCGATACCCGAACGATAAACGCATTGCGAATGACTACGAATGGTATTCAAAAAATTATGAGGAACTGGAAGAAAAATTTCACGATAATAACCTATTTTTCTCTCTTGGATTCATGCTTTTTACAGCACAGAAATAGTTTATTGTTAAAATTTAAACAAAGAGAACCTTATTCACTTTTTACGCCTTAGTTTTCGTATCATAATATTGGGTAAGCAACGGAGCAGATTGATCCATTAAAAATTTTAATTTTCTAAGCGATGAAAATCCCCGCGCAATGTTAATTGCGCGGGGATTGGTATTACCAAAGAGTTTTTCCGCCCCAGGTATATAAAATAATATATGCGCGGGGAGGAAATATATTTACTTATTTATATAAAAATCTGTGGCAGTTTTCACACTCAATCACTTTACCTGATAGAGCATTTTCTTTTTCGGCAATGGAGAGAGAAGTTCCACACATGGGACACACGTCGCTGCTGAGCTTGCAGAGAATTGGGAATACTCTTTCGCTGCGCTTTGCCTGATATTTTTTGAGAATGTCTTCATCAATATCTTTGGCAAGCACATCAAGCTCTTTGGTTATTGCTTTGGCCTCTACCTGAACGCTTTCACGATATTCCTTGAAAGCCGCCTGCAGCTTGGGGTATTCCTTTTGCGCGGCGATGACATTCTTTTTAAGGGTCTGATATTCTTCAACCTGCTCCTTTATAGTGGATATAAGCGAATTTATTTCTGACCTCAGCGATTTAAGGTCGTCAGATAAAGTCTGCGCGCTTCTTTTATAGAAAGATATGGCATTGCCCTGCGCCACCAGCTCATCGAGATTGTCAAAATCTTTTAAAGTTTCTGCAAGCTCGGTGTACTTTGAATTAAGGCGCTCGATATTATTTTTTAATTCCTGCGCTTTAGCTTCTATCTGATCGAGCTTATCGGAAGCCTTGGTGAGATAATTACGCGCCTGAATATATTTTTTCCGCTCGTCACTCGCGTTCAGTTTTTGCTCTACTTTTAAAAGACGCGAATCCGCCTCCTGATATTTAAGCAATTTTTCAACCTGTGTCATAACTATTCTCCTTAAAAATTACATAAGTTGAGCGTCTACATACACGCAGACAGGCACCCCGAAGAACGGAGCAAGCGTCTTTGCGATAAACTTGAATCCATATACTTCGGAAGCATAGTGTGTGAGCTGAACGACGTTTACGCCGTTATAAAACAGCCCTGTTATCATGTGGTGGGCGATGTCGGCGGAAACAAGCACATCTGCACCGCCGTTAATCGCCATGCCGGCAGCATCATCGCTGCAACCGGCACCACAGAATGAAGCAACTCTTTTTATTATACGTTCATCGTCGCCATAGGCGAAGCAACGGCGCGTTTCAAAGTTCTTTTGAGTGCGTTTTACAAACTCTTTGAAAGTTATCGGTTTAATATCATAGATCCTGCCGTATCCGCCGGAGGAAAGAGGATTCAGGAATGACTCAGCTTTAGTCCCGCCAAGCCCTTTCATAAGATAGTAATCAATGCCCTGAGGAGCGCTGTCAAAATTGAGGTGCATGGATATGACTGCAATATTATTCTTTATGCAACACATCAGCGCCTTAGAGTTGAGATCGCAAGACGGAGTAATGCGACGCATGCCGTGATAAATGGCCGGGTGGTGCGTAATAATGAGGTTGCATCCTCTTTTGACCGCCTCCGCAGCAGCGTCGGGAGTAAAATCGAGAGAGAACAACACCCCCGTTATTTCCCCTGAATTTTCAATAATTATACCGCTGTTATCATAGTGATTATACTTTTCACACAGTTCGTTGCTGAGTGCAACCGGAGCCGCCTGATTTTCTATTATATTAAATGCGTCAATATATTTCACCGCAATATACCCCTTTCAAGAAAGACAATCTGTCATTAAGAATCTCTCTGTTTGTATTATTCATATTATTTGCAAGATAAGATTTAATTTTCGACATCTCATCGGCAAGGTAGTCCTTTAACAGATGGTTACCAAGACTGTCCCTGCCAAACGCCAACGCCGCAGGTGTGTAATCAGGCGAACCGCCAACAGCCCGCCCCTTGATTATAAAATAATATTTGCCGTCTTTAAAAATATTGTCCTCATCGATAGCGCAATTATTTTGAATAAGATATCGGCGCAACAGTTCGGCGTTCTTCATAGGCTGAAAGACAAAAGAAGAAGGAATATAGCTTTCATCCAGAATTTTGATTATTTCCTCGCCGCCCATACCTGCTATGAGAACGAGATCCGCCTCCCCCACTTTTTGCATACCATCGCAACAGACTGCCTGCAATCTGCCCGTCTGAGCATACCCGGCAAGCAATTTTATCGCTTTATCCAAGCTTTTTTGGCTTATATCCGAAATTACAGCGCGGTCACACAGATTATTTTCAAGCATGTACTGTGTGCAATAGCCATGGTCACAACCGATATCCGCAAAGACAGCACATCGGTGAAGCCTGGAGCATATCTGCGGAATTCTTCCGGAAGCTCCGCCAAAAGTCTTTGGCCGCATCAAGTATCGAGGAAATCCTTTAAATGTTTTGAACGGGAAGGATGGCGAAGTTTCCTGAGTGCCTTAGCTTCGATCTGACGGATACGTTCACGGGTGACGTTAAATTCCTTACCAACCTCTTCAAGGGTGCGCGGCCTGCCGTCATCTACGCCGTAGCGCAGACGAAGAACCTTTTCTTCGCGCGGAGTGAGACTGTTGAGAACAGATAAGAGAGTTTCTTTAAGCATTGTGGAGGAAACACTATCGGAAGGCGTGATGGCGCGATCGTCTTCAATGAAATCGCCGAGATGAGAATCTTCCTCTTCGCCTATAGGCGTTTCCAACGAAACAGGGTCCTGCGCTATTTTTTGTATTTCACGCACGCGTTCTTCAGAAATATTCATCTCCTGCGCAATCTCTGCAGGGGTGGGCTCGCGGCCGTACTTTTGCAGCAATATACGAGATACGCGCGTAAGCTTGTTGATAGTTTCAACCATGTGCACGGGAATACGGATAGTGCGGGCCTGGTCGGCAATAGCGCGCGTTATGGCCTGCCTTATCCACCATGTTGCATAAGTAGAAAATTTAAAGCCCTTCTGATAGTCAAACTTTTCGACCGCTTTCATCAGACCGAGATTGCCTTCCTGTATGAGATCCAAAAACAGCATACCGCGGCCAACGTATCGCTTGGCGATTGAAACGACCAGTCGCAAGTTGGCTTCAGATAATTTCTTTTTGGCATCTTCATCACCATCCTGCATCCTGCGCGCAAGATCGATTTCATCATCTGCAGACAGAAGCGGCACCCTGCCGATATCCTTTAAATACATCTTTACAGGGTCATCAAGGCCAATATCTGAAAGGGCCTGCTCATAAAGCTCGTTATCCCTTTCAGCTTCGTCGATTATCTGTATGCCCGCCTCGGCAATAGATTTATACACAAAATCCATTTGATTGGGCGTAGTTTCATACTTTTCCATTATATCGCAGAGGTTGTTTGTCGTGATTGAACCCTTTGACTGATGGTCTTCGATAATCTTTTTTAAAATGTCATTTAATTTCTGATCAGACAGATTCATTATTGCGCTCCGTGTTTTAGTTTTTCCTTTTGTTTCAGCAGCTCATTTATGCGCTCGGCATACCTTTTAAGCTCTGTTGTTTGAGATAGCGATGTGATTTTTTTTGTCAGTTCGGCTATTTCGCCGTCTATAAAGTCTTTCTTGAGTTTCAAAAGGCTGTCGACAAAATATTTTTCGGCGACTTCGCCCGTAAAACCCGCGCCGTCCGAATAATCGAGGATACGCGAAAGTTCGTCATATTCGGGTGAATTCTCCTCAAAAAATTCAAACAATTCGCTCAGATGTATGCGCTCGCCCATAAGGCGTTTTGACAGTATGTATTTTGCAAGTATTACATGGATATCATTTGTGAAAGGAACTTCCCTTATGTCCGTATCCTTGGCGCAATCAGCGTCAAACAAAAAACTTGCGATTACAAAACGCGAAGCTTTTAAAGACGCCGTGGCGTTATCGGAACGTTCCTCACGTTTGTCGCTTTTGATTTCAAGCTGGCTTGGCGCAGCTTCAAGATCGCGGCGGAGGCTTTCGTAGGTGTATCCGGTTTTGTCCCGCAATTTTTTCAATAAATCTTCCTGCTCGGCGGCACTTTCAGCTGTTTTTATCAGCCTGATAGCTTCAGAAACATATCGGCGCTTGTCCTCAGACTTAGACATATCCACCCCTCTTTCAAGGATGAGCAGTTTATAGTCTATCAGCGGCATAGCCGCGTCAAGGCACCTTTTGTAGCCTTCCGCCCCCTGCTGTTTGATGACGTCGTCGGGGTCCAGCCCTTCCGGAAGAGGAACGACCTTGACATTAAGCCCTTCACCCTTAAGAATATCAAGTCCGCGAAGATTTGCCTTTTGCCCCGCCGCGTCGCCGTCATACGATATGAGGACGGTATCCGAATACCGCTTTATCATCCGCGCCTGATCCTGAGTGAGAGATGTACCCATACTCGCCACCACATTCATAAACCCGGCAGAATAGAGTGAAATGGTATCCATATACCCTTCGACAACTATTACTTCTTTAATAGCCTGTCCTCTTTTCAATTTTTTTAGAAGATTTATATTGTATAGCGTTTTGCTCTTGTTAAATACAATCGTTTCCTTAGTATTTTTATATTTTGCAAAGTCGGTCTTTTTTAATACCCTGCCGCCAAAGGCAACGACTTCGTCGAGGGCATTGATAATAGGAAAAATCAGTCTGCCGCCCTGAGCGTCGATAAGGCGGCCTTCAGTTTCAGTTACTGTGCCGCTGTCGATAATATCCTGCTTTGAATAACCCTTTCTCAACAGAAACGCAGGCAGATCATTATAATTTAAACTTGCGCCAAGACCGAAAGAACGCACTATGCCGGAAGGTATTTTTCTGTTTAAAATATATTGAATATGTGCCGTGGCATTGCCGGAATTCAAATTATCGAGATAAAAGTGCGCGCAGTCGTTTAAGATTTTGAGAATCGTATCGCGTTTACGTTTATTTTCGGCAGTTCGGCGATTGTCGGCCGCCAACTGAGGCATTTGCAGACCTACGCGTTCGGCGAGTAATTTTACTGTATCAAGGAAATCGATCGACTCCATTTCGGAAACAAGTTTTATTACGTCGCCCGACGCGCCGCATCCGAAACAGTGATAAAACTGTCCACTTTCATTGACGGAGAATGACGCAGTCTTTTCATGATGAAACGGACAGCAGGCCCAATAACCCGATCCCCGCTTTTCAAGGGTAAAGTAGCCGCCCGCCACGTCGACGATATTGAGTTTATCCTTAAGCGTACGGAGAAATTCCTGATCTAAAACGGGCAAATTACACCTCTTGACGCATAATATTGCAGAAGCTGCGGACTGTTTCACCAACGCATATATTGGCACTAACCATCATTCAGCTCATTTATAAACAGCCAACCCTGCGGCACAAAAATTTTGTTGAAAATATACACCGCATATCTGTCCGTCATGGACGAAATATAGTCACAAACGGCGCGGTCTTCGCCCTCGCTGTCGGCAATCGTGCGGTAAATTTCGGGCAAGCTTTCGGGACGTTTCACAAAATAATAATACATTTCTGAGAGCATCCTTTCAGCCTTCTCCTCTTCGCCCATTGCATACTCTGTTCTGTACACTCTGTCGAACATAAATTGCCGCAGAACATTACTTGCGCGGGCGACGTCATCTTCCATTTTTACAAACGGCTTGTCTGTACTGCTACGCCATACTGACGTGACTGCAGTATTTATACGCTCGCGTGAAGTTGAGCCGAGTACGGCAACAATATCTTCCGGAACATCGCTCTTGCGCAGGACGCCTGCGCGTATTGCATCGTTAAGGTCGTGATTTATGTAGGCTATACGGTCGGCAAGATGAACACACCTGCCCTCTAAGGTGACGGCGTTGTCGCCGTTGTGATTGACTATACCGTCGCGCACCTCATACGTGAGATTCAGTCCTCTGCCGTCCTTTTCCAGAATATCGACAACGCGCAACGACTGCTCGTTGTGGCGAAATCCGCACGGCGAAAGTTTATTTAATATGCGTTCGCCGCTATGACCGAAAGGAGTGTGACCGAGATCATGCCCCAAGGCTATTGCTTCGGCAAGGTCTTCATTGAGCATGAGCGCACGCGCCATGGAGCGCGCTATCTGCGAGACATCCAAAGTGTGCGTAAGGCGAGTTACATAATGGTCGCCTTCCGGCGAAAAGAACACTTGAGTTTTATTCTTTAAACGCACGAACGCCTTACAATAAATTATTCTGTCACGGTCGCGCTGATAATCTGTGCGCATAGCGCAGGGCTCCTCTGTACGCGCCCTGCCCTTAGTGTTTTCAGACAGCGCGGCAAAGCGGGAAAGAGTATTTCTTTCATTAAGATAAGTCCTCATGCGCACATTATTTTCCATTACACCTTTATTATACGAAAAATATTCAAAATTTCCTTTATTTTTATAAAAGTTATGAAAGAATATAATATTTAAACTTATTTACCAAATCCGCCCCCGACGGATATAACCTCGCCCGTCATATAACCGCTCTCCGCGGCAAACAGCACAGCCGAAGCCACATCCTCGCCGCTGCCAAGCCTGCCAAGGGGGATCTGATTGATAATGTCCTCCATTTCCTCATCTGAGAGTGAAGAGTTCATTTGCGTATCAATCACACCGGGAGAAACGCAATTGACGGTTATGTGCGAGGGCGCAAGCTCCTTTGCCAACGCCTTGGTAAAAGCTATTACGCCGCCCTTTGTTGCAGAATAGGCAACCTCACAACTTGCGCCCACCTCTCCCCAGATTGACGCTATGTTGACGATTGAGCCGCTTCCCGCGGTTATCATAGAACGCGCGGCTTCACGACAGCAGAGAAAGACCCCCCGCAAATTGACACCCACTACGTCCTCCCAATCGGAGAGAGTTGTATCCTGAATGACATTTACTTTGGATATTCCGGCATTGTTGACCAGGACGTCCAATCCGCCGAAGATACGGAAAATTTCTGCAAACATGTCCTTGACCTGAGCTTCGTCAGAGACATCGGCACGCATGAGTACAGGGCAATAGTCCCATTCGTTGAACTCATTCTGAGTGGCTATTGCGCTATCTTCATCGTGAAAGTAATTCAAAATAACTTCATACCCGGCATCAAGAAAACGCTGAGCTATGGCCTTGCCTATTCCTTTTGTTCCGCCCGTTATAAGCACAGTTTTCATGCTTTTATCAGCTCCATTATAAATCTTGCAATTTGCTCCGGCGATTTGTCGTCGGTATCTACTATATAGTCCGCCGCCCCTTCATAGATTGCCGAACGGGCTTCAGACAGACTGCGCACACGCTCCTCCAAATCGCCCTGCAACAGCGGACGGGAAGTATCGCCTTTCACACGTGAAATAACTACCTCCGGAGAAGTTCGGAGGTAGAAAATTTTTCCCGTTGTCTTTAGTATTCTGACATTGTTTTCACGAAGGACGCAGCCACCGCCAAGAGATATAACGGCTCCGTCATAACGCTCTGCCACTTGCTTAACGACCGCACTTTCTATATCGCGGAAACCTTCTTCCCCGACGCGCGCAAAAATGTCGGTTATAGGGCCGTAAGATTTGGTTATTTCTTCGTCAGTATCAACGCGTACAATATTATAAATTTTGCTGAGGCTTTCGGCTACAGTAGTCTTGCCGCTGCCCATCATGCCGCATAGAATAATATTCATAATTTGAACGACTCTGCGGCAAGAATATAGCTGCCCGCGCCAAACCCTGCAATAACCCCCCTGCAAACGGATGAAATTACAGATGTATGGCGGAACTCCTCGCGCGCATGGACATTTGATATATGCACCTCTACTACGGGGGTGTCTATGGACGATATAGCGTCGCGGATTGCATAGCTGTAGTGAGTAAATGCGCCGGCGTTGAGTATTATGCCGTCAAAGCCCTCATCGGCGGCGTCATGCAGACGGGAGCATATATTGCCTTCGAGATTACTTTGATAGAACTGACATTCGTCATCTTTGAAGTGTTTTGCAATACTTTTATTTATATCTTCCAAAGTCTGTGTGCCATATACCCCTTTTTCGCGCCTGCCTGTCATATTCAGATTGACACCGTTAATAAACAAGAATTTCATACTGCCGCTTCCTCTAAATATTTATTAAACAACTCCTTTGCCTGAGCATCGTCAGCTGTGACATTAAAATATATACACTCAGCATAGTACGCCTGATAAAAGAGCATTGCCTGTCCGTTGATGGCCGTTTTTCCCAATTCTGCCGCGATGGATAAGAATTTACTCTGCGCGGGAACATATATGAGGTCGACCGCGACATTCACCCTTGACAGCACATCCTCACCGACGGGCGACATGCCCTCGGTATTGTGCATACCCACGCCCGTGGCGTTTATGGCGATGTCGTAGTCGGCGGGAACAACTTCTTCAAGAATGGTTACTTCGGGGCAATCGTCTTTTAAAGCTTGCGCGGAATCAGAATTTTTGTCATATACGCATACGTTTGCGCCAGCCTGCACAAGTTTTTTTGCGACCGCTCTGCCTGCCCCGCCCGTGCCGAGGAGAAGGACGTTTTTACCGGCGACATCCACATCATTGCTCCTGAGCATGAGCATGAAACCCATGCCGTCGGTATTGTAGCCGGACAGGTCGGCACAATTTACCGTATTGACCGCACCAAACAGAGCGGCGTCACCTACGATATTCTTCAGATGAGGCATGACGGAGAGCTTATATGGAATGGTCACGTTAAAACCGTCATAACGTGAAATCACCCCGCCGATCCAATTTTCAAACGCTTCTTCCGGGATAGAAATAGCGTCGTAGGTTATATCGTTGCCCATATTGTTCGCAATAAACGTGTGCATTCTGGGACTATCGGATTTAGAGACATCCTTGCCTATTACTGCTAATTTCATCAATTTATCCCCCGTATATACTTACTGCAATCATCTATCAGCCGACAATAGTTTTCGGCGGGCAGAGTTATTTCCATACTTTGACCATTGCACTTGGGTGCGATAACAGATATGCTTGAAGATTGAGTATTTTTTTTATCGAACTTAGCGAGCCGCGCCGCAAGCGCAGCATCCTGATAACCCGGCACGCGGCCGATCACCTTCCTTATTAACTCTATAAGGGTATCGGCATATTGCACGTCGCACATATTCAACTGCTTTGCAATAAAAATTTCATAGTACATGCCGATTAGCACAAATTCGCCGTGGGATTTACGCTTGTAGTACAATTCAAAGGCGTGTCCCGTGGTATGACCGAGATTCAAAGTCTTTCTCAAGCCGCCCGTATCACGTTCGTCGGCGCTTACAACATCGGCTTTGAATGTAACGCAATCAAAGGTTATTTTTTCTAAAAATTCCTCAGAAAAGAGATTTTCTTTATGATTTATAAGGCTTTGATATATACCTGAGTCCAAGGCGCCGTATTTTATAATCTCGCCGAGGCCGCACCGCATTTCGCGGCGGGGCAGTGTGCGTAAAAATAGCGGGTCGATAATGACTTCTGACGGCTGATAAAATGTGCCGATTATATTTTTTACACCCTCATAATCGACGGCTGTTTTTCCGCCAACAGAGCTGTCGACCTGAGATAAGAGGGTAGTAGGAATCTGAATAAGATTGACTCCGCGCATATACAGTGACGCGGCTAAACCCGTTATATCACCGACAACGCCGCCGCCAAGAGCCACAACGGTAAACGTGCGAGTAACCCCCGCCTTTAACATTGCAGAGAGGATATTTAACAACTGGCGATAATTTTTACTGCGCTCACCCGCAGGAATGACATGTACGGGACTGTCGCCAAAGGCGCTCTGTATATGGCTTTTATATAATTTATTGACATTTGAGTCGGTTACTATAAAGAGTTTTTTATCTTTTAATAGGGCTGTGCGCTCTGCAAATGCGCCATTGCCGCAAAAAATCGTACTCTTGCACGAAGGAGTATCTATTGTCAGTTTTTGCATTTTATGGTAAGCGGGAATACCGCTCCTTAACCTCCTTCATATTATCACCGCCAAGGCGTTCGGAAACGACTTCGGAAAGGGCCATGGCAACCACACATTCGAGGATAACTTCGCATGCACATATTGCAATTACATCGCTGCGCTCGCCCGCCGCCTTTGCGGCAAGGCCTGTATAAACATCCACGGTATTCAATCCCCTCATCAGGGTAGGTATGGGCTTCATTGCCGCGCGGAGCACAATCTCCTCCCCGTTGGACATGCCGCCTTCTATACCGCCGGCATTGTTAGATGAACGGCAATATTTGCCGTCGCGCAGATAAATTTCGTCGTGTACGGCAGAGCCGCGATTTTTGGAGACGGCAAAACCCATCCCCACTTCCACGCCCTTGATGGCTTGTACGCTCATAATAGCCGCGCACAGCACAGCGTCAAGCTTGGTGGAATACTGCATACAGCTGCCAAAGCCGCTCTTCAAACCTTTTACACGAATTTCGACAAGACCGCCTGCAGTATCGCCGCTTGCTTTAATTTCATCGATAAGCGACATTGCCCTGCCCTGGACCTCATTATCCAGCATAAACAGGGGCTGTTTTTTTGCCGCGGCAAGACTTTCGAAAGCATAGTCGTTATTATCTTCTATTCCGCAGACTCCTCTTACATAGCCGCTGACCTGTATTCCAAGCTCACGCAGGTAACACATGGCAATGGCCCCGGCCGCTACACGCGTTGCCGTTTCTCTTGCGCTGGCGCGTTCCAAAATATTGCGCGCATCTGATTGGTCATATTTTATTATACCCGTAAGATCGGCATGACCGGGACGAACCCTTGT
Organism: uncultured Clostridia bacterium; assembly: GCA_964447305.1. Classification (GTDB taxonomy): domain Bacteria; phylum Bacillota; class Clostridia; order Christensenellales; family Borkfalkiaceae; genus Coproplasma. The sequence goes on from CAYURN010000001.1 coordinate 65,686, forward strand.
AAGGCGCCTCTGCGTGACATCCGCGCCCTCGGGCGCCATTATATCCTGCCAATTGGCATAATCGCGATTGACTATCTGAAAGGCAAGCGGACTGCCCAAAGTTAGGCAATTGCGCACGCCTGACAATATTTCGATTTTGTCGCGTTCGATTTTTTGCCTGCCGCCGCGGCCGTAACCGCTTTGGCGGAGAGCAAGATAGCTATCGATGAACGGAATATCTAAGGCAAGATTGGAGGGCAGGCCTTCAATGACGCCTATCAATGTTTTGCCGTGCGATTCGCCGGCAGTGGTAAGTTTCATTATTACTCCTCATAAATGATATTAAGATTGCCGTTCTTGTCTACGGTAATGGAAATATCGCCGTGTTCCATAGTTAGCAAGGTTTCCTCCGCCACGCTGCCTATATCGGCCAGCGCCTGGGTTGAAGGATAACCTGAATAATTTTCGCCTACAGATATTACCGCAACGGACGGCGACAGTGCCTCATACCATTTTGCCGAAGAACACTCTTCCCTGCCGTGACCGGGGACGGAAACGACATCACAGTCCGAAAGAACGACGGAATAATCGCCTATTGTGCCGTATTTATCGCCTGCCTCAGTCATCATATTATAGCTGGCGACTATATCTTCAAGCGCGTCTTTGCCCGCCGATGAAGTGAAGACAAACGATCTGCCGGCATATTCGAGCCAGATTACCGCGGAGGCATTCAGGATATTTTCGTCTGTAGGCGATGAATTGAGCGCGGCATAGTATCCCATAGGGTCGTCGGCTGACGACGGTGAAAGGAACGTAAAGAAATAGTCTTCGCCGACGGCGCCGTTGCCATAAGAACAATAGCTTATTTCAGCGTCGCTGTTTTCAGCCGCCTCAACAAACTCGGCATAGGCTTCGGTAATGTCAGTGAGAGAATCAGAAATTTCAGGCATGAATATCTGGCCGACTTCTTTATACTCAATTATTTCGGCAAGACCGCCGCAATATTCAGTCAAAACTGACGTGCAGACGAGATAATCTATCTTATCTACGCCGCGTTCGTTGAGTTTTCTCAGAATGGCAAGAGTACTCTGATGCGAACCGTCTCCGCCATCAATTAAAAGAATCTTGCCGTCAGGAAGTTCGCAGAGAGTGCAATCGCCGTAACCGACATCGATAAATGTTACGGTAAGCACTCCCTCTTCGCGTTCCTCTTCAACGACGAAATAGGCCGACAGATATTTGATAGGAATAAAGATATTGATTATTATAAGAGTCAGGACAAGCACGCATACGACTGCCGCCGTTATGATTGCAATAATCCTGCCCTTAGTTAATCTATTGCTTTTAGAGGTCACTTACAAATTCTCCGAGTAAGACATAACTATACAGTATGTATTATACTATATTATCATGTTTTTGTAAATAAAATAACAAAAAATTTTTTGAGTCTGAGCAAGCTTGCCAAAAATTGGCACATAAAATATAACAGACAGCAAGCGAACGAACACCGAAAACTGCGCAGAAAAATACGGCCGCGGGAAAAATTCCCGCGGCCGTATTTTTTCTTCTGAAATATCAGAATGATTCGTGAATGGTTCTTGAAATTACGTCGTCCTGCTGCTCTTTTGTAAGTTTATTGAAATTTACAGCATAACCTGAAACCCTGACTGTAAGCTGAGGATATTTTTCAGGATGAGCCTGAGCATCAAGAAGCGTTTCTCTGTCAAAAACATTTACGTTGAGATGGTATCCGCCATCAGCCACATAAGCATCGAGCATATTTACAAGATTATCTACTTTTGACATAATTTATCTTTCTCCTGTTTTTATATATATTTCAGATAAGGACAGGCTTACCTGTACAAAAATCAATCGTCCTTACCGAGAGAACCGGGCGTGACGGAGAACGTGTTGGAGATACCGTCGCGCGAGTATTCATAAGGCAGTTTAGCAACAGATTCAAGTGACGCGAGCGCACCGCTGGAATCCCTGCCATGCATGGGGTTTGCGCCGGGCGCCAACGGCTGACCCGCCCTTCTGCCATCGGGCGTGTTTCCCGTCTTTTTGCCATACACTACATTGGATGTAATGGTGAGAATCGACATTGTGGGAACGCTTTGGCGATAGGTATAATGACTCTTTATTTTGGTCATAAAGGTCTTTACAAGCCAGACGGCTATCTGGTCCACACGGTCGTCATTATTGCCGTATTTAGGATAGTCGCCTTCAATTCTGAAGTCCACGGCCAACCCTTCATCATTGCGGACAGGGTAAACTTTTGCATATTTTATAGCGGACAGCGAATCCACCGCACAGGACAGACCGGCAATACCCGTTGCAAAGAAACGTCTTACCTCTGTATCATGCAGAGCCATTTCAAGCGCTTCATAGCAATATTTGTCGTGCATATAATGGATGAGATTGAGCGTGTTTACATACAGACCTGCAAGCCAATCCATCATCTGCTCATACTTTTGTATAATATCGGCATAGTCGAGGGGGCCGTCGCCGAGGACGGGCGCAAACATAGGCGAAACCTGCAACGCCTTACCCGTCTTCTTGTCCTTGGTAAGTTCGTCCTTACCGCCGTTGATTGCATAAAGAAGGCACTTGGCAAGGTTTGCTCTGGCGCCGAAGAACTGCATATCCTTGCCGACGCGCATACAGCTTACGCAGCAGGCAATGCAGTAGTCATCGCCCATTTCAGGGCGCATCAAATCGTCGCTTTCATACTGAATGGCCGAAGTTTCTATCGAAGTCTTGGCGCAGAACTTTTTGAAGCCTGCAGGAAGATTTCTTGACCATAAGACTGTGAGATTGGGTTCAGGCGCGGGGCCGAGGTTGGAGAGCGTATGCAGGATTCTGAACGATGACTTTGTGACAAGCGTCCTGCCGTCCACGCCCATTCCGCCGATAGATTCGGTCACCCATGTGGGATCGCCGGAAAACAGCTCGTTATATTCCCTGATGCGCATGAACTTGACAATGCGCAATTTCATGACAAACTGGTCTATAAGCTCCTGAGCCTCTTTTTCGGTAAGAGTGCCGCGCTTTAAATCGCGCTCGATATAAATATCAAGGAAAGTAGAATTTCTGCCTATGGACATTGCGGCTCCATTCTGGTCCTTAATAGCGCCGAGATAGCCGAAGTAAAGCCACTGGATAGCTTCCTGCGCATTTTCGGCAGGGCGGGAAATATCTATTCCGTACCCGGCCGCCATGACCTTGAGCGCGTTCAGCGCCTTTATCTGCTCGGACAATTCTTCACGGTCACGGATTTTATCAGGCAACATATCTCCGTCCATATTGAGCTTATCCTTTTGCTTCTGGGCGATGAGATAGTCAATACCGTAGAGCGCGACACGGCGATAATCGCCAACAATTCTGCCCCTGCCATAGGTATCGGGCAAACCTGTAAGAATGTGCGCGGTGCGTGCGCGGCGCATTTCGGGAGTATATACATCATATACGCCGTCGTTGTGCGTTTTACGGTATTTAGTAAAAATTTCCTTGACGTCGGGATCAATTTCATACCCGTACATATTGAGCGCCTGTTCCGCCATCTTGATACCGCCAAACGGCTGAAGGGCGCGTTTGAAAGGCTCGTCCGTCTGCAGGCCGACTATTTTTTCAAGATTCTTATCTATATATCCTGCCTTATGACTTGTTAGCGTTGATACTATTTGGGTATCAGCCTTTAATACGCCGCCTGCCGCACGCTCTTTTTCGGACAGGTCAAGAATTTCTTCCCACAACTTGCGCGTTGCCTCGGTGGGGCCTTCAAGGAAGGCGCCGTCGCCTTCATAGGGGGTGTAGTTGCGCTGAATAAAGTCGCGCACGTTTACTTCATTGTCGCTCCATTTTCCAGGAACAAATCCTTCCCATGCTTTGTAATTCATAAACACCTCGTTAATAAGATTTAATCTTGATTATCTTTTGTTATATAATAATCAACATAGATACAATTGTCAAGCGGAAACCGCAAAAATTATTTAAATTTCAATAATTTGTTATTAAAGTCCAGCCAAAAATTTATCCGGCGCATTGACCTTTATATTCATCCAATTTGGCCTCTACCCAAAGAGCCAGAATCTCTTCAGGCTGATACCCCGAACACTTCGCTATAACGATGTCGCCATCGGCCAAAATTACAGAGGGAATACGGTCGATGTTGTACTTTTCTATTACGTCGGGGCAGGTTTCAATATCTACGCGCTCGGCAACTATGCCGTTCTGCGCGGCAACAGCGTTCACGTTCGGCAAAAGAGCATGGCAACCGGCACAGGAATCGCCGCTGATTTCAATAAGTTTAATCATTGTAATTTCAATATTTCCTTTGCATTCTTTATTCTTTCGGGCGAAGGCGGTTTTATACCTCTCAGCGGGTAGCCTATGCCCATTTTTTCATACTTGACTTCCCCCATTGTATGGTAAGGAAGCACCTCTACTTTTTGCACATTGCCGAGGGTATTGATGAATTGTTTGAGCCGCCGCAAATAGCCGTCGTCATCCGTAATGCCGGGAACGAGGACATGGCGTATCCAAACAGGTTTATTCAGTTCAGATAAATGACGCGCAAACGCGAGAATATTACTGTTTGAATACCCCGTAAGCCGTTTGTGTTGATAGTCGTCTATATGCTTTATGTCCAACAGAACAAGGTCGGTTAAGGATAAAAGCTCATCCATGGCGTTTGGAGCGGCGGGGTTATATACTATTCCAGAAGTATCGAGCGCAGTATGCACGCCCGAAGATTTCATTATATAAAAAAACTGAGAAACAAACGGTATCTGCAACAACGGTTCCCCGCCCGTAACAGTTACGCCGCCACCGCCGGCAAAGTAATTTTTATATCTGAGAGCTTTGAAGGCGACATCTTCGGCAGTGTATTCCGTTCCGCCGTACAACTCCCATGTATCCGGATTGTGACAATACAGACAACGCATGGGACAGCCCTGTAAAAAGACGACGAAGCGTATTCCCGGGCCGTCGACAGTGCCAAACGATTCAAAAGAATGTATTCTACCCGTCATACAACCTCCAACAAAAAAGGGCAAATTACCACCATTATGATAAATTTGCCCAGACGAACGACACTCAAACACCCTTATGCGCTCCCCTGCAGTAAATCCGCACGAATCGTCAGTTGCGCCAAGAGTCTATCAATGTGTCTATATTCTATCATTTTATAATACGCTTGTCAATACCTTTTTACAAAATATTGAATGAAAAAAATTAACAGTATACAATATATTGTGTTAGATATTGCTAACTACACAAAATAATATATCAATCCGACGACCGCACCCGAAAATACGCCGAAAACAATTATCGCCCCCGCCACCGTGAACATTTTTGCGGCCATGCCGTATATCCAGCCTTCCGTTTTAAATTCTATTGCAGGCGACGCCACGGAATTTGCAAATCCCGTAATAGGCACGATGGAGCCCGCCCCGGCATAACGGCCTATGCGGTCATAAACGCCCAAACCTGTCAGCAGACAGCCTAAGAATATTAAAATTATGGAAACGCTGCCCGCGAGGACATCGCCCGTAAGGCCTGCCAATTCAAGCATATAACGCAGAAACTGACCTATAGTACAGATCAGTCCGCCGACGCCGAATGCCGCAGCACAGTTTTTAAAGTGCTTTGTCTTTGGCTCGTGCGCCTTCACATAGGCGAGGTAGTTGCGATTGTAATTTTCCCTTTGCCTGCCCGTCATTTACAGTCACCGTTCTTTTGTGGTTTAATTAAAGTTTCGCGCTCGTCGCGGCGGGATAAATCCACTTCCTTTTTCATATCAATATTTTGGCCGCTGCATCTTAAAAATATTCAACCGAAGGCTATATCAAGTATCATCATCAGCGCGAACCCGGCAATCACCCCCAGCGTAGCCTTTATTTTGCCGCTTTCAAAACTTTGCGGAATGAGTTCCGAACAGACGACCGCGAGCATGGCGCCCGCCGAAAACGACAAAGCGAAAGGCAATATGCCTGAAATAAAAGTGACTGCGATAGCGCCTGTGACCCCTGCAACAATTTCCACAGCGCCTGAGAGCTGACCAATGAAAAAACTTTTAAAGCGCGAACAGCCTCCTGCACGCAGGGGGAACGCGACGCACATGCCTTCAGGAAAATTTTGTACGCCTATGCCGAATGCCAGCATGACCGCCGATACAAGAGCGGAAGAACCGCCGCTTGTTGCGGCGAAAGCCACGCCGACAGCCATTCCTTCGGGAATATTATGAATTGTAACCGCCGCGCATGTAACTGCGCAAGAGCGGGCGCTCTTATCCGAAAAAACATTAAGTTTATCCACGACGATGTCGGTCAGGATGATAAGAAATCCGCCGGCGATAAATCCTGAAGTCAATATTATATAAGAAAATTCACCTCCGCTTTCCAATGCAGGCAACAGCAGCGAAAAGAATGCTGAGGCAATCATTATTCCCGATGCACCGGACATCATAAAACTGAATGCCGACGGGCTGACCTTTTTAAAAAAGAATACGAGCGACGCGCCTGCGGCCGTCATGGCCCAAGTGAATACACAGGCAAGCAACGCCTGCTGCCAGCCCGATAGAAAGGTAATGTATTGCAATACTTTATCTCCCGTAAAAGATTTTATATTGCAGTTTATGCCGAAACATAAGAATAACGTTCAGATAAAAATATGCCGCCGGAAGCGATATCCAACGGCACAATCAATATTCTATTTCATAGGTCTGACATATCTGTTCACATACGTGCAGAACTTTATTTTAAATCCGTTTGTTTCCATCTCATCCCCTTCGTTGCAGAGATAAAAGGATTCGTCCTTATCCAGGTCGGGAAAGAACGCGTCGGCATTACCGTCCGCCGCAACCTTGGTGACGAGCGCTTCGGAACAATAGGGCAACAACATTCTGTAGATTGCCGCACCGCCTATTACATACACCTCGCCGTCGGCCTGCTCTATTGCCGAAAACAGCTCCTCCATGCTGCGAACAACCGTGCAGTCGTCGCGATCGGGCAGAGATGTTGAAAGAACGATATTGCGCCTGTCCTTTAATGGTCTGCCGCCCGGCAGGGACCGCAATGTGTTGGCACCCATTACAACGGTATTTCCGACAGTGACTTCCTTGAAAAACTTCATATCGGCAGGCAGACGGAACATAAGAGCGTTGCCCCTGCCTATTCCCCAATTTATATCGACGTGAACTATTGCTTTCATAACTTACTCCGCAACGGGGATATTGTATTTAGTCTTATTGCATTGATAATTTTCAAGTTTGAAGCTGTCGACCGTAAAGTCATAAAAATTTTTGATATCCGGGTCGACTATGAGTTTAGGGGCAGGATATTGAGGCTGTTCGATTATCTCCCTGACAATAGGAATATGCCTGTCATATATATGAGCGTCGGCTATTACATGTACGAGCTGACCCGCTTTCAGACCGCTGACCTGCGCCATCATTATGACGAGAACGGCATACTGCGCGACATTCCAATTGTTTGCCGTGAGCATATCATTCGAACGTTGATTGAGTATAGCATTGAGCGTATCGCCTGATACATTGAAGGTCATGGAGTATGCGCACGGATATAAATTCATTTCGTGAAGGTCGGCAAAAGTATAGATATTTGTCATTATACGGCGGCTTGAGGGATTATGCCTGAGGTCGTAGAGCACCCTGTCGACCTGGTCGAAATCGCCCTCCTTATAATGATGTTTGACGCCCATCTGATAGCCGTAAGCCTTGCCTATAGAGCCGTTTTCATCCGCCCATTGGTCCCAGATCTTAGAGTTCAGATCGTGAACGTTGTTAGATTTTTTCTGCCAAATCCACAACAATTCGTCTATGGCAGATTTTATTGCCGTGCGGCGGATGGTGAGAATGGGAAACTCCTCCTGCAAGTCATATCTGTTGACTATGCCGAATTTTTTGACCGTATGCGCCGGGGAACCATCGCTCCAGCGCGGCCGCACGGGGAGATCGGTATCCCATACCCCGTTATTCATTATATCCTGCATGTTTTCTATAAAAATCTTGTCTGCCTTGCTCATAATTCTTCTCCGTATAGTCTGCAACCATTTTATCACAACGGAACGTCGCAGTCAAACTTTAAACCTGATTAAAAGGCATCCTTGCGCGTATGTTTGCGCATTTTTGCATTCAACCTGATAAGTATTGCCCGCGGCACCGCCTTTGACGCATAGTATAAAAATTTGTTGGCGCCGCCCACAATCAGTTTGGCCCTGCCCCTGTCGCTTGCGGCAAGGCTCTTTGCGGCGACATACTCCGGAGATTTTGCCGCAATTGCGCCCCACGCGCCCTGCGCTTTTATATATTCCTCGATATCCGGGCGGGTGTGTATTGCACCCGGCAATACCGCCGTTACCTTGACTGCCGAGTTTTTTAATTCCTTTGAAAGGGCAAGCGAAAATGCCGTAAGCGCCCCCTTTGCCGCGCTGTACACCGCAAAATAGGGCATGACATATTCGCCGCATATTGACGATATGTTGATTATATGCAAACTTTCTGCCATTTGGTTGAGGCAAAACAGACACATTGAAAGGGCGCCCTCAAAATTTGAACGCACCTGAAAGGTAAGTTTAGCCTCGTCATATTCACAGAACGGCTTCTGAATGTCCGCTCCCGCAACGTTTATAAGGCGGGAAAATTTAAAGCGCGACGCGTCGGCAAAGAGAGCCGCGCGGGAAGCTTGCACGGAAAGGTCACAGGGAAAAATTTCAATTTTAGCGTTGGGACACTGCCCTACAAGTTCGGTTCTGAGCGCAGAAAGCCTTTCTGCACTCCTGCCCGTAAGATAGAGATTTTCACCGCGGGCAAGACATTGAATTGTAAAAGCCCTGCCGAGATATCCCGTTGCGCCCGTAATCAATGTATAGTTCATACAATTATTATAACACTAACTTATAGCGTTGTACAGTTTTTAATTGAAACTGACATTGAGTATGCAATCGCACACGGCAATTTGCAGCGCACGCAATTCGCGGGCGTAGATATAACCTCCGTTTATATTATCCACGAGGGCAATTATGTACTCTATTTCATCATACAACGCATTGTCTGCATTGGCGGCAGAGAGGCCGTTGAGTGTTGAACGGACATCGGTTAGCACTCCTCTGGCAGCCGTGTTGTTCATAAGGCCGCTGTCTACGGCGTTGGCAGCTTCGTAGAGTATTGTTCCGAGCTGATTGAGCGAATTTATTGAGCCGACTATACTCTCCCTATCAGCGGAGAGTGCGTGCGGGATATCATAGCTTTGCACAGAAGCTTCGACCACCTGACAGGAAAGCCCCGCATTGTAGAGCGAATTACACACCGACTGCGCATCCTCCACGCTATAATAGCAGGCTACCGTGACATAATATTCGCCGCCGAGTCTGATTATATAGCCTGCGCCGCCATAACTTTGGACGGATGAAGAGATTGAGCCGGCCGAATAGGCGTCGTCCGTACTTTTGTAACACACAAAATAATAATTGACGGAAAATTGAATTGAGCTGTTGCACGACGGCGCCGCCGCGATGATTGAAGCCGCAATTATCATAATTATTGCAAGAATTACGGCGACTGCACCCATTCTGACCTTGCTGTTCATAATATATATTACGGAGAGCAATGACCCGTTATGATTTGAGTAAATTCGTGCAATAATTTTTCCATTAACATTTAAAAACGCTTGCGTAAATGAAAATTATCATTTATAATTATATACGCTTCTGTAATTGCTACTGTGGCTCAGTTGGTAGAGCAGCTGATTCGTAATCAGCAGGTCGCCGGTTCGAGTCCGGCCAGTAGCTCCATATATCCCATATATTGTACATGTTTAGCGACATGTTACGATATATGGGATTTTTGTTTTTATAGGAAAAGCACTGAAAGATTTGTTCGGCTGTTCGCCGCCCGAAATATTCTTCTTGACGGAATCGGGATCTTCGTCGCCAGGGACAGTTGCGGCTTTTGTAGTGGAAATTATTAAAAATGCGATAGACCCACATATATGCCGCAAGCAACACAGTAGATCATTCCGATAAGAGTTATCGCGGTCAAGGCGGAAACAAGGTATGCGCGGGGAGGAGAAGCGAAAGTTTTTTGAAAAATTTTATAATTGACACCTTTTTTGTTGTATTTTTCAACGATAAGTGCTATAATTTACTATGAGTATTTGGTAGATCAGGATACAGAATATTTATAAATTTTATTAAGGATATGAAAAACATGATTTCAACAAAAGGACGTTACGCACTACGCGCCATGGCAGATCTTGCCGAACATGCAGACAAAGGATTTATTCCGCTGAGAGATGTAGCCGAAGGGCAAGGGATTTCTGAAAGCTATCTTGAAAATATTATGGCTAACCTTTCCAAAGCAAAGCTTGTGATAAGCAAAAGGGGCATGAACGGCGGCGGGTTTAAACTTGCCGCGGCACCCGACAAAATTACGGTAGCAGATATTATGATTGCCGCAGGCGAAGAACTTGCGCCAGTGATGTGCCTAAAAAAGGACATAGAAAACTGCCAGAGGCATAATAACTGCAAAACGCTGCATATATGGCAGGAGTATTACGACGTTATTTTGAACTACCTTAAAAGCGTTACGCTTGCCGACGTGTGCAAGGAAGATACCGCAGGCGAAGTTGCAGAAGTCGCCGCTCCCGTTCACAACAATACAAATGACTTGACACACTGATATTGAGTGCGCCCCCGAACACGGAGGCGCACTATTTTTGCGGTACGCGTATTTAATGAATCGTCAATGACCTGACTTAATCTCACAACGCATATATATTACCGTGCAGGAAATCCCCGCACGGTAATATCAGACCGCCGATCAGGCAGATCCGGCAATAAACTAAGAACTCTACGGAGCGTGGGTTTACAAAGTGCGGCATTATACGCTATAATAAGCAAAAACGGAGGTAATTTTATGAACCAGACAATGACGGGGCAATTTATTAAAGCCATGCGAAAGGAACGCGGGCTGACTCAGAGGGAACTCGCCGAAAGGCTGAATATCTCTGAAAAGACAGTTTCGAAATGGGAAACGGGCAACGGACTGCCTGATGCAGCATTGATGCTGCCGCTTTCGAAAGAACTTGGAATAAGCGTGAATGAATTGCTTTCGGGCGAGCGGCTGAATGAAAAGCAATATATTGAACACGCCGAAGAAAATTTTGCCTTTCTCCTTAAAGATAAGTGCAGTACTAAAACAAAAATTATTGTTGGGGTTATTTCGTTTATACTCACCCTTATTTCTGCACTCGGGCTTATCATGTGCGCAGGATATGCAGATATTGAAGTATGGTTGCGCATAGTCATTGCCGTATGCGCTACACTCACCATAATTGCAAATATAGCTTTAATAACCGTTCTTAGCATAAGCAGTGAAATTTATGAATGCCCGGAGTGCGGCACAAAATTTGCGCCGACACCACGGGCATATTTAGCGGGTATACACACCATGACAAGACGAAAGCTGAAATGCCCGCACTGCGGAAAAAAGAGTTGGTGCCGCAGCATGTGGCGAAAATAGGCAACGGGAATACACCGTTGCTATATTTAAAGGTCTTAAGACCCTAGGTTAGTGAGCATCGACAGGCGAATCATCCGACGATTTTAAGCTGCGGGATGATTTGCAGACATCGACAACAAACAGCGCAAGGACGGGGATCAGGAGCGCGGAACATATCAGGATACAGTAGTTACCGATGGCATTGGCGGCAAACACGCCGATAGCTGCGCCCGCGGCAAAGCAGATGATTATAAAGACATAAGTTGCGCTTTTGAGATATTCTTCCCTGCTTTTTTGCGTTGCGCCGTTATAAAAATGAATTACAACCTGCCGAATATTATTAGTGCAAAATGTCGTTGCCAATGGGACGCCGTTGAGTTTAGTGAAAGTATTATACTGCACCGAACATATAAATGCAACGGTGACATATATAAACCAATCGGAGGCCGTTGACGGAATGAACGCTATTGCGGCAAGCACAATAATTTCAAGCACGGTAACCGCCATGGGAAAGTTAAACTTTTTAAGGTAATGCGGAATGACTGTGGAAATTATAATGCCGATTATGTATGCAATTATAGAATAGAGATAGCGTAGTCCTGAAGCGAAATCACCTTCCACTATCCTGATGACAAGCATGACGACGTTGCCCGTCTGCGCATTGCAGAATACTCCGCCGTGAAGAACGAAAGTAAACGCTTCGAGAAATCCGCCGATTACAGCAAACATAGCAAAGACATAGGGAGTGAAATTTGCCCTGAAACTTTTGAATAACATTTTTAAACAAAATATCCTGAGTGAAATTCTTCATTAGCATATCCTATCTTTATAAAAATGTCAATACAAATTATGCAGGCACGCACCGCATGAATGAGAAATTATTTCTGTTAATGGTTAATATCTTCATACGGCCGCACATATATGCCGTTGAACGCATATTCATTTATAGAATTTATTGATATGCAATGGACAGATAAAGAAGGCCTATATTGCCTTCGGGCGCGGACAAAACATATTGACCCATGGAAAGGTGCACAGTAAGTTCCACATATTCGTACCTGGAGCCGTAAATATTTTCAGGGCTTGTTATCGTATATTCGTAGCTGCCGAGTTTAAGAATTTTATCAAACACGCCGAGGTTAACAACCACAAGAGTGAGCGTGCAGCTTGCCCGCGCATTGATGACGATAGATGTAAGAGTATCGAGCTGAGCGTACTTTGAATAGACGCTGTTCGGATAATCACATATTTCCAGCGACGAGCCCGAAACGATTATTCCTTCGGCAAGCGAAGTTTGGGCTTCTACCGATGACTGTGTACAGGATGAAAAGTCATACTCTATAAACATTGACGGACTTTCGGAGGGCTGCTCTTCTTCGGGAGATTCGTCGGAGGACGGGTTATCGTCCGTTTGAGAACCGTCCGAGCCGTCATCCTCAGGAAATTGGTCGGAGTCTGTTTGAGAGCCATCCGAGACGTCATCGTCAGGAGTTTGGTCGGAGTCTGTTTGAGAGCTGTCCGAGTCGGCATCGTCGGGAGTCTGGTCGGCGCCTGTTTGAGAGCTGTCCGAGTCGGCATCGTCGGGAGTCTGGTCAGCACCTGTTTGAGATTCGTTTGAGTCATCATCTTCAGGCGTTTGGTCGGCGCCTGTTTGAGAGTCATCCGAGCCGTCATCGTCGGGAGTTTGGTCGGCGCCTGTTTGAGATTCGTTTGAGTCATCATCTTCAGGCGTTTGGTCGGCGCCTGTTTGAGAGCTGTCCGAGCCGTCATCGTCGGGAGTCTGGTCAGAGCCTGTTTGAGAGTCATCCGAGTCGGCATCGTCGGGAGTCTGGTCGGCGTCTGTCTGAGATTCGTTTGAATCGTCAATATCTGACGAATCGGAGTCACCTCCCTGAGAGGTCTGACCCGAACCGTCGGAGGAAACGCCTGACTGGTTATCATAATTGTTGCCTACCGCAAGCTGAGTCCGACAGGCGGATATTGAAACGCAAAAAAATGTCGCACAAGAAAACAGTGCAATTAACTTATATATCCTCTTCTTCATCTTCCGACCCATTCTGTGTATTTTGCACACGGGAAAGTACGCCTTCTATAACGGCCAAAACCTCGTTCAGCCCTTGACGGGTGAGCGAGGATACGGCAAGTATGTTCCCTCTGCCGCACTTGTATGTTGCAGCAATATTGGTGACCGATCTGTCGACCTGTGCGCGCGACAGTTTATCGGACTTTGTTGCAACTACGGTAAAGGGAATTAAATTATAATAAAGATATTCGACCATACTTTTGTCATCAGCGGTCGGGTCGTGACGTATATCGCAAAGGGTAAAGACGTGGGATATATTCTGCTTTGCAGCAAAAAAATCGTCCAACATCTTAGCCCACCTGGCCTTTTCCTGCTTGCTGACGCGGGCATAACCGTAACCCGGCAAATCGGCGAGTATAAAAGAGCCGAAATCAAAATAGTTGACAAGTCTTGTACGGCCGGGCTGCTGCGAAACGCGGGCAAGTTTTTTGTTGTTTGCAAGCATGTTGATAAAACTGCTTTTGCCGACGTTTGAGCGGCCGCAAACAGCAATTATAGGTTTTTCTGCGGCGAGGAACTGATCGCGCCCCGCCGCGCTTGTAATAAATTCGGCCCTGGTTATCTTCATAAGTTTACTATTGCCGTTTTGAATACGGCGTCGACATCCGATACCGGGATAAAATTGACATTATCCTTTATGGACTGAGGAATTTCTTCCAAATCCTTTTGGTTATCTTTTGGAATAATTACATCGTGAATACCTATGCGGTAGGCCGCAAGAGCCTTTTCCTTTAACCCGCCGATAGGCAACACTTTGCCGCGCAAAGTTATTTCACCCGTCATTGCAATGGAACGCTTTACGGGCTTATGCGTGAACGCCGAAAGAATGGCCGTTGCCATTGTTATGCCTGCACTCGGCCCGTCTTTAGGGGTGGCGCCTTCAGGAACATGGATATGAATATCGGTAGTTTCAAAGGCTTCGGGGTCAATGCCGTATTCGTCGGAATTGGAACGGATATAGCTGATTGCCGCACGCGCGCTCTCCTTCATGACGTCGCCGAGTTTACCCGTCAGGAGAACGTCGCCCTTGCCCTGCATTGCAGATACTTCGATAGTGAGCGTTGTACCGCCCACAGCCGTCCATGCAAGCCCTGTTGCAGCCCCGACCTGGTCGCTGTCGAGCATGCCGTCGCGTTCATAGCGGCGGGCGCCGAGGTAGCCGTTTATATCCTTGCCTGAAATACGCAACTTGCGCTTTCTGCCGCCTGCCTTGGCGACGGCAGCTTTGCGGCAGACTGCGTCGATACGGCGTTCAAGGTCGCGCACGCCCGCTTCACGGGTGTAGCCGTCAATTATTTCATCTATGGCGTCTGTGCTGAACACAATGTCGCTGTCATGCAGGCCGTTGGCCTTAACGCGCTTGGGAATGAGATAGCGTTTGGCGATCTCCCTCTTCTCCTCCTGCGTGTAGCCTTCAAGGCTTATCAGTTCCATTCGGTCGAGCAAAGGCTGGGGAATGGTATCGACTGAGTTTGCGGTAGTTATGAACAGCACCTTGGAAAGGTCATAAGGAACCTCAAGATATCTGTCGCGGAAGGTGGAATTCTGCGCGGGATCCAGCACTTCGAGAAGTGCGCTTGCGGGATCGCCCCTGAAGGAGTCCGACGAGAGTTTGTCAATTTCGTCGAGCAAGAATACAGGGTTGACAGACCCGGTATTTTTGAGTGCGGTGATGATACGCCCCGGCATGGCGCCGACATAGGTTTTGCGGTGACCGCGGATTTCAGATTCATCCTTTACGCCGCCCAAAGACATGCGCACGAACTTGCGGCCGAGCGCACGCGCAACCGACGTTGCTATTGAGGTCTTGCCGACGCCCGGAGGGCCAACGAAGCACAACACGGGAGCATTGAGCGAATTGGTGAGTTTAAGCACGGCAAGATATTCGGTTATGCGCTCCTTGATTTTTTTTAGGCCGTAATGATCCTCCTCCAATATCTTGACTGCGTCGGCGAGTTCGGGGGTGTCTTCCGTGGCGTTTTCCCACTCAAGGTCAAGCAACCAGTCGATATATGTCCTGAGGACATTGTAGTCGGGCGACGTGGGCTGCATACGCGCCATGCGGGAAAGTTCTTTAAGCGCTTTTTGCTCCACTTCTGCCGGCATGTGCTTTGACTTTATTTTTTCTTCAAGCTGCGACTTTTCGTCTTCGTCGTCGCCGAGCTCGGTATGGATGGCCTTCAGCTGTTCGCGGAGGTAATACTCCTTTTGATTCTTTTCAATATTCTGGCGAACGGCGCTTTGAATTTTCCGTTCCAAACGAGCGATTTCCAGCTCGGAATTGAGATGTTTATCGAGGTCGGAGAACATATCGACAAGTCTTAGGCGCGAATAGATTGATTGCTGAATTTCACACTTGAGCTGGAGACCGTCGAGCGCCAGCCAAATAAACAGCTCCGGATCGGAACACGAGTCAAGACGTGCGACAGCATCCTTGGAAAAACGCGCGTCTGACTGAGAGATGTCATGAAGTATGCCCTTTGCCGTGCGGAAATATGCCTCCTCGAATACGGGGTCTGTGCGTTCAACGGGCATTTTTTCGATAGTTGCAAACAGGCTGCCGTCCTGCTCATACACGGAAAGTACGCGCGCACGATAAAGGCCGCGACAGGTTATGCGCAACCTTTCGCCTGAGATGGGCGCAACGCGTTCGATGCGAGCGACAGTGCCGACGTCGTACAAGTCTTCTGCGGCGATATCCGTTTTTGAACCGTCTATCTGTGCGCAGATGAATACGGTACGGTCATTTTCTGTAGCTGCTTTAATTGCATACAGCGTGGCCGAACGGCCGGCGTCGAAGCCGGCAGAAATATTGGGGAACACCACTCTGTCGCGAAGGGCGACAAGGGGAAGTTGTAATCTTTCATTTGCCATTTGAATTACCTATATGCCGCGCAAAGAACGGCGCGGACTTAAATAAAAATCAAGGGGAAAGCCGCTATGCACCTTTCCCCTTTCATTTGCACCTTTACACCGAAGATATCCTGCAGTCAAATTGATTGCGGCGCACAACAAACGCCTGTGTTTACGCCGATTTTTTGTAGATGATAACAGGTTCGGCCTTGTCTGTTATGCAGTCACGCGTGACTATTACTTCCTCGATATTGTGTTCGGAAGGAATCTTGTACATGACAGACGTCATAAAACTTTCGATTATAGTCCTCAGACCTCTTGCGCCCGTCTTGAGCTTGATTGCGGTATTTGCAATTTCGCGGACGGCGCCGTCTTCCACCGTGAGCTTGACGCCGTCAAGGGCGATAAGCTTCTGATATTGTTTGATGATGGCGTTTTTGGGCTGAGTGAGAATGTTGACAAGCGCGTTTTCATCGAGGGGATGAAGGGCTACAACGATTGGAACGCGCCCGACAAATTCGGGAATGAGTCCAAATTTTGTAAGATCCTGAGGTTTGACGTCGGCAAGCATTTCATAGACGCCTTCGCCCTCGTCGTTCTTGACCTGGCCGCCGAAGCCGAGAGTTGAGGTATCCTTGCGGGCGCGGACTATTTTATCGAGCCCGACGAAAGCTCCGCCGCATATAAACAATATATTTGTAGTGTCTATTCTCAGACATTCCTGTTGGGGATGCTTTCTGCCGCCCTGAGGAGGGACGTTGGCGACGGTACTTTCGATTATCTTTAAAAGAGCTTGCTGAACACCTTCGCCCGAAACATCGCGCGTGATGGAAACATTTTCGCCTTTGCGGGCAATTTTATCTATTTCGTCGATATAAATTATACCGCGCTGAGCCCTGGCGATGTCGTAGTCGGCATTCTGAATGAGTTTAAGCAAAATATTTTCGACATCTTCGCCGACATAACCCGCCTCAGTGAGAGTGGTTGCATCGGTTGTGGCAAAGGGAACGTTGAGAATTTTTGCCAAAGTACGGGCAAGGAGAGTTTTGCCGCAACCTGTCGGGCCGAGAAGGAGAATGTTGCTCTTCTCTATTTCGACATCGGATAAATCGTCCTCTTCCTTTTTGCCGAGATTATTTATTCGCTTGTAATGGTTATATACGGCGACCGATAAGACTCTTTTTGCCTCATCCTGGCCGACAATATATTTGTCAAGTTCGGCCTTGATTTCTGCGGGTTTTTTTAAAGGTACGGGGTCAGTTTCCTGGCTTTGCGTATCTTTAATCATATCCCGGCATATTTCCACACATTCGTTGCAGATATATGCTCCGTTCTGACCCGATATGAGCCGTTGAACAAGGTCTTCAGGCTTACCGCAGAAAGAACAGTATTTTGTTTGATCTTTCATTTTTACTCCGTAAAAGGGCAGACTGCCCCATTGGTTTTTTTAAGGTTATACAATTACTCCTCAATTATATTTTACCCTAAATTATCTTTTATAAAACACTTTATCGATAAGTCCGTATTCCAAAGCCTCCTGAGCAGAGAGGAAATTATCCCTGTCGGTATCCGCTTCGATAGCTTCGAACGGCTTGCCGGAATTTTCGGCGAGTATTTGGGTAAGCCTGTGCTTGATCTTTAAGATATGTTCGGCGGCAATCTTAATGTCGCTGGCCTGACCCTGAGTGCCGCCGAGGGGCTGGTGAATCATAATTTCGCTGTTGGAGAGAGCATACCTTTTGCCCCTTGCTCCGCTGGAGAGAAGGAGAGCGCCCATGGACGCCGCCAAGCCTATGCAGATGGTGGACACATCGCACTTGACGTAGTTCATGGTATCGTAGATGGCGAGGCCGGCCGATACAGAACCGCCGGGGCTGTTGATGTAGAGGGATATATCCTTTGAAGGGTCCTTTGCTTCAAGATAGATGAGCTGAGCGACAATGGTGTTTGCCGTAGCATCATTTATTTCGCCGCTGAGGAAGATTATTCTGTCCTCCAAGAGTCTTGAGTAGATGTCATAAGAGCGTTCGCCGCGAGAAGTCTGTTCGACAATATAGGGAACAAGCGCAGATTTTTCGTTAAACATAAGATTTTTTTACTCCTTTTATTGGTTATTATTTTAATTACGCAAGCGTAGGCGGCTATGCCTGCAACACACTATGGCAACGGGGCGGACTTATTGAAGTAAGCCGCCCCGCATCAGCCGAAGTCGGCTTTTAGTTACTTGGTCATATTGTTGTTTTCTTCAAGGAAGCTGAAGAGTTTTGTTATAACGATATCGTTGGTTATATATTCCTGCTGACGAGGATCGATATTCTTTTTGTATTCTTCTGCCGTCTTGCCGACGCTTGCTGCCTGCTCTGCAATCTTTGCGTCGATTTCTTCGGGGGTGGCAGAGATCTTTTCTTCTCTTACAATTTTTTCTATGACAAGCTGGGAGAGAACTCTTGTATGCGCCTGCTCTGCAAACTGAGCCCTGAACTGCTCCATCGTCTGACCCATGTATTTGATATAGTCCTCAAGCTTGAGTCCCTGATACATAAGGCGGTAGGAGAAATCCTGAACCATTCTGTCGATTTCGCTTTCAATCATGGCCTGGGGAATTTCACATTCCGCCGTTTTGCTGATGGCTTCCACTATGGAATTTTCGGTTTCGTCCCTGCCGCGGCTTTCGGCCTGCTTTTCAAGACGTTCCTTTACCTTTGCGGTGTAGTCGGCGATGGTTTCGCTGCCGGTATGCTTTTTAACATATTCATCCGTAAGTTCGGGAAGTTCCTTGCCCTTTATGGCGTTGAGGCGAATGGCAAAGACAGCGTCCTTATCGCGGAGATTTTCTGCCTGATAGTCTGCGGGGAATCTGACGGTTATGTCCTTATCCTCGCCGATATTCATGCCGACAACCTGCGATTCAAAGCCGGGGATAAAAGAGCCTGAGCCGAGCACGAGGTCGTAACCTTCAGCCGTGCCGCCGGGGAATTTTTCGCCGTCGACAGAGCCTGAGAAGTCAATATTTACGGTGTCGCCGTCGGCGCAGGCGCGGTCGGTAATGTCAACAGTTTTTGCCTCGCGGTCGAGAATTTTATTAACTTCCTTTTCCACATCTGCATCCGAAACGGAATATTCATATTTTTTGATATCGAGGCCCTTATATGCGGCTATCTTGACATCGGGCTTTACGGGAACGACGGCAGTGAGAGTGACTTTTTCGTCCGACAGGTCGTCTACAGAAAGTTCGGGTTCACCGACTGCGGTGAAGTTCTCCCTCTCCTTTTCGAGTATTTCAGGATAGTGTCTGGAATAAAGTACGTTGAATGCTTCATCGAAGAATACGGCCTTACCGTAATAATTTTCTACGACATTCTTGGGAGCTTTACCCTTTCTGAATCCGGGAACGGTAAATTTTGCGCGAGTTTTTTTGTAGGCTTCGGCAATGGCTCCGTCCCACTCCTCCTTTGAAAAGTCGATGGTAAGTTTTACGGTACTTTTTTCGCCCGCCGTGGATGTGTACTTCATTTTTATTCTCCTAAATTATTGGTAAATTATATTTTCTTACCTTAGCATTTTAACACAAGACGATTATTTTGAAAAGCGTTTTAAGGACGCTTTAACTAATTTACAATTAAAAAAATTTGTAATATACTATTGAAAAGAAATTCAGAGAGGTCAGATTATGCCACAGGACGCATTTACGTTGCGGCACATAGCTGCGGAACTGAAAAACGTGCTTGTAAACGGAAAGATATCCAAAATAAATATGCCCGAAAAAGATGAGCTATCTTTAATTATATACACACCTAACGGCTCGGTTAAACTTGAAATTTCAACTTCGGCAAAAAATAACAGAATCAGCCTTGCCAAAGCGGAAAAATCGAATCCGCAAGTTGCCCCTAATTTTTGCATGCTTTTGAGAAAGCATTTGCAGAACGCGCTGATAACCGATTTAAGGCAGATAGCTTTTGAGAGGGTGATTGCAATAGAGCTGGACTGCTTTTCAGAATTCAACCAGACCCATAAGACCCTTTACTGCGAGATAATGGGCAAGTACTCCAACTTAGTGCTTGTGGAAAATGGAATTATTATTGGCGCGCTGAAGCAGACGACTTTGGAAGAAAACGCTAAGCGCGTGCTGTTTTCGGGTGCGAGATATACTCTGCCGCCCCCGCAGGGAAAGGCCGACCCGACGGACATGGCAGCGCTTGAAAATGCTTTCGGCGGAGGCGCGCACGACGAGAAGTTTATATGCGCCAATGTGGAGGGCATAGCATACTCCACCGCCGTTGAAATGTGCGCGGAGTTCAGTGGGGACGTGACGGCGGGGCAGGTGTACGAATATGTAAACAGCGAAGACATTGCGCCCTGCATAGTCTACGACGAGTGCGGCAGACCGAGCGATTTTAAAGTGAGAACGACGCTGAAAAATTGCAGGCGGACGGACAATTTGCTTCTGGCGCAGCAAGAATATTATGACTATGTATATGTGCAAAAGACCTTTGACGACGCTAAACGCAAGCTGACAAGCGCGCTGCATTCGGCGACTAAAAAAGCCGAAAAGCGGTTGGAGCAAATAAATTCAAGACTTCTGGAATGTAAATCGGCAGAGGCCGTTAAACTGAAAGGCGAGCTGATTACTGCCAACATATACCGCATTGAACGCGGCATGACAAGTTTTGAGGCAGACGACTATTACAGCGAAGAACCTAAAAAAATCAAAATCGAACTTGACAGACAGCTTACACCTGCACAGAACGCGCAAAAGTATTATAAAAAGTATGCCAAAATGAAGCGCACGACAGAAATACTTGCCGTTCAGAAAACCGAAACGGAGGAACGGCTTGACTATCTTATGTCGATTGACGCCCACATATATGCCGCCGAATGTATCGACGACCTGCGTGAGATACGCGACGAGCTGATTGCCGACGGGCTGATAAAGCCGACCGTGCAAAAGGGCGGAAAGAAAAAGAAGGTTGACGAGGCTGCGCCGCTGAGAGAATATGAGATTGACGGATTCTGCGTGCTGGCGGGCAGAAACAACTTACAGAACGACAGGCTGCTTAAAAGACTTGCTCCCGATGATATATGGCTGCATACAAGCAGATACCACTCCTCCCATGTGGGAATACTGACAAACGGCAATGCCGTTCCCGATGAAGTTATCGCCAAAGCGGCGGAGATATGCGCTTACTATTCGCAAGCGCGCGGGCGCGACAAAGTGACCGTTGACTACGCGATGAGGAAGTACGTTAAAAAACCGCCGAAGGCAAATTCGGGATTTGTGACTTACACCGATTACAGCAACATTATAGTTGCCCCCGACCCGCACAGAGATGATTTGAAAAATTGATAGCCGCAAAATACGGCATACAAAAGCAGACAGCGTTTTTTCGCTGTCTGCTTTTTGTCGATTGTTTACAATTCAAATCAGAAACACGCATTAGAAAATGACTGAAAAGGGTATAATACAGCAATAAAATTGCCAAAATTTATATTGTGGAAGAAATGTGCAGGCTTTTATGCAACAAAATATATTCCTCCACGCGCGAAGGCTACGGGATATTTTATGAGGACGAGCTGTTGGATATTCTGCCTGAGGAGTCACGCATACGCGAGGCTTTGGAGGCAGCGCTTAAACAATTGGTAAACGAGGGATATATAGACGTGAAGTATGCAAAGGGAAACGTCTTTTGCATATTGGGATTGAATAGTTACAAGGAGTCTGAGGAGATAACTGCCGCGCCCGCCGCGCCCGGTACGGGCATGGCGCGCAGAAAAATTCTGGCGCTGATTTTTGCCGCGGCGTTTGCGGGCGGGGTGTTGGGGAGCGCAATTATGGGATTGATTTTTTATGTTATCCAGATTTGAAAACGATGTGATGAGCGCAGTATATAGCCTGTGCGACGGCACGGACGGCTGCCTTGTTTCGGCGGCGGAGATAATTTCAGTTCTTCCCAAAAATAAAACATGCAATGCGGCGGGCATTGACGAGGCGCTGTGCAACCTGCATACCGACGGCTATTTTGATTTGATATCTTCCAGCCGCGCGGGAGAAAAGATGTATGTGATAACGCTTAAGAAGAGCGGCATGAACTTTCGCCGTGCGAAAAAACAGCACACCCGCGACGTTATGTACAAGATTGGTTTAGCATTTATAGGCGCGTTTGCCACCTTTGTTTTCGGCATTATTTTAAAGGCCATCGCAGGCAGCTGAAATACCTACCGAAGCACCTACCCCTCTAACTATACTGTAATAAATCGGGCCGAGAGCAATATCTCGGCCCGATTCTTTGTATAACGAAAACGCGCGGCTGACAGTATGGCAGCCGCGCGTTTTTATTATACAATTAGTTGTGTTTGTTGCAGAAAGCGAGCATGGCCTTGTGCATTGAATAGAGGTCTGCCTTGGAAATAATTTCGTAAGGGGCGTGCATGGAGAGTACGGGTACGCCCATATCCACCGTATCTATGCCGAGGTTTGCAATGAACTTTGCCACAGTGCCGCCTCCGCCGACGTCGATTCTGCCAAGCTCACCCGTCTGATAGATGACGCCGTCATCTTCAAGAGCGTCGCGCACATAGCCGAGCATTTCAGCAGACGCATCGTTTGTGGACGCCTTGCCGCGCGCACCGTGGTACTTTGTTACCGCCGCGCCGCAGTTGACGTAAGATGAATTTTTCTTTTCGTAAACAGAGGCAAACTCAGGGTCGAAAGCCGGGCATACATCGGCAGAGATACACTTCGAATTGTAGCGGACGAGGATGGGGTCGGCGCCGAGGGAGCGGCTGACGCTGTCTATGAGGTCGGCGATGACGCGCGACTGCATACCCGTTACGCCGTCGCTGCCCGTTTCCTCCTTATCGGCAAAGATTGCCATTATCGTGTCCTTGCCGTCGCTTTCAAACAGTGCGGTCATTTCGGGATAGGCACACACTTTGTCGTCGTGGCCGTATGCCGAAATCAGAGCACGGTCGAAGCCGACGTCACGCGGTTTGCCTGCGGGGACAAAGCAGAGTTCAGACGTCTGGAAGTCAATTTCGGTCAGGCCGTATTTATCGTGAAGGAGCTTAAGAACGGCCGCCTTTACCCCCTCCTTTTCCTCGCTGCCGTCGGGAAGGGCGCCGACGATTGCGTTAAGGCTTTCGCCGGAGATTGCCTTTGAAAGCTTTTGCTCGCTCTGTTCCTGGGCGAGGTGGGGAAGTAAATCTGTGATATAGAATATGGGGTCGTCAGCCTCCTCGCCGACGTTGACGGTGACGCGTTTGCCGCCGCGAAGGACAACTACGCCTTCGAGAGCGAGGGGAATTGTAGGCCATTGATACTTTTTGATTCCGCCATAGTAATGCGTTTTTAAATAGGCGACGCCCGAATCTTCGTAGAGGGGATTGGGCTTTAAGTCGAGGCGGGGACTGTCGACATGGGCGGCCATGATTTTTATGCCGCATTTCTGAATGTCGTTTGTGCCGATTTTGATAATGAATATGTTCTTATCGCGGTTGACAAAGTACAGTTTATCGCCGGGCTTTACGCTGTCGCCGAACATATAGGGTTTATAGCCGTGCTGACGGCAGAGTTCTACCGCCGTTGCGCAGGCGCCGCGTTCGGTTTTGGACGTAAAGAGAAAGTTTTTGTAGCCTTCGGCATAGTCAAAAATTTGCTTAAGTTCATCTGCGTCGGCCTCTTTGAAATAATTTTTTCTCGTGTACTCGTAGTCCATACTATCGAAAATCTCCTTAAAATACTAACGATATGTATTATATATTAACCCAAGTTATTTGTCAATAGGTCTTTGTGAGAGATATATGTAAAATTTTTTGGGCAAAACTTAATTTTTCTATTTACTATTTTTTTGTTTTAATATATAATTAAGGTAGTATGGTAAAAGGCGAAAGGACGACAAAGCGAATAGCCGCCGACGCGCTGTTTGCGGCGCTGGGGCTGATAACTTTTTTGATAGAGAATCTGTTCCCCCCGCTGTTCTTCCCCGGAGCAAAGATGGGGCTTGCAAATATCTTTTCGCTTGCGGCGCTGATACTGTACGGGCCGGCAGACGCATTTGCAGTTGTTGCCGTGCGCACTGTGCTTGGCTCGATGTTTGCGGGGAATATATCCGCACTTATGTATTCGTTTACGGGCGGTCTGGTTTCGATGGCTGTTTCGGCAGTGCTATTATATACCGTCTACCCGAAAGTTTCGATAATGGCGATAAGCATTGTGGGTGCAATAGCGCACAACATAGTGCAGAATCTTGTTTTTGTGGCCGTATCAGGTACGGCATTGGTGTTTTCGTACATGCCTTATCTTGCGCTGACGGGAATACTTTCAGGGGCGATTGTCGGCGCGGCAACCATGATTATCTTTAAAAAGGTGCCGCTATCCGTATATGAGAGAGCTTTAGGACAAAAGAACGCGGGCAATTGACGACAGATTGTTTTAAGCATTGCCGCATAGCTGCGGACAATGTGAAGATTAAACTACAGCCGAGGGGCGTTTACGCGCAACCGAGGTAAAATTATGGAGGTTAATTTTGAAAGCTGTAAAAGGCAAACGGCTGTTCGGCGGAATTTGTATGCGGTCTGAAAAAGGGCTTACATGCGGCCGCCCCACAGAAAAACTTCCCGAACCTTCCGAAGTGCATATTTCCACACGACAATCGGCGGGGAAGCCTGCTATACCATGTGTAGAAAAGGGTCAGAAGGTCAAAGAGGGACAACTTATTGCAAAGGCAGACGGCGCGATATCGTCCAATGTATTTGCAAGCGTTGCCGGCGAGGTAAAGGACATTGTAACTGTGCTTTCACCCGCAGGCGCGGAAGAGACGATGATTGTTATATCTTCGGACGGGAGCGGAGAAAGAGAATATCTGCCGCCGCTCAATCAGCCGACTGCCGAGCAGACGGTTGCGCGCATAGGCGAGGCAGGAATTGTAGGTATGGGCGGCGCGGGCTTCCCCGCGGCGGTAAAGGACGCGCCCAAATGCCCCGTTGACACGCTTATTCTGAACGGCGCGGAGTGTGAACCTTACCTGACCTGCGACCACAGGCTGATGATTGAAAGGACCGACGACATTGTGCGCGGTGCGAAGTATATTTCCGGAGCGTTAGGCGTAACGCGCATCATCATAGGCATTGAAAAGAATAAGCCTGACTGCATAGCCGCGTTTGAAAGATATGACAACATTGAAGTGGTTGCGCTTGCAAAGCGTTACCCCATGGGCAGCGAAAAGCATCTGATATATTCCTGCACGGGCAGGAAGGTGCGCTTGGGTCAGCTGCCCGCGAATGTTGGCGTTATAGTACACAACGTAGGCACGGCGCTGGCCGTTTGCGAAGCAATTGAGCTTGGCAAGCCGCTGTATGAGCGGGTTATGACAGTTTCCGGAAAGGCCGTCAAGGAGCCGAAGAACCTTTTGGTCAAGGTGGGGACGAGCGTAAAAGATATTGTCGATTACTGCGGCGGCGAAGCTGTATTGCCCAAAAAAGTAATTCTCGGCGGGCCGATGACGGGCGTTGCCGCGGCAAATTACGACAGATATACTTACAAGACAACCAATGCGGTACTGTTAATGTCGGCAGAAGAAGCCGATTGTATGCAACCCACTCCCTGTTTGAACTGCGGCAAGTGCGCCGACGCATGCCCCATGCATCTGATGCCCATGCAGACGGCGTTCTACTCCTCTGCAGAGGATTTTGAAGCGGCGGCAAAGTTAGGTAACGTAGCTTACTGCATAGAATGCGGGGCCTGCGAGTATGTTTGCCCTGCAAAGCGGCCGCTCATTCAGGCGATACGAAAGACAAAAGCGGCAATGCGCGCGAAGAAGTCATGAGGAGGTGAAAAGATATGGATAATACAATTGTGATCTCTACCCCTCCCCACGTTAAACCGCGCAGAACGACAAAACACATAATGCTTGACGTACTGATCGCACTCGTGCCCGCGACCATCGCGGGAATAGTGTTCTTCGGCTGGCAGGCGTTGGTGCTGATTATAACTTCAGTACTTGCGGCGGTTGCCTCGGAATTTGTATATTACTTTATATACAACGGCGGATTTAAGCGCAAGTGTGCAAACGCAAAAAAGATATGCACGCAATGGCTGAAGCAATTTGATTTTACATCAGTTGTTACGGGTCTGATTCTTGCGCTGATAGTACCTTCCACCATAAACTGGTACGAAATACTGATAGGTGCGATTTTTGCCATTGTAATAGTAAAAATGCTCTTTGGCGGCACGGGAAGAAATCTTGTTAACCCTGCTGCGGCCGGAAGAGTTATGATGTTTTTAAGTTTCAGCATTACAATGACGACATATATTGCCGCCAACTTTGAGCCGATAAGCCTTGACAGCGAACTGTTTACCGGAGCGACTCATCTTTCGGGCTGGCTGTTGGGCGGCGAAAACGCCTCGGGACACATGGAGTGGATAGACCTGTTCTTAGGCACGGGCGTTGCAGGCTGCATTGGCGAAACATGCAAGCTGGCTCTGATTATAGGCTACTTGTACCTTGTTATAAGAAAGGTAATTAAATGGTGGCAGCCCCTGCTGTACATTGTGCTTTCTTCATTCCTTTCGGTGTGCCTGGCGGCAACCGCCGAGGGTGCGGGATTTGAAATTTCGCTTATCCTTGACTATGCTCTGTCCGGCGGGCTTATGTTCGGCGCGATATTCATGGCGACGGACTATGTCACTTCGCCGAAGGGCATTTACGGTCAGATAGTCTACTACGTGCTTTTGGCTGTACTGACTGCGCTTTTGCGGTTCTATACAAGCATTGAAGTGGTTTCATTTGTCATACTTATATGCAATCTTTTAGTTCCCCTCATCGACACATATATCGTGCGCAGACCTTTCGGGTATGTGAAACAGAAAAAGCAGAAGGAGGGCAAATAAATGAGTGCAAAGCAATTTTTTAAGAGCACGGCATTTAAATGTATTGTCATTTTGCTTGTGATCATGCTCGTCTGCGGCGTTTTGCTGACCTTGGCCAATGCGCTGTTGGAAGTTTCGGACGAGGAAAGACTGAGCAGGACGATTTCCGCTTTCTACGGCGAGGACGTAGAGTATGAAGTTGCGGAGATAGACGAAAACTATGCCTCCACCGCTCTGTATGAAGTTTCTCAGGTTTACGACATCGGCGGCGACCACGAGGGCGACTACCTTTTGTACGTTTCCGGTGCGGGCGGATATCCCAACGGCACGGGTACGGTTGTGGCCTGGGTTATAGTGCATGTGGATGAAGATCTGAACGCAAAGGTTACGCAGGTTTCGCTGCCTTCGAGCGACAACAGCTCGCAGACATTTTTGAGCTATATAACCGACAGCTATATAAATTCCGTAATTGCACAGGCTGACGAATCGGGCTTTACAAGCTACACGACGGGCGGCATAAGCACGGGCGCGACGTACACGTTCACCGGAATGATAAACTGCATGAACGGCGCAAAGAGTTATATTGAAAGCGTTTACTGCGGATATGTTTCGCCGTATGCCGAATACGAATATACCGATTACATTGACGACAGCACCACGATATCTGTTGACGGAACGGAAGTTACTTACTATATTGTAACAGCGGCAAACTCGCCCGCGCAGGCCTTTGAGATAACAATCACGGTTGACGAAAACAAGACGATTACGGCGTATGAAATAACCAGAAACGGCTCCACCGCAGATTATTACGTTGAACTGATGGCTGAAGTTGCCAAAGGTATGGTTGGCTATACACAGAGTCAGCTTGAAGAATATCTGAACGGCGACAGCATAAAAACAGGCGCGACACGTTCGAATGAATTGTGCGTATATGCGGGATTGTTTGCGACGGCCAACTATGACCTCGCGCTTGCCGAATACGGCGAAGGAGGTAACGCGTAATGAACAAGTATAAAAAGATAACCCTGGATGGCATAATCTTCAACAACCCCACGTTCATGCTTGTGTTGGGTACCTGCCCTACCCTTGGACTTATATCCTCCGCTCTTTCTGCTCTTGAGATGGGTCTGGCAGTAATAGTTATACTGACATTGAGCAATATGATAATTTCGGCGCTGAGAAAGCTTATTCCCAACGAAGTGCGCATACCCTGTTATATAGTGGTAATTGCAACGCTTGTAACGCTGATAAGGCTGTTTCTGGATAAATTCCTGCCCGACGTTTACGACGCTCTGGGCAACCTGCTGGCGCTGATAGTTGTCAATTGCATAATTCTCGGCAGGGCGGAAGCCTTTGCAAACAAGCACAATGTTGCCGAGAGTGCCGTGGACGGACTTGCCAACGGCATAGGCTTTACCATGGCGCTGACCATAATGGGCGTTATATGCGAATTTATCGGCAAGGGAAGCCTGTTCGGCGTTCAGATAATGGACTTCAGCATCAGCGTGTTCTCTACCCCCGCAGGAGCGTTCATAGTTTACGGACTTTCAATCTGCGCATTTACGGCCATAATTGACAGATTCCAGCGGGCGAAGCGCGTAGCGGCAAACAAACTTGCGCGCGAAAATCTTTTGAGTTCCGGAGCAACTGCCGTTGAGGAGGTGAAAGCGTAATGGCTACATTTATCGCAATGGTGTTGGCAGCAGTTCTTACCAACAACTTTATTACCGTTCAGACATTGGGTATATGTCCCTTCCTTGGCGTTTCTAAAAAGACGTCGTCGGCGCTCGGCATGGGCGTAGCTGTTACGATTGTAATGGCCCTGGCCGCGGCAGTTACTTGGCCGATATACGAATATGTGATGGTGCCGCTCGGGATAGACTACCTTGAAATTATTGTATTTATCTTTATAATAGCTTCGCTTGTGCAGATGCTTGAAAAGATAATACAAAAACTTTCCCCCTCCCTTTACAACGCAATGGGCGTTTATCTGCCCCTTATAACGACGAACTGCGCAGTATTAGGCGTGTGCGAACTTGTAATTGACAGCTCGTCAATGGCAACGTTGCTGGGCGGAGCAAGCGTGAACTTCCTTTGGGCAGTACTCTATTCGCTGTTTGCAGGCATTGGCTTTACGCTTGTAATGGTCATTATGAGCGGTTTACGCGAAAGAATAAACCATGTTAAGACGCCGAAGTATCTTGACGGGTTCCCCATTTCTATGGTGACGGCCTCGCTCATCTGCATGGCGTTTATGGTATTTACCTATATTGCATAAGGAGGCGATGAAGATATGAATAATTTATTGGCCTCGTTAGGCACCATCGACGCAAACACGTGGATAACTGTAGGAATTGTAGCAGGCATACTTTTAGGTATGGCGCTTGTGATAGTAATCGCCATACTTGTGGTCGGCAAAGTGTTCAATGTGGACATGGACGAAAGAGTGACGCAGATACTTGAAAACCTTGCCGGAGCAAACTGCGGCGGCTGCGGTTGCAGCGGCTGTGCGGGATTTGCGGCAAAACTTGCCGACGGTAGCGGCGACCTTTCGGCCTGCCACGTCACCTCTCCCGAAAAGAAAGCAGAGATAGCTGCGCTGTTGGGCATAGAACTTAAAGAGGAAGAGCCTCAGGTTGCCATTGTTAAGTGCAACGGCGGAGCGGCGAACGCCGCCGACGCGTTTACCTATAACGGCAACATGACATGCGCGTCCTGCAATTCGCTTATGGGCGGAAACAAGGTATGCAAGACGGCCTGCCTTGGCTGCGGCGACTGCAAAAATGCCTGCCCGGAGGGCGCGATAGAAGTTGAAGGGCGGCTTGCAAAGGTTGACCCCGACAAGTGCATAAACTGCGGCGCATGTATGCTGGCCTGCCCTAAGCATATTATCGAGCGCATACCGTCAAAAGCACCCGTGTATGCGGCATGCTCCTCACACTGCAAAGCAAAAGAAGTTATGTCTGCCTGCAAGGTTGGTTGCATTGGCTGCGGAGTTTGTTCAAGAAAATGCCCCCACGGCGCGATTGCCATGGTTGACAACCTGCCCGTATTTGATTATGAGAAATGCACGGGATGCAAGACGTGCGTTGCGGCTTGCCCCAGGCATATAATTCTTGAAAGGCTTTAATAATTACAGCACAAAAAAAGGAGCGAAAGCTCCTTTTTTTGTGCGTTTTTATTATTTTATTTGACTTTACTCAATTACCGAGCCGCTGACATAACCCGTAGTTATAATCATCCGGTGAGTGGAACATATTATCGGCAGGGACGATGTTTTTGTTATCGCGGCGGTATAAACGCAGTCGAGCGCAGGGCAGTTGGCCTCGGTTACGCTAACGCTGACATTTACTTTATCGACATAAATTACATTGTATTCGCTGCTGTCCGCACCGTAGAAATAAAGTTCTATGCCGTCGTCGTTTTCGTAACTTACCGATATATGTTCCGCATTGTTTACGGAGAGCGTATCGGTTATGAAGTTATAGGTGCAGACAGTCTGCGTGCTTTCCCCGAAGCCGTAGGTTATCTCTATTGAGGTTATGGGAGAGGAATCGCGCGTGAACACAAACGCTATGAACAGCGCAATTATGAGTACGGCGAGAACGGCATAGATGACGATATCCCATATTTTAAAGCCCCTGTCGGACCTTACCTGTTGTACCTTTTTAAGCGACATAATCTTTATTCAGAATTATATTGCCCTCTTGATCAATGGTGTTTGCGAGGGTATATGTTTGGTCGTATTCAAGATTTTCAACGTTTGTGATTACATATTGGCACGCGCCGCTTTCGCCGCGCACAATCATAATTACCTGATAATCTTTTAAATTTTCATTGATATACTCCACTGCCTTTTCCACACCCATTACAAGCAAAGCTGTGGTGAGCGCGTCGTCGCGAGCCGCATCGCCGCCAATGACCGTGCAGGCGGCTATGCCAATATCCTTTGGTCTGCCCGTAAAGGGGTTGATGATATGGCAATAGGTTTCGCCCGTATCGGAGGTGTAAACCTTTTCGTAATCGCCGCTTGTGGAAAGCGCGGTCGAGCTGATGTAAGTGACGGCATAAGAAGCAAGTGAATTATCGGGATTGACCAAGCCGAGTTCCCACGCGCCGTCATCGGTTTCGTAAGACTGCTTTACAGTATAGCTTGATCCGCCGAAGCTGAAATACCCGTACTCAAAGCCGTACCCGCTGACGATGTCGTCGATTATATCTGCGGCGTAGCCCTTGCCAATGCCGCCCAAATCGAGGGCGAGGGTGTAAGTATCGCCGTACAGGCCTTGCACAGTGCGATCGGGCTTATAAACATAGTAGCTACCGTCCCTTTCTTCGAGCTGTATTTCGCCCGCATAAGAGGCAAGCTCGGCAAAAATCTGAACGTAATGTTCATCCGGCTCCTTATAGCCGGCGACTGCCGAGCCGTCGTCCGTCAGTCTGTCGTAAGGCATTGCGGTGGAGCTAGCGGCAGTGTAAGTAAGAGTATTGAAGCGGGGAGAAAAGCCGAACAAGTCTACCGAATAATAGACGGCGGGGTTATAGTAGCCTTCAGTTGTTTCATACATTTCCAAGGCGAGAGATAACACGGTGTAAGTAAGCTCGTCCACCTCCACCACCGCGCCGGCGTCGGCGGAATTGAACTGCGAAACATAAGAAGTTTCAACTTGAGTTGAAAGGGAATTTTCAAGTTCGCTTAAGAATTGCGAAACTTCAGTATTGAGCGCGGAAAGGTTATCGGTATTGTTTTGATCAGAAAAATCTGCTGTGACGACGAGGGTGGCAACCGTGTTGAATATGCTGTAACGCGCCGCCATAGAACTATACTCGCCCCCGCTGTCGGCACAAGCCGGGAGAGCGAGCGCACACGCGGCGGAAACGACACTCGCCGCAATGGAAAGAATTTTTTTCATATATATATTATATTTTATTGAAAGGTATAAATCAAGCCCGCCGCACGGCGGGCCTGAACTTTCACTTAAAATTTATTTGGTCTTATAAAGATTCAAGAGCATTTTGCACGGCTAAAAGCAATCTGCCTGAGCCCTGCGTTGCGCCCGTTAACACATACGAACTATCCGAAACTTCTTCGGGTTGGCCGGGAACGGAATCGCTTGTGGTTACTGTAACGGCGAGGACTTCGTCAACCGTTTTGCCGACGTAGGAGTTGAGAAGCTCCTCTAAGCCGTCCTCCCATAAAGCTTTATCTGCCCAGCTATCCGAAACTTCAATATAATCGCTGTCAACGACAGAGACGGAAACTATTGTATCATTCTTTACAAGGACGGAGACTTTTATGCCGTAATACGAGCCCGCCACCCAAGCGTTTTCGTATGAATACTCACCTTCGCAGAGTGTATATCCGCCGTTTTCAAGCGCGTTCTGTACGGCTAAAAGCAATCTGCCTGAGCCCTGCGTTGCGCCCGTTATTACATACGAACTATCCGAAACTTCTTCGGGCTGACCGGGAACGGAATCGCTTGTGGTTACTGTAACGGCGAGAACTTCGTCAACCGTTTTGCCGACGTAGGAGTCGAGAAGCTCCTCTAAGCCGTCCTCCCATAAAGCTTTATCTGCCCAGCTGTCCGAAACTTCAATATAGTCGCTGTCAACGACGGAGACGGAAACTATTGTATCATTCTTTACAAGGACGGAGACTTTTATGCCGTAATACGAGCCCGCCACCCAAGCGTTTTCGTATGAATACTCACCTTCGCAGAGTGTATATCCGCCGTTTTCAAGCGCGTTCTGTACGGCTAAAAGCAATCTGCCTGAGCCCTGCGTTGCGCCCGTTATTACATACGAACTATCCGAAACTTCTTCGGGCTGACCGGGAACGGAATCGCTTGTGGTTACTGTAACGGCGAGGACTTCAGCTACGCTCTTACCCGCGTAGGAGTTGAGAAGCTCCTCCAAACCGTCCTCCCATAAAGCTTTATCCGTCCAGCTGTCCGAAACTTCAATATAGTCGCTGTCTAAAACAGAGACGGAAATTATTGTATCGGTATTGTCATCGACGCTGACGCTGACTTTTATGCCGTAATATGAACCAGCCACCCAAGCGTTTTCATACGAATATTCGCCTTCGTATGTGACGGCGTTTACACCGTCGCCGTTGCTGAGCGAACTGCCCAGCGCGTTCTGCACGGCTAAAAGCAATCTGCCTGAGCCCTGCGTTGCGCCTGTTATTACATACGAACTATCCGAAACAGATTCAGGCTGACCCGAATCGCTTATGGTTACTGTAACGGCGAGAACTTCGTCAACCGTTTTGCCGACGTAGGAGTTGAGAAGCTCCTCCAAACCGTCGTTCCATAAAGCCTTATCCGTCCAGCTATCGGAAACTTCAATATAACTGCTGTCTATTACAGACACCTTTTGGATGACGTCACCCTTTAATACTACCTTTACGGCTATGCCGTAACGGGACGAGGCATCCCATGGATTTGCATAGCTGTATTCGCCTTCCGACACGCTATACCCGAAGTTGGAACATGCGTCCTGAATGGCAAGGAGCAATCTGCCTGCACTTTGCGTTGCTCCGCTGATGATAACCGAGGAATCGGAAACAGCGGAAGGTTCGCCTGTTGAGGCGGTGGTTACTTCCATTGCCATGACGTCGGCGACATAGAGCCCGCGGTAGGCGTTCAAAAGCTCCTGCTCGCCGTCGATATAAACCTGCCGCATTTCGTCCGTCCAACCGTAGTCGGGATTTGCGGAAGAGAGCTGAGTATAGTCGCTTTCGACAATGGTGACTTTGC
Organism: uncultured Clostridia bacterium; assembly: GCA_964447305.1. Lineage (GTDB taxonomy): Bacteria > Bacillota > Clostridia > Christensenellales > Borkfalkiaceae > Coproplasma. The sequence continues at coordinate 99,747 of CAYURN010000001.1, forward strand.
GGATACGGTCGCCCTTGGAATCTGTTTGTATTTCGACGTTTACCTTGACGCCGTATTCTACTCCGTAATTGGTATAGTGATATTCGCCCTCTACTGTCTGGGTTGACCAACTGCACGCGGAAAGCGAAAAGCCGGCAGTACACAGCGCGGACGCGATTACAATACCTGCAACGAACTTAGCAATTTTTTTATTCATAAAGCTTAACCTGATCGAAACGGATTATATATTGATAATATTTTATCAGTTTTATAATATTATGTCAACGATTGAACGGGCATTAAAAAAATTTAGCGCACAAAAATGACCGCGATGGCGCGGTCATTTTTTTACTTGCATATAAAATTATTCTGTACGGAGCGCGACGACGGGGTCCTTCTTTGCCGCAGCCGACGCAGGGATGAGGCCTGAGATGAGCGTGAGGCAAACGGACAGAGCAATCATGATGAGCGCCTGCCACCAAGGCAGAGCCGCTATGCCCCAAATGCCGGCCTTGGCCACAACTATTAAATTGATTACGAGGGAGAGCAGATAGGTAATGAGAATACCGAAAAGTCCCGCCACAAAGCCGATTATGAATGTTTCGGCATTGAACAGGCGCTTGATATCCTTCTTCCTTGCGCCCACGGCGCGGAGGATACCAATCTCCTTAATGCGCTCGACAACAGAAACATAAGTTATTATGCCTATCATTACCGTTGAAACGACGAGCGACAGTGCCGTGAACGCGACAAGGGCGATTGTGACCATCTGAATCATGGTATTGACCATGCCGATTATAAGGCCGACCGTATCGGTATAAGTTATTTGGTCGGATACGGAAAGAGTGACAGTCTGCTCATTGCCGTCGGAATCGGTATATGTATATTCCACTCCCGCCTGACACATATTGTTCCATTCATCGAGGTAGTCGGTGAGGAGAGTCTTTGTGTCGAAGTCGATTGCGTAAATGTAAACGGCTATCGGCATCTGATTGCCGCCAAAGAATGCCGCGTCCACACGATAAGCCGAGCTTTGGTCAACATCGCTTGTGCTGCCGCCCAAGCCTGAGAGGATCATATCCATAAGGCTGCCCGAATCGTACAGTATGCTCATTGCCGTAGAGGTGTTTGCCGCGTAGTCGGTTGAATCTATTACGCCGTCACCATTCGAATCGGAAAAGTTGACGTAGTAGAACGAATAAGATACGTAGTTGAGATAGCCTTCTTCAGTGGAGTTGATGTAGTTGACTATTTGACTGTTTAAACTGTCCTCGTGAACGTAGTCAACAAGCGATTGAGTGACATAGAAACCCGTGTCCAGACAGCCGTAGGAGACGCTGTCCTTTTTTTGAAGTATGAGCTTGACAGAGAGATCTACCGATTTGGAGTCTTCATCCTCTATACCGCCGATATCAATTAAAGAATCTCCATACGAAATGAAGTTACCATCAACATAGGGCTTATAGATATATGTGCCGTTTATGTCGTAAAAGATATCGTCGTTAGAATACCATGTGAAAGTTTTACCAAAAATTTCTTCATAGCTTATGCCTGTATCTTCGCCCGTACCGCTTCCGACCAGACCAAGCTCTTCATCATACATTTCGTTACCGACAGCGTAAAAGGCGTAATTCAAAAATTCCTTCTGCGTGAGATAGCCGAACTGACCCATCATAAGGTCGGACATGCTGTCCTCGCTTGTAACCATAATCAGCGTACTCTTGTCGCTGAAGAGAGCTTCAAGTTGCTGTGTGGTAAGCGTTGAAGCGTCAGTGACTATGCCGTCCTCGTCCGTGTACGCGGCGACAATGTCGTACTGGCTTAAAATATATTCGTAGTTGTCGGGCAATTCTTCAAAGGTGGCAACTGTGGATATGGTGCCGGCAAAATCGGAATATTCATCCTGCTCGCTGAGTATCTGCGTGTACATGCCGCGGATAGCGGCGATGGACATTGTGCCGTCGGCGGCGGTTTCCGCATTGTCATCAACAATGAAATCGGTATAGATGTTGTTTGCCAGGTTAAGACCGTAGTCGTACTGAACGACGTTGTAATATTCGGACGAAATCGACTTTAAATAGCTGAGATAAACTTCACTTATATTGTTTGTAGTGCTGAAGCCCTGCGAAAAAGTGCCGAGCGTCTGCATGAGGGAATTGATATAAACCTTATCTGCCAACTTGTCAATATCGACCGAATAGTTTGTATCCGACAGGGAGAGTAACGAGCTGTAGTCTATGGCAGTTTCTGTTATAGATATGGGGTAGCCTGAGAGCATGTCGTCCTCCATATCGCTGATATAGTTCTGCACGCCTGCAGATATGGCAAGAACCATTGAAACGCCTATTATGCCGATCGAACCTGCGACGGACACCATAGCCGTACGCCTGCGCTTGGAAAGCAGGTTTTTAAGCGAGAGCGTGAACGCCATAGAAAAGGGCATGGAGGAAAGCTTTTTGCTGCCCTTATTCTTCTGACGCTCGCCGTCGTCGACAGTCTTAGCGACGACGGAGTCATCGGTAAACGGCATACTGTCGCCGATGACGGTGCCGTCAAGCAAGTTGATTATTCTGGTGGAATAGAGCTGGGCGAGGTCGGGATTGTGCGTGACCATTATGACAAGACGGTCGGAAGCAATTTCCTTTAAAAGCTCCATTATCTGTACGCTCGTCTTTGAATCGAGCGCGCCCGTGGGCTCATCGGCGAGGACTATTTCAGGGTCGTTTATGAGCGCACGGGCAATTGCCACCCTTTGCGCCTGACCGCCGGAAAGTTGGTTGGGCAGATTGTGCATTCTGTCCTTAAGGCCGACTTTTTCAAGCGCCTCCTCCGCCCTGCGCCTGCGCTCGCGCTTGGAGACGCCGGAAATCATGAGGGCGAGTTCGACATTCTGCAGAACGGTCTGATGGGGAATCAGGTGATAGCTTTGGAAGATGAAGCCTATCGAATGATTGCGGTAAGTATCCCACTCACGGTCGGAATATTCCTTTGTACTCTTGCCGTCGATTATCAGATCGCCTGATGTGTATTGGTCGAGGCCGCCGATAATATTGAGGAGAGTCGTTTTGCCGCAACCGGAAGGACCGAGTATGGACACAAATTCGCTCTTGCGGAACTTTAACGACACGCCTTTAAGCGCATTGACGGCGCCGCCGGCAATTTTATAGTCTTTTTTGATATTAACTAATTCAAGCATAGTTACGCCTCTTAAAATTAAGCTTGTGATATTTTGGCAATGTAAAATATCACTTAATGTAATAATATCACCGTGCCGACAAAAAAGTCAATGAACGGCACGGCGATAATTGTTTAATTCACGGAATTTTCAGCAAGCTGTTATTTGTTTTTCTTTAAAACGCTTAAATTGTGTAAGAAATTATCACAATTTATCAGTCAACCTTTGCCGAATCAAGGCGGGCAAGACAACGCTCTTTGCCGAGAATTCCCATAATGGTACACAGGTCAGGTGAGTTGGGCATACCTGTTATTGCAATGCGTAAAATTTCGGCCACATCCGAAACACTGCCCTTGTAAGCAGTCGGATTTGCCCTGTATTCGCTCATCTCGGCGGCAAAGCCGAACTGCGCCGCTACTTCCTTTACCTTGGCAAACCATGCAGAGTTGTCGTCGGCAGAGTCGTAGACCTTGGCAAACGACGAGAGTATGCCGTTTACGGTCTGACCGTCATAGCGGTATTCATATACGGGAGAGAACGTATCGTCGAAGAAGTATGCAATCATATCGACGGCCTGTTTTGCACGCTCGATATCCTTGCGGCGTTTTTTGCCGCCTATGCCCATGATGAGGTTGAGAATGGAGATTATATATGCTTTATCGGCAAAGTGAGCTTTATCGGAGTCCGTGCCGAATTCCTGCACCCATGAATTGAGGAATGAATACATATCCTCTGCGGTCAGTTTTGAAAGCTCGGTACGCGAAATATCGTTGAGTTTGTCAAGGTCAAAAAGCGCGCCGCTTTTGCCCATTTTTTCAATGGTGAACTTGAACTGCGTATAATCGGCAGTAGGATTTTTGCGCTCCCACTCTTCAAAATTCGAGTTGAGAATGGTCATTAAATATTTGACGACGGCAACGGGATAATAGCCGTCCTTACGGTAATAGTCGAGGGATAGTTCGGGGTCTTTGCGTTTTGAAAGCTTGCGCTTTGTGCCGCCGTCAACCTTCATCAGCGAGCAGGTGTGACCATAGGCCGGCATTTTAAAGCCGAGAACTTTGAAAAGTTCGATATGAATGGGGAGGCTGGACAGCCATTCTTCGCCGCGGATGACAAGCGTGGTGCGCATAAAATGGTCATCTATGGCGTGCGCAAAATGATAGGTGGGTATGCCGTCAGATTTTAAAATTACCACATCCTGATCGTTTTCGGTGACGGTGATTTCGCCCTTAATACGGTCGCGGAAGGTGAGTTTATTTGAAGTGCTACCCTGGGATTTGAGCCTGATGACAAAGGGCATGCCTGCGGCGAGGTTGGAATATATCTGTTCTTCGGTCAGGTTGCGGCATATCGCATATTTGCCGTAGTAACCTGTAATCTCCTTTTTGGCGGTCTGCTCCTCCCTTATCTGATTGAGCTGTTCTTCCGTACAGAAGCATGGATACGCCAGGCCGCGTTCAATAAGATCCTTTGCAAACGCACGGTAGACGGACGCACGCTGTCTTTGATAGTACGGACCGTAGTTGTTGAGGTCGGAAGCAATTTCCGCACCCTCATCGAAATTGACATTGAAATACTTCAACGAGCGGATGACCGATTCGACAGCCCCATCCACCTTGCGTTTTTCGTCGGTGTCCTCTATACGCAGATAGAAGATACCGCCCGTTGTGTGGGCAATGCGCTCGTCGGCAAGCGCAGAATAGAGATTGCCAAGGTGAATAAAGCCCGTGGGTGAGGGCGCGAGGCGGGTGACCTCCGCTCCGCGGGGGAGATTGCGGGGAGGATACAGTTCTTCATAGCGGTCAAGCGGGAGAAGATCGGTGTCGGGTATGAGGGTGTTTGCCAATTTGATTAAGTCCATTATTATTTTCCTTGCTGTTTATTTTTTAATTTCAGCAGCCGCTTCAGAGCCGCTTTGCCCTTAAGGGGGTGAATTATCTGGAATAAGACGGATATGACGGATATACCTACGGCTATGCCGAGAAGCGTGAGGCCTGCCGCCTTGCCCCACTGCGCCGCGATTTCAAGATCGCCAGTGACTATGCCGTTCATTGCGTAATAGAGCGAGCCGCCCGGCACGAATACTATTATTGCGGGGACGAGGAATATTGTTGAAGGCGCTTTGAAAACGCGCGCTAAAATTTCGGCCACGAACGCCGCGAACAGCGTTGGCACAAAGCTGTCTACAAACACGTCGCCGTAAAAGTATTCCAATACCAGATAGATGACGAACGTGACCAATATGTTGCCAACGCCGACCAATATCTTTTTGAGGGCGCAATTAAACATTATACCCACGGCACAGGCGCCGAGCAAGCAGGATATGACGGCATATATGTAATATTCCAAGCCCTCTCTTACGGGGGCGTCTATGTACACGACGACCGAACGGAAGATAATGAGCGAAGCCGAATAGCCCGCGGCGATTGCAAGAATGGCGAGGAAACCATTGAGGAGTTCAAAGGCGCCTGAATATATGTCCCCTGAAAACATATCGCGAACGGCATTGCAGATGAGCAGCCCCGGCACGACGACCATTATGGAGCCTATCATGACCATTGAAACCGAGCATTGCGCGCCGCAAAGAATGAGCAGGCGGCTTATGAGAATGGACAGTACTCCGCCCATAAGGGACAGCACGAAAGTGCGGGCGTATGAGTTGAACTCCCTGCGGGAGAGCAATATGCTGACATACATCATCAGGCAGCCGACGATAAAGGCGGGAATACCGTCGATGAGAGAACCGCCGAAATAGACGGTGAAAGCGCCGGCCACAAGGCCGCCGCCAAGCACCATGACAGGCAGATTGTAACCCCTGCCGCTGTTGATTTCGGCAAGACGCTCCTCCGCCTCCTCATGCGTGAGTTTTTTGGAGCATATATCGCGCGAGAGCTGGTTATACAGCTCCATCCTGCGGAAGTTGTTGCCGACTTCATAGTTGCGCTTCATCTGAGAAACTTCGCTGCCGTCGGCAAGGCGGATACTGCATATAATGACTGACGGAAGGGCCATTACGTTTACTTCCTGTGCGCCGCAGGACAGGCAGATGAGTTTGACGGCAATTTCCACGCGCGAAACAGAGGCGCCGCACGACAACAGCCCCGTACCCACGCCGAGGGCGAGGGCAAGGACGCAATCGAAGTGCCTGCGTTCGATTTCGGCTTCAGACGAGCCGGTTCCGATATTTTCCGTTCCGAAAGACCGAGGGAACTGTTTGCCGCCATTCATTTCCATACTCACATAATTATATCAAAATACGGCATAAAGTCAATAAATAACTTTATTTTTTTAAAAGAAAAGCGCGGCAATCGCCGCACTTAATCTTGTAATTATCTTTCTTTTGCGTGGAAGATGAGGCCTATGGTACCGGGACCGCAATGCGAACCGATAACAGGGCCGACCGGCTGGACGACTATATCGGCAGAAGGGAACTCCGCCTTGATGTCCGCGACGAATGATTCGGCTGCGTCCTTGCAGTCGGCCTGAAGGACAAAGATTTTATATTTATCGAGTTCGCTGCCCTTCGTGCGGAGATAGCCGCGCAACGAAGCCATGGCCTTTTTGAAGCCTTTCTGCTTTTCCAGATTGACAATTTTGCCTTCGTCATCAAAGCATAGTATGGGCTTAATGCTCAACAGATTGCCGAAAACTTTGCTCACGCCGGAAACCCTGCCGCCGCGGTAAAGATAGGTGAGATCTTCGACGGCGAAATATGTTGCCGTGTGAGGAATGAGTTCGTTGACGTATGCTTCAAGCTCGTCCATAGTGGCGCCCTGATTATATTTAATCGCGGCATAGTACACGATGAACCCTGCGCCAAGCGAGATGGTTTTTGTATCTATCGAACGAATTATGCGTTCGGGATACTTTTGCTTGAGCGTGGCAACCGCCGCGTCCATGGCGTTGAAAGTTGCGCTCATGGCGCGCGAGAACGTTATATACAAAATGTCGTTGCCGGCGGCAAGGACGGGCTCAAAGTATTCAATATATGTATATTCATTGATGGCGCTTGTTTTAGGAACGGCGCCCTCGCGCATGGCCTTGAAAAAGCCGTCGAAATCGGTGTTTTTGCCTAAATCGTAAAAATACTCTTCGCCATTGAGGGTATAGGGCATTTTGATGACTTCAAGACCTAATTCTTCGACCTGGGTGTACCACAGTTCGCAATTGCTATCGCAAAAAAGTTTATACATGATAATGTTCTCCCATAAATATTTTATTTTACTTTCCGGAAAAAGAACCAAAGCACGATAAGCAGTTGCAGAGGCGCGGCAACCACATAGAACAGCCACCACTTATCGGCAACGGTTGCAAACACCGCAAAGAACACATGAAAGATTGCAACAACCGACCAAAGTATGAGCGAGCAGGATATAGCAGTAGTCAGCTTTGTTCCCCAAATCGAGGAAAAGACGGTAAGCACAATGCTTGTTGCAAGCGGGGCGACAACATAGACCATCCACGCATAGCGGGCGTTTGCAGGCGTGAAATAGACGATGGCAAAGACCCCCGTAGCGACGAACCAGACAAGCCCGACAGAGAGCAAGACTATTAAAAGACGTTTTTTGCCGAGATTGAGTTTGGGCTTAACAACGCCTTCGGGCTGTTCTGTGATGATATCATCGACCTTGATATGATAAATTTCAGCGAGTTGAACGAGAACCCTGAGGTCGGGGATAGATTCCCCTCTCTCCCACTTTGAAACGGCTTTGTCAGAGTAATTGAGCATTTCGGCAAGTTTAAGCTGGGTAAGCCCGGCCTGCTGGCGCAGCCGCACAAGATTTTGGGCAATTATCTCTTTTAAGTCTTTCATGTCCATATTTTAGCATAAGTTGCATATAAAATCAACAAAATAACGCAACTCTACTAATCGTAGAGTGTAAATTTTTGGCGGTAGAGTCCATATTTTCAAGAGTTTACCATGAACGTTTAACTATAGAGCGACTGCCGCGGATAAAATATTGAAAAATAAAATAATATGGATTATACTTATTGACGTAAACAAACAATCAAGCAGCCTGAATCGGGCGGGTAGAACCTAACGAAGTTTTGCCGCACTTTGGCCGCTGTACAGTTCAAGGAGTTTTAATGGAAAATTTTGACATCTATGTTGATTCCGGCGCTAACATACCCGATGAAATTGTGGAGAAGCATGACATCAACGTAATAACTTTTATGTGTAACATTGACGGCGTGGAAAAAGCGTGTTACGAAAAAGGTAAATCTTCGCGCGAGATGGCGCTGAAATTTTACGAGGCGATGCGCGCGGGGAGCGAAACTTCCACCTCGCTGATAAATTCACAGAGGTTTCTCGACGAGATAACGCCGTCGCTTAAGGCAGGCAAGAATGTGCTTATTACGACCATATCTTCGGGCATATCGGGAACATACAAGCAGGCATGCGAGGCCGCCGAGGAGGCAATGAAACAGTACCCGCACTGCAAAGTACATGTTTTTGACGCGTTCAATGCCTCTATGGGAGAGGGCATATTTGCGCTGTATGCGGCGAGAATGCGCGAGCGCGGCGAGAGTTTTGAAAAAATATGCGAGTGGCTTGAAGAGCATAAACTTAATATGCACTCCGTATTTACGGTGAACGACCTTAAATATCTTAAAAAGGGCGGCAGAGTTTCCGCAACCAAGGCCATTGCAGGCACATTGTTGAACATAAAGCCCATACTTATCGCCAGCTATAAGGGCGTGATAGAGATGTACGAAACCGTGCGGGGCAGAAAGAAGGCGCTTGCGCGGCTGGCGGAAATGTTCGGGGAGCTGGTTGTTGACCCTTCCGACCAGATAATTTCGATATGCCATGCCGACTGCGAAGCCGACGCAAACTATCTTGCCGAACTTATAAAAGAAAAAGGCGCCAAGGAAGTTATAGTTGAGGTTTACGATATATGCACGGGCTCGCATGTCGGGCCGGGAACGGTGGCCTTATTCTTTATGGGTGAGGACAGAACACTGGCGCAGACCAAAGAAAAAGATTCGCTGATAAAAAATATCACCGCAAAATTCAAGCGCGGCGAGTGAAAAAATTTTATTGAATTTGGCTGTTTTCATAATTTTAATGCACGGTCGGCAAGGTTTGCCGCCGTGCATTATTTTAATAATCTTATCCACGCCATCCGTCACGAAAGAGAACCGCGGCATGTTTAGCAATTAAGTATTTAAGAAATTCCGAACACGCGGCATAAATCTGAGAGTAAGCGCGCTCAAAGTCGCGCGTGTAATAGGGGTCGGAGATATCTTCCTGCGCGGGCAGGAAATGACCGAGTTTGAAAATTTTTTCACCGTACTGCCCTGCGGTGAGGCGGACTATATCTGACATGTTAATATGATCCATTACGAGAACATAGTCAGAATTTTTTATATCCGAGAGGGTAATCTGCCGCGAGCGGTGGGAAAAACCTGTTATGCCGTGCGCGGCAAGAGTGCGCGCTGCTACGGGATACACGGGATTGCCCTCCTCGTAATAAGATGTTGCAAAGGACTGTATGCACAGCGAGGAGGCAATGCCCTCCTCCTCTGCCAGCTTTTTGAACACGGCCTCCGCCATGGGAGAACGGCATATATTGCCGAGACAAACGAAAGAGATAGTGAGCATATCAGTCACCCAATTTAAGTCTTTGCCAAGGGGTGTGATCGGGATGATAATTTTCGATATAATCCACAACAGCCTGAATGTTATCGTAATTTTCGTATAGATTGCGACATTCCTGCGTTATGAACTTGCGGGCATAGGCCGTTTCCATAAAAATTTCCATTCCATCGTAATAGCCGTCAATATCGTATATGACTATACCTTTATCATGGCGGTTGAGCTGTTTAAGCGTAAGCACTTCGAACAGTTCTTCAAACGTACCTATACCGCCCGGAACGACGACGAATATGTCGGCCAAATCTTCCATTATGGCCTTGCGCTCGCGCATGGTTTCGGTATAAGTTATTTCGTCACACTCAGAATAGAGTTGTTCTACGCCGTCATCGCGGAAAAATGTGGGAACGACGCCATGGATAGAACCGCCGCCTTTTTTGAAGCCGCGCGCCGCCGCACCCATAAGACCCGTGCCGCCTGCGCCGAAAATGAGGGAATGTCCCTTTTTGGCAAGACATTCACCAAGCTCTTCCACCTTTTTGATATAAACGGGATCTATATGCGCGCTGGACGCGCCGAACACACAAATATTCATTAAATTCCTACCTTATTTTAATCATGATACATATATAATATACTCCAAACGGCGTGTTTTGTCAACCCGCAATATTGACCGCCTTATTTGGGAAAGCCTGTTTACAACATTAACGCCGCGCGGCTTGAGGCCGCGCGGCGTTAATTTATTTTTGCTTGGTACTCATCTTGGAATTAAAACGCCTGAATCGCGGGCTATTTGTGCCACAATATTGAACGTTTCCATTGAAAGCGGATAATATCTTACATCGTTATACCTGATTGTCCCTAAACTTATAGACGTAATATTATCATCTTCATCTACAAATTTTATGAGTGTGTTGCCGCCGGCACCGATATCATCTTCCCTACGATATTGGGTTTGGAATAGCGAGGCAACAATTTCCTCTATCTGGCTTGATTGAGTAATTTCAAACTCTCCGTAATAGGCGGAGTCATCGTACTCCACCAATATTTTTACAGGAGAATCAGTCAGATCTTTGTACTGGGGAAAATCTGTTATATACAAAAGCACACCGGCATCGGGAGGCTGCTCTGTTGACGCGCAAGCTCCAAGTGCAGGAAACGCTATCATTGAACAGATTAAAGCTATGGTTAAAACTATCTTTTTCATATTGCCCTCCTATCAGTTTATTGTGATTGAAGAATTTGTAGTTGTCCATGACCGCCATAAAAATATATGTTCTGCTTCATACCCCTCCATATATGTTATTATTACATTTTCAGCATATCATAAGTAAGCAAATTTGTCAATAGTCAATCTAAATCAGCACATTACTTCCTATTTTATTCTCACCGATATTTTTAAGCCGTGAGTATTAACGCCGCGCGGCTTGAGGCCGCGCGGCGTTAATATTGCGTTGACTTTTTTAGTGACTGTCGATAAAGAACTTAATCTGGGACATTACGTCCTCGTCTTCTTCGGTTGCGGCGGTAAAATCGAAGTTCTTGAAATACGCCTTGCGCTGGGCTTCTGTTCTGAAATGTGACGAAGAGAGGGCGACGTTTAAATCTTCCAGCAATTTTTGGGCATGAGCCGTATTGTAGACGTTGTGACCCTTGTCGTCATAGATGAAAGTCTGTATAAACGGGCCGCGGGCCAGATTTGCCGGGGTGTTATCCGGACGGACAGTTTTATCCTTTGCGCCGTAGGCAAGAAACGCAGGAGTATTGCTGTTTTGAATACACCTGACCGCGTTGGAATTGCCGCGGGGGCCGAAAATAAAAAGATTGATAAGCCACCACATGGGACGGCAGAGCCAGGCCATGAGATTACCCATTACATGGGCGGAGCTGTCTGCCATGATTTTTGAAGGGGTGTTGAAACCTGAAAGCCCGACGACCGAGTTGACGGACACATATTTAGTTAAACAGAGCGCCGCATACGCACCCCAACTGTGACCGAAGAGGTGAATTTGTTTGTATTTCAGCACGGGGTCGCTCTTTATTGCTATATATGCGGCAAGGGCGCACTGTACGTTGGCATAGAAGCCGCGGGTATTTTTACCCTGAGAAGCGCCGCAGCCTATACTGTCGTACGCGACAACGGCATAGCCGTACTTTGCCAGCTTTGCAATTTCGGTCATATACGGGGCATGGCCAGCGCCTATTCCGTGACAGAAAAGCACCACATTTTGGCACTTGGCTTCGGGCAAATAGCTATATACCGCGGCGTAGAGAGGCGTTTTATCAAACGTGACTTCCAGCCTGCGGGCGGGGAGGTCAAAATCCTGAGCCGAGAAATATTTTAAATTTATGTTGCGGTTCATGCGCTTGCCGAACACCAATCTGTGGGCATAGAGCGCCAAAGCAAAGACGAGTGCGGCGGCCGCAACTATGGTTGCCGCTATTACTATTATAAGTATCCAATACCAAGACATAAATACACCTTACCGCAATTGCGGTTTAAAATTCGGGGCGGGCGCGCACGCGCCCGCCCCTTTTTAGTTAAACAACAAAAGTTACTATGCCTCAACCAAAGTAACAGAGTTATCCTCAGGCAAATAGAACATCTGCTCGGGACCGGTGTCACGCATCAAAAGGCGCCCGTCCCTGTACTTGGTGAAGATCAGAATTGCCGTGTATAAATCGCCTACGCAGCCGCCGAAATGCAGACCTGAAAGTATGATGACGGCATAGTAGTAGACTGAACCTATGAAATATAGCCATACGGCAATGGCACAGAACAGCACACTGAACACAGTGAATGGCGCAAGCAGCGCAATCAGAGCTGTTTTACGGGTGACATAGATATCCGGAACGCCGCAAAAGGCGACGGTCAGCGTTATGCCGAAAGTCAGCTTACTGCCCGTGAGTGCTTTATAAGCTATGCCATGCACAAGCTCGTGCAGGACAATGTATGCAATAATGCAGACAATGAGAACAAGACCTGCGACGAGCATTTCGTCACTGCTAATGCTAAATGAGAAGCTGACCGCCAACACGCAGGGAAGAATGACCGCGAAAGCCATCACAAACGATGCGACGGTAAAAATTATACCCACCTTTGCCGACTTGGCGTTGAGGTGATATACCTCTCTGTAGCCTTTTGGAAGCTCGGTAAAAAAGTTCACCTTTTTCATCAAACGATATATTTATCCTCAGCTTGAGGAGCGGAGTCGATCTCCCTCTTCTTCTCCTCATAACCGGCCTTGCCGAGCAGGGCGAAAGTCGCCTTTTTGCCGTTTTCGACGCCAGGCTGATTGAATGTATTTATATTGAGCAACGCGCCCGTATAAGCCGTTTGAAGTTCAAGAAGGAACATGAGCTGGCCGAGAGTGAAGGCGTTGACAGCGGGCATATTGATGGTATAGTTCATTCTGCCCGCCATGGCGAGGGCGTATGCCGTTGCCTTGTTTTCGGCCTGGATAAGCTCCTGCATGGTGTGGCCGCCGAGGAAACCGACATCGGGAATATCTTCGCAGCCGTGAGGTATGGGCATTTGGGTTGCATACTCTTCGACAGAGATGAAAGTTATCACCTTATCGTAAGGGCCTTCGATGTAGAGCTGAACCTGCGAGTGCTGATCGGTTACGCCCAAAGATTTAACTGGCGTTGTGCCGGCGTTGACGACGTTGCCGTCGTAGTCGACAGCCTTGCCGAGCGATTCAGCCCAGAGCTGGCAATACCAATCGGCCATGAGTTTTAAGTTATCGGAATAGGGCATGAGGACGTTTATGTTTTTGCCGTCCTTCATGGTTATGTACTGAAGAACCGCGCACGCGAGGGCGGGGTTTTTGGAAATTGAGGGTTTTGAGCAGAGACTGTCCATATAGGCTGCGCCTGCAAGCATACCCTTGATATCTATGCCGAGTACGGCCGCGGGAAGCAGGCCGACGGGGCAGAGTTCGGAAAATCTTCCGCCGACGCCGTCGGGCAGGACGTATTTTTTGATTTTGCCGCCGAAAGAGTCGTCTATCTTCAACAGATTGCCGCGGGCGGCGTCTGTTGTAAATATCATATTTTCGGCAACATCGACGCCCTTTTGCTTTAATATATCAGAAATGATGAGGTATTGCGTCATCGTTTCGGAAGTGGCACCGGACTTGGAAATGACGTTGAAGCAGGTCTTTTCCGGTTCGATGACATCCAAAAGAGCCGCCATGCGGACGGGGTCGACATTGTCTTCGACATAAAATTTAGGACCCTTGCGCTTTGAAGGGGGAAGTTCATTATAGTGCAGGTGGCAGAGAGCATTGAACGCCATTATGGGACCGAGCGCGGAGCCGCCTATACCGAGAACGACGAAATATTTGAAATTTTTGCGTATTTGCTTTGCTGTGGCTAAAATATCGGCGACAATTGCATCCTGATTATAGGGCAGCTCTGTCCAGCCCATGTACAAATCATCTCTGCCGCGGTTTGCCTTTACATAGTTGAAGGCCTCCTCCGCCTTGCCTTTTAACGACTTCAGCTGACTGTCTTTGATACCTTTATCACCCAGCGTAGCAGACATCATATAATTGTAATCGACTGTGACGCGCATGGAATTGCGCCATTCCTTGGTTTTATAAGCCATCATTATCCTCCAAAATTTTTGCGGTAATCGCATATTTACCTCACTATTATATAACAAACCCGGCGCTTAGTCAATATGCAAATTGAATTTTAAAGCCACATTTTACGGCAAAAAAGTTGCGCAAACTTATGTTTGAGTGATACAATACATTTATGCCGCACATATTGACGGCCGAACAGGCCGAAGCCGAAAACAAAATCGAGCAATGGTTTAATCATTCTGCAAGGCAGACGTTTGCCCTGACGGGCTTTGCCGGGACGGGAAAGACTTCGCTTTTGCAGCACGCCGTATGCGAGCGCCTGGGGCTTGTGCCTGACGTGAGCGCCGCCTTTATCACCCCGACGGGAAAGGCGGCTACCGTGCTGATTAAAAAGGGCATTGCCGCCTGCACTGTACACAGGCTGATATATCAGTCGATTACAGAAGAACAGGAAATGCTTTTAAACGGCAAGACGGTTAAGGTGGAAAAGCTGACGTTCAAGCGGAGAGAGAACATTGACAAGGGCATAAAACTTATTGTTCTGGACGAAGCGAGCATGGTTTCGGACGAGATGATGTTCGATATACTCAACTTCGGCGTAAAGGTACTGCTCTGCGGCGACGACTGCCAGTTGCCGCCCGTGGAGGGGCTGAATACATACCTGAAAGAGCCCGATTTTTGCCTGAGGAGCATTGTGCGGCAGGCCGGGGACAATCCGATAATATACCTCTCCGCCCTTGCAAGAGAGGGCAAGTATATACCTTACGGAAATTACGGAAACAAGGCGTTTGTGATAAACAGAAGAGATTTTACGGGCGAGAGGCGCAAAAGACTGCTGACGCGGGCCGAACAAATAATATGCGGACTGAACAGGACGCGCGCAAAAATCAACGATGAAATGAGAAAAATTTACGGATACAGCGGACTGCCGAAGAACGGCGAAAAACTGATATGCACGGTAAATAATTGGGAACAGTATATAGACGGCGAGATGAGATTCAACCTGGTCAACGGCATAATCGGGCAGGCGATAGACCCCTTTTACGACGAGGCGAACTATATGGGATTTATGCAATTCAAACCCGACTTTCTGGACGAGAAGTGTCCCGAAGCGCTGCCGTTTGACGCCGGCATATTTATGACGGGAGCATACCGCTACCGACACGGCGATTACTTTGAGAGATTTGACGAAGAGGGCAATCCCAAGGGAGTATTTACGCTGAACAGATTTGAATACGGGTACTGCATATCCTGCCACAAGGCTCAGGGGTCGGAATTCGAGAGCGCGATAGTATTTGACGAGAGTTACGCATTCAAGGAGGACGCGCACCGCTGGCTATATACTGCCATTACCCGCGCAAAGGACAGGCTGATTATAGTGCGCTGACATTTTAAAATTCCTGCAATCGGCTTGAATTGTAAAATAAACACGGTACTACATGCCGACATATTTTAACGCCCCTGCCGCGATGTATTGCGGCAGGGGCGTATTTTCAGTTTTTGGCGTCGCTGAGCATGCGGGAACATATTTCAATGGCGTTGTCGCAGTTGATTAACGACACGCCGAGGGCCTCCGCCTCCTCTATCTCAGGAATGGTTTTACCATCCGATTTGAGAAGACACCTGTCGCGGACGGCGGACTTTGCCGACGTAAGCGTGGTGAGTGCATCCAGATTGACAAGGCGTATTACTCTGACGCCGCAGTCGGCGGCGCAGTTACAGGCGCGCACCACATCCTTTTCGGAGAGGAGAGCGCAATCGAGCACAAGGCGGAGCGCGCGCTGACGCGCGGCCTTGACGAGCTTTTTACATTCGCGTTTGAAATAGGCCATATTGCCCTCTATCAGGGCGGCGGACGCGGCGCAGACTTCCACTTCGTCCACTCCGTCCTTTACGGCGCGCTTGGTTGCCGCGACCTTGCTTTCGGTAGAATCGCCGCCATGGGGATAGGATATGGCGGCCACGAGCGAGCATGAAGGGTCGCCGCCGAGATAGGCAACGCAGGGCTTTATATATGCGGGCAGGACGACTATGCCGCCAAGATTTAACTGCTCTGCCTCGCGGCAGAGATTTTTTAATTGGGCTCGCGATGTCGTAGGGGACAGACAATCACATTCCACTTTCGATATCCGTGCGCGCGTCTGCTCCAACAGTTTTAATTTTTTGAATTGTTCGAACTGGGCAAGTTCTTCCGCGGTCATTGCGGGAGACTGTACATACGGCTGTGACTGAGGCGCTGACCGCTCAACGGGTTGAACTGCGTCTTCGGCGGGGAAATTATTCTGCATAAAAACACTCCTTTATACTTTTAATGGCAAAATTTTGCGCTGAATATAATGTAATATGTAGATATGGCAACAGCAGGATTTTTTTACAGCGTTTTAATATTTGCAATTTGTTTTATTATAGTGAGTGTAATAAAGCTGGCAAGGATGGGCATTGAAAGCACAAAGACCCCCACCGCACAGGAGGAAAAGAAACAGCAAAAAGCCGAAAAGCCAAAACCCGTCTATTACATAGTAGAGAAAAAGCGGGTACGCAAAAATTACAGCGAACCGAGAGAGATCACCTTTACCGACGAAAAGGGAAGGTAATCGACGGCGGCATGGTTAGTCGAGGTAACGGACGATATTCTTACCGTCCTCCCAAAGGCGTTCAAGATTGTAAAAATCGCGCATTTCGTCGTTAAAGACATGGACTATTACGTCGGCATAGTCAATTACCGCCCAACGGCCTTCGCGGACGCCTTCGTGACGGCGGGGGATTTCGCCGTGTTCCTTTTCGAGCTTTTCTTCAAGATTTTCAACGAGCGATTTGACCTGCGTGGCCGACCTGCCGCTGCAAACTATGAAGTAGTCGCAAAGAGAAGTTTTTTGGGCGACATCGATGTAGACGATGTTGCCCGCTTTTTTGTCGGAGAGGATATTGCAGATAAGTAAACATTTTTCTTTAGACGTCATATAAGTAATTCCTTTAAATATGAATAAGCCTGTTCGGTGAGAGGATAAATATCGCCTCCGCAGGCCTTTAAATAACAAATCTGGTGTTCGAGCGCAGCGAGCATGGCATGAGGCAGGTCGCTGCCGTTAAAGATATGGCGGAGTTTTTCCACGCCGTTGAAATTGCGGCCTTCTTCAAGCATGTCGCACAGATACAGGAGCATTTCCGCTGCGGACATGCCCGGTCTGCCGCTCGTGTGATAGCGTATGGCATTCAGCAGATTTTCGTCGCTGAGGCCGAAATGGTTCTGCGCGACGTATGCGCCCGAATATTGGTGCATGACGGGCGACGGAACGCCTTCCGGAGGGACGAAACCTTTAAGGTACGGGCTGTCGGGCGGAAGATTTTTTGCAACGTCGTGAAGGGCGGCCATAGTGACGGCCTGCTCTTCGGTAAGGCCCGCGCGCGCGGCGTTGCGGGCGCACATTACGGCGACACGCAAGGAATGTTCCCAGCGCGATTTTTTTTCGAGCGCGGCGACAGCGGCAAGGCGGGAATTGTAATAGAGCTTGTTGCTCTTTATATATTGACAGACGGACGGCAAAACATACGCGCTTATATCACCGCCCAGACAGGCCAACGCGCGTATGCGCGTAGACGACACGCTGTCGCCCGTGTACTGAACGCTTTCGACCCTTACGCCAAAGGTGCGGGCGACGTTTTCAATATACTCTTCAAACTCCGAAGCGTTTTCCCTGGCGCACGCCGCAAGCGTTGCGCATGAGAGTATGCGGCGGGGATTTTTCCATTGCGGAAAGGATGCGAGCATGTCGCCGCCCATGAGAAAATAGATATCCGAATTAGGGTACAGACTTTTGAAATGTTCGCATGTGATATAGGAATAGCTGATTCCGCCCCGGGAAATTTCATAATCGGAAACTTCGGCGCAGGGGATGTCGGCAAAGGCAAGACGGCACATGCTGAGCCTATCCGCGTCCGAAGCGGCGATTGCGCCTGACTTGTGCGGACTGACGGCTGTTGGAATGACAAATAATTTTTGGGGATTGAATTTTTTAACGGCCGCCTTTGCCAGGGCGACATGTTCGCGATGCACGGGGTTAAAGGCCCCGCCGAATAGTAAAATACAGGACATAATTTATTGTTTTTGCCTATATTGCCGTTAAAATATATATTTAGCGGCAATAATTATATATATATGAAAAGAATAAGTTTTTTTGCCGTGGTCACAGACAGTATTCTGGCGGCGACAGGCACATTCGCACTGCTGTTTACCGTAATCAGATATTACACGAAAAATGTTGCGCTCGGCTTGGGAACGGGTATTGCCATAGCTGTTTTATGCGGCGTACTTACATTTATAAGACTGCGTTCAAAGCGCGGAAAGGCGCTTGCCACAGGCAAAAAACTGAAACAGCGGCAGGCCTTTAAACTATATCTATGCACTGCCTCCGCCGAGGTGGTGAACGGACTTATAGCGTCGGCCGTGGGCGGAAATATAACCGAGCGCGGTATAGCGACAGAGGACAGAGTATATATAGCGCAATTTGCTCCCCTGCCCCTTTCACCAAACGAAATTTGCCGCGCCGCCGCATTCGACAGCGACCTGAAAAAGACGATAGTGTGCAACGAGGCCGATGAGGCTGCCGTGCAATTTGCCGGAACGGCTGATGTGGGATTGCTGTTTTCCGACGAAATATTTGACAGGCTGGCCCAGACGGGCAGGCTGCCCGAAGTAAATGTTATCAACGGCGCGGCGCCAAAAAACAGGAACAAGCTGAAGGGCGCAATAAAACGCTCAAACGCCATAAAATTGTTCTGGTGCGGTATATGGCTGACGGCGTTCAGTTATTTTACGTTCTTCCCCGTCTACTATATAGTTGCCGGGGGGCTGGCGCTGATACTTTCCGCCGTGTGCCTGATATTCGGGAAACGTGAGTAATACGGCTCCGTTCAAAGGCGCGCGCAACGCACAAGCGTTGCGCGCGCCTTTTTTAAGTCAATCGAGAGCTATATGGTCGAAGTTCTTGCGCGGCGAGCGGCGATAGATGACAGCCTTGCGGCCGATGACTATTACACATTCGGCGCCAAGGCGGTCGGCAAGCTCGTGACCGAGCTGTTTGGGGTCGCCTTCAGCATTTTCGAGTATGCTGATTTTTATCAGTTCGCGTGCGTCAAGACAATCGGAAAAGCTGCGGAGCATATTTTCGCCTATCCCCTCTTTGCCGACCTGGCCGACGGGCTGAATATTTGCAGCAATGGATTTAAGTTTGCTGCGCTGCTTGGATGTCAATGCCATAACAATATCCTCGTATTTATCAATTACAATATTTTTATGTGAGTTGCAGTATAAGAAAAGTCAATCGACATATTCAAATTCAACGTCGCCGACGATTACGGTATCTTTTTCGCCCACGCCCATAGCTTTCAGGCGGGAGATTACACCTTTTTCGCGCAGGATTTTTTGGAAATATGCCATTGAGTCGGGGTCGTTCAAAGCGACATTGCGGCATAGCATATCCACGAGCGAGCCGACGACGACGTAAGCGCCGTCTTCATCGACGAATATTTCAAAGTCGAGATCGCCGCTCTTGCGGTAAGTAAAGCTTTCGTCCGCTTCGACGGGTTCCACAGGAGGGAGATCTTTTAAGACCGCGAATATGCCTTCGATAAGCCGATCTGTGCCTTCGCCGTTGATTGCCGAGATCTGAAAAATTTTATAGCGCTTGCCATAGGTATTTATGAATGATTTTACGTTTTCCTCCGCCCCGAAGATATCGCACTTGTTAAGGGCGATTATCTGCGGCAGGGCGGCAAGCTTTTGGGAGTAGCCGGCAAGCTCTGCATTTATTTTTTTGAAGTCTTCTACGGGATCTCTGCCCTCGATTGCGGAAATATCCACAACGTGCAGCAACATTCTGGTGCGTTCGATATGTTTTAAAAAATCGTGGCCGAGCCCTGCGCCCTGTGAAGCGCCCTCGATAAGTCCGGGAATATCCGCCGCGACAAACGACTGTTCGTAGTACTGCACTACGCCGAGATTGGGCGAGAGGGTAGTGAAATGGTAGTTTGCTATCTTGGGACGGGCGGCAGATATCTTGGACAGAAGCGTGGACTTACCCACGTTGGGGAAGCCGATTATACCTACGTCGGCTATGACCTTAAGCTCTAAAAGGAGGATATGTTCTTCCGTCTTTTCGCCCTTTTGGGCAAAGTTGGGGGCGTGTCTGCGCGCCGTAGTAAAGCGGACGTTGCCCTTGCCGCCGCGGCCGCCTTCGGCGATAAGTTTTTTGTCGCCGTCGCGGAACATGTCGCAGATGACCGTCTTGCTTTCGTAGTCGCGCACTATTGTGCCGACGGGAACCTTGATTATCACATCGGCCCCGCCCTTGCCCGTACAGCGGTTTGTGCCGCCGCGTTCGCCGTTGCCGGCGACATATTTGTTTGTGAAGCGGAAAGACAACAGGTCGTTCATAGACCTGTCGGCGACTATGTAGATATCGCCGCCCTTGCCGCCGTCGCCGCCGTCAGGGCCACATGCCGGCTTGCCCTTGAATGACTTGAACGAGTTCATACCGTCGCCGCCGTCGCCCGATTTTATAGTTATGCGGACTTTGTCCGTAAATACATTCTTGTCTATCATTATCTTAAAGTTTCCAAAAATTGCCTGCTGCGCAGGACAAAAGTATTGTTATCGCCGCAGTTTGACATTTCAGTCAGGATATCAGACGTTCTGAGTCCGCGCGACATGGCAGAGCGTATTGACGTGACGGCCTCCATCTCTGCCGGAGAGAGGAGAAGTTCTTCGCGCCTTGCTCCCGAAGATCTGATATTGATTGCGGGGAATATACGCGATTCTGCAAGCTCGCGCGAGAGAACTATTTCCATGTTGCCCGTCGATTTAAATTCTTCATATATTATATCGTCGAGCTTGCTGCCCGTATCGATAAGCGCCGTGGCGATTATTGTAAGGGAGCCGCCCTCCTCGGTGTTGCGAGCCGCTCCGAAGAAACGCTTAGGCTCAACGAGGGCCTGGGCGTCCAGACCGCCGCTCAGCAATTTGCCTGAGTTTGCAACCGAGTTGTTATAGGCGCGGGCAAGACGGGTTATGCTGTCGAGAAGCAGGACAACGTCCTTGCCCGATTCGACGAGGCGTTTGGCATGTTCCAAGGCGAGGTTGGCCGCATGTATGTGGTGGGTATCGCTTTTATCGAATGTAGAATAGGCCAGCCGGGCGCCTTCTATGTTGTGCTTGAAGTCGGTAACTTCTTCGGGGCGTTCATTTATGAGCGCGACCACGACGCGGACTTCGGGATAGTTATTTATAATTGCCTTGGCAATATGCTTGATTAAAGTTGTTTTGCCTGCCTTTGGCGGGGAAACGATGAGGGCGCGCTGGCCGCGGCCGATAGGAGAGAACAGGTCGATTACACGCTCAGTGAGAGTGCTGTTTTCACTTTCAAGAGTGAGGCGCCTGTTTGGATAGCAAGGCGTAAGACTTTCAAAGGGAACGCGGTGGAGATCATCGGGAGCGACGCCGTTTATGGATACTATATATGTGGCTCCCGGACACTCATCGTCACTACGGCGCCTGGCCTTGCAGACGACGAAATCGCCCGTGCGCATTCTGAAACGACTGATAAAGGCGGTATGAACGAACACGTCGTTATGCGAGGATATCTGCATATCGCGGGTGCGGATAAACCAATATTTATCGGCATTTTCAAGGATACCTGAATACAGCTCCTCCGCTTCATAAGTCACAGGCGAAGCCGCTTCAAGGACGGTAGGAGGAAATTCCCTGCGCGTTTCTTCAATAGTCATGCCTGCATAAAAACGCCGGCAATTTTCGACTTCGGCCAAAAGCACCTTGTCGTAATCTTCCGACTTAGGAGGTGCGCCGCGATGACTGCTGACAACGGGATCGGCACGGTTTGTGGCGATGGCCAATATGTCCGATATGAGTTCATCCTTTTTCTTATTTGTGGGGCTGTAAACCCCCACTGCTCTGCCGAGCTGGCGCAGGGGATGAATTCCGCTGGCATTTAATTTTTTTGTAAGGTTATCTAAAATTTCGCTCACTTACTGACCGTTCTCCATTACGATTATAGTCGTCTGTTCGCCGTCGAGATTGTCGCGCGATATTTCAATGACATTGCCGGCCTGCACGACAACGGCTTCGCCGTCGAATTCATCCAAAAAGTCGTCGACCTTATCTATGTCGACTTTACAGCCTTTGGCGCGGTAGTGCATGGGAATGACTATGTCCGGCATGATTCTGTCGACATATTCCTTGGCCATTGCGGCATCGATCGTGTAATTACCGCCGACCGGAATGAGCAGGACATTGACGGGAAGAATCATTTCAATGAGGTCGGAGGAACAGTCCTCGCCGAGGTCGCCGAGGTGGCAGACGTCGAGGCCGTCCATGCGGAATTTGAAGATGATATTTTCGCCGCGCTGTTTGCCGCGGCACTTATCGTGAAAGCTCTTGATAGAACTTATTTCCACGCTGTCCTTTAAGATGTAACCCGTTTCCCTGTCGAGAACGACGGGATTGCCGTTGACCTTTGCGACGGAGTCATGGTCGTAATGGTGATGGGATATAGTGACTGCATCCGCGCTGACTTCGGGCATGGTGTAGCCGACGGAGTCGTCATAAGGGTCGGTTATGACGCTGACGCCCGTGCTTTCGGTTAACTTGAACGAAGAGTGGCCGAGATATTGTATTTTCATTTTTTAATCCTTATAAAAATATGATAATTATTTAGCTAAACATCAGTTGCAGACAGAGTCTGCGGTTGTTTCAGGCGGGATACATGTGGCTCTTACGGACAGGGTTATCCGCTCCTTGTCCTCGCCGGAGAGATATTCTATGCGGGCAACTGCTCCGAATTTTTTTACTGTACAGCTGAGGCGGGAAGTGAAAACTTCGTAGCCGCCGCGAAGATTTTCGTCGCCGAGTATGCAGGCGGTTTTGCCGCCTTCAACAAAGGATATGCGGATATTTACACTGCCCTTGCGCACCTGTTCTATTCTGTCCTGACTGAGAATGAGCGTACATTCGTCGCCGTCTATGGCGTAATGAACGACAGCCGAATCGCCCAGAACCTTTATTCTGCCGCGGCAGGAAATATTGCTCTCCCACTTGTTTCCGCAGGAGATTATTGACAGGCGGCAATCAATTGCGCCGTCCGAAGATGATGAGCAGACGAATGAACACATTTGCGATATCGAGATAGAGTCCGCAGGCGGACGCTACGGCGTTATTTACAGTTTTGGGGCGGTTTCTGGCGAAAGATACGTCAAAACCGATATAGCAGCAGAAAATAAGGACTATCAGCCAATCGAGCCAGACATATCCCGAAGAGAAGTACGCGCCCGTGAAAAGAGAAATGAGCGACCAGACAAGGGCTATGAACAAGCTGACAGCGAGAACCTTCCACAAAGAGTAGAACACGCGCGGACAGAGTATGGCCAGCATACCGAATATTACGGCAAGAATGGCCGTGACGAGGAAGGCCGAGCGCACCACGCCGAAGGAATATGTCGGAACGACGAGAGCGAGCAACGCGCCCACAGGAAGCACTACAAGACAGTAGCCTGCAAAAGTGAGGACGGGATTGCGGCTGAAAGCGTTTATACATATCCCGACGATACACATGACTATATAGATGATAAAAAACCACAGAACGTTTGCGCCTGTTGCGACAAAATCAAAGATAATGTCGGCAAAGAAAAAGACTTCGACTGCATTGACGGCAAAGCCGATAAAAAGCACCGCCGCGATTATCAGATAGAAAGTTCTGTCTGTAATCAGTTTAGCGTTCCGTATATCGTTGAATATGTCCCTTCTGAAAGCAGTAAATGCCATAGATACCCCCTTATTATGTATTGAACGACAATTACAGCAGACCGAAACCGCGCGCGGGGGCGCTTATTTGAGCAGCGTTGTACAGATATCATTGCCCTGAAAGGAGTTATTCTTTTGGTCTTCAAACCAACGTCGGCCGTCGCTGAGCAGAGATTTGAGCAAAGCGGCGTCCCCCGCCTCTATCGCCTCGGCAACCTCGTTGAGATGCGCGGCCAGAAGCCTGACGTTGCCTGACAAATTGCGGGCGTTGAAAAGATACAGCTCCGTCCATACATTTTCGTCCACGCCGGCGATGCGCGTCATATCCTGAAAACTGCCGCCCGTGAAGCCGAGGCAGCCTTCTATCTGCGCGTCCTTTACATAGCAATTTGACACGATGTGGGCAAGCTGGGATGTGTAGGCAATTTTTCTGTCGTGAACTTCGGCAGAGCATTCCACTATGCGTTTAAAACCCATATCCTTTGTCAGTTTTTTAATGAGCGCGTAGGCGCGTTCATCCGTATATATGTTGGAAGTAATTACCATAGAGGCGCTGTCGAACAAGTCAGCGCAGGCGTTTTCCACACCCGAAACTTCCTTGCCCGCCATGGGATGAGTGCCGACATATCTGAGGTCCGGACGGCGGGATATAACCTCGTCCTCTATATATTTTTTGACGCCGCAAATATCCGCAACTACCGTATCCTTGCCGAACGCGGCAGTGCAGATATATTCCGCGGAGGCCTCAGGCGGAAGGGCAACGAACACAACGTCGCAATCCGACACATCCTCCGCCGCTTCGTCTATGACATTGTGGGTTACGGCGTAGCTGACAGGAGCCTGAGAGCGATTTTTGCCGACGACATAGTAGCCCGCACGCCTGAGTGCGAGCGCGAGCGAGCCGCCTATTAACCCTAAACCAACCACAGCAATTTTCATAAGTCGCCAATCAATTAAAAGTTTATACATAGTTATTATACCATAACCGCATATTTTTGTACAATGTTTTCACCAACTTTTTAATAAATTTTGTGCAGGCAAAGGGCACACATACAATTGACAAGACGGAGTTTATTATTTATAATAAAACCGTTAAAAAAATATTTATTTGAAAAGGAGTCATTTAACATGAACAAGATGTCGGTTAAAGACATTAAAGATTTTGAAGGCAAGAAAGTACTTGTCCGCTGTGACTTTAACGTACCCATGAAGGACGGAGTCATAACCGATGAAAACAGAATTATAGGCGCGCTGCCCACCATTAAGTATCTTTTGGAAAAGGGCGCAAAGGTTACGCTTTGTTCACACATGGGCAAACCCCACTCCATTTTTTCCGAAGAAGTAAAACTCAATAAAAAGGATCAGAAAAAGGTTGACGCAGGCGAGGCCACAAAGGAAGAAATTATTGCCAAGGCAAAGAAAGACGAGCCCAAAAAGCTTACTCTTGAACCTGTGGCAAAAAGGCTCAACGAACTTTTGGACGGAAAGGTTACCTTTGCGCACGACGTTATAGGACCCGACGCAAATGCCAAGCGCGACGCTTTGAAGAACGGCGAAGCCGTACTCCTTGAAAATTTACGTTTCCACTGGGAGGAGGAAAAGAAGGAAATAAACTTCTGCAAGGCACTTGCCTACGATGCGGAGATATATGTAAACGACGCATTCGGCACGGCTCACCGCAGCCATGCCTCCACCGCCGCCATTGTTGAATACGGAATAATAAAGACGGCTGTATGCGGATTCCTGATCGAAAAGGAACTTTCGGTAATGGCCGATACGCTTGAAAATCCCCAGCGCCCCTTTGTTGCCATTCTCGGCGGAGCTAAAGTGGCAGACAAGCTGAACGTTATAAACAATCTGCTTGAAAAGTGCGACACGCTTATAATCGGCGGCGGCATGGCCTACACCTTTTTAAAGGCAAAGGGTTATGAGATAGGAACTTCGCTTCTGGACGAAGAAAAGATCGATTACTGCAAGGAGATGATTGCCAAGGCTGAAAAAGACGGCAAGAAATTGCTTCTTCCCGTCGATACGGTTGTAACCACCGCCTTCCCCGATCCTATAGACGCCGAAATAGAAGTTGAAACCGTACCTTCGAACGCCATCCCCGCAGACAAGATGGGCATGGATATAGGCGAGAAGACAAGGGCGCTGTATGCAGAAGCCATTCACGGAGCCAAGTCGGTAATATGGAACGGCCCCATGGGCGTATTTGAAAATCCCACCCTTGCAAAGGGTACGATTGCAGTTGCCCAGGCGCTTGCAGACGTTTACGGCAAATGCACGACCATAATCGGCGGCGGCGACAGCGCGGCGGCCGTTCAGCAGCTTGGCTTTGCCGACAAGATGACTCATATCTCCACAGGCGGCGGAGCTTCGCTTGAACTGTTCGAAGGCAAGACGCTTCCCGGTATTGCCTGCCTCAACGACAAAGCCTGATTGCAAACATATATAGTAATCGTTTGTCATGCCGCGGCGAATATTTCGCCGCGGCAAATTATAGAATATGAAAAAGTTAACAATCAAAAGGGGCAAACGCAGGCGAACATGGCTTTTAGACAGATTTTATAAGGTTGTTATTCCCATATATCTTTCTGTCATACTTATTATGGCGGCAGCAATATTGCTCGTTTTACAATTTGCAAAACCAAGCAATACTGTTGCATATATTATGTTTGCATGCTTTTTTGCCGTCATGCTTTTGTTGCCGCTCCTCTTCCTGTTTTTCGGTTTGCCGCGCATGAAAACGCACCAGGCTATGCTTGAACTTGAAAAGCATTACGATTTTTCGCCCTATGAGGTCGGGGACGAAGCGACGTTTGAATCCGTTGTTCCGTCTGCCGTATTTTACTACCGCGCCGACCCCTTTGACAAAGACGAAAAGACGACGCGCTGCGGGAAAGACGAAGCAGAGAAACTTGCCTCTACACTTGCCGGAAGACGCATCGGGTGGGCGGAAAATGAGAAGATAAATTTGCCATTCTTTTTCCATGACCGAACAGCCGACGAAAGATATACCGTATATGAGATCGAAAAGAAAGTTACAGGGGACACTCTTGAACTTTCGGTTGCGCAATATTGCAAACTTACATTCACTCAAAGCGGCATAGTTGTGGGGCAATCGACATTTAAGTATGACAATGTCCGGGCGTTTTGCTCGCTGTGGTACGACAATACGGCGCAGGCGAGAATTGTTGTAGAAGCAGACGAAATTACTGCGACGTTTGCTGTCGGCACAAAAATTTATGCGGCCTTGAAGAAGTTTGGCGTGCAAGTTGAAAACGATGAACTGCTTGAATATATCATGCAAGATCCGCGAAAGGCGTTCAGAGCCGTGGCGAGCACATTGAGCTTAAAACAACAGGCCAACTATACATTAAAATAAATTCAGCCGTTATACGGCAAAGGATAAGGTGAGAAAATGAGAAAACCGTTTATTGCAGGAAACTGGAAAATGAACATGACCGCAGAGAGCGGTACAAAACTGATCGACGAGCTGAAACCGCTTGTCAAAGACGCAAACTGCGACGTGGCACTGTGCGTGCCGGCAATTCTGATACCGGCCATGGTCAAAGCCGCGGCGGGCAGCAACATAATGATCGGCGCGCAAAACGTACATTGGGCGGAGAGCGGAGCTTATACCGGCGAAATTTCGTGCGCGCAGCTTAAAGAGTACGGCGTTAAATACGCCATTATAGGCCACAGCGAAAGACGGCAGTACTTCGGCGAGACGGACGAGAGCGTGAACAAACGCACTCTTGCCGCACTGAAAAATGGCATTACCCCCATAGTATGCGTCGGTGAAACGCTTGAAGAACGCGAAGGCGGCGTCACCGAAAAGGTACTTTACAAACAGCTAAAAGACGGCCTTGCAGGCGTTGAGGACATTACCAAAGTTGTAATAGCTTACGAGCCCGTATGGGCGATAGGCACGGGGCGCACCGCTACAGACGAGCAGGCCGAAGAGACGATTGCTTTCATAAGAAAGACGGTAGGCGAGCTGTTCTGCCCCAAGTGTGCGGAGAATATTATTATTCAGTACGGCGGCTCCATGAACGCAAAAAATTGCAGGGGACTGATGGTTCAGCCCGACATTGACGGCGGACTGATCGGCGGCGCAAGCTTAAAACTTGACTTTGCGACTATAGTCAATTACGATAAATAAGCACCATAGTAAAGAGGGGGCGGACTGAAATGTCCGCCCCCTCTTTGCTTAACTTTTTTCAATTTTCTCCTTCTACCCTTTCAAAAACGACGGTAAAGGTCATCAGTTCGTTATCGACGGTGTATGTGATGACTCCGTCGGCGTATTCATACTCTTCGGTTACAGAGGCAAATCCGTTTGAAGCTGTAAATTTAATTACGCCATCCCCGTAAGTATATGTGCCTTCGGCCTCATAAGAGGCACCGCCCACCCCGGCACCTTTAGATTGAACGACACCCCTGCCGTTTTCCTCGAGTATAATGCGGAAATACTCGTAATTGGATGTGCTGACAGGTATTCCGCTGATATTGCCCGATATTGAAGACATTTCATAAGTGCCGGCGACTTCGGCATTGTTTGAGCCGCAGGCGGCAAAGACCGCCAGCGCGACCATGGCAAGTAAGGCAAAAAAGACGGCCTTTAAGTTTTTTTTCATAATCTCCTCCTTATTTTTGCCGTATGCTATCATCTGCGGACAAATACGGCAAATAAAATTTTTTGAATTTTATTAAATTGTCCTATCATAAGACAATTTATGTCCGCCAATACAATATCATAATTTTTGTCCTATGTCAAGACAATAATAGAAAAAAGTCAGAAACGGAGAAAATTATGGCGAGAATTATCGACGGACAGAAGATGAACCTTATAGGCGCAAATGTGGCCAAGCGGAGAAAAGAGCTGAAGATGAGTCAGCAAAAGCTTTCAAACATGCTGGAGCTGCATGCCGTGTATGTTTGCAGGGGGTCGGTTTCACGCATCGAGGACTACTCGCGGACGGTGACAGATATAGAACTTTACGCCATCGCCAAAGTTTTAAAGACACAGATTGACGACCTGATTGACCCGAGTATTATAAACACCGACTGAAAACGGGTCACGGCAAAATTTTTGCGCGCTGTCATTTGAAAATCAGTTGAAATTGTGTTGCTATAACGGACAAATTGGTTTATAATAATTAAGGAAAAAAATTTTTACTCAGAGGTATATTTATATGTCTAAAAAGGTGCCTTATGCACTGATTATTATGGATGGCTACGGACTTGCACCCGCCGGTTCGGGAAACGCCATCGAGCTTGACGGCAGCGTAAACATAAAAGCGCTTGCAAAAGAGTACCCCTCCTCCACACTCGGAGCTAGCGGACTTTCCGTAGGGCTTCCCGATGGACAGATGGGTAACAGCGAAGTCGGACACCTGAATATGGGTGCAGGCAGAATTGTATATCAGGATTTAACAAAGATAACAAAGGCCATTGAGGACGGAGATTTCTTTACGAATCCCGCGCTTTTAAAGGCCATGGACAACGCAAAGAACGGTAAAAAACTGCATCTTTACGGACTTGTATCCGACGGCGGCGTACATAGCCACCTAACGCATATATGCGCGCTTCTGGATATGGCAAAACTGCACGGAGTGGAGAACGTGTTCGTACACTGCTTTATGGACGGCAGGGACGTTTCGCCCACGAGCGGCGCGGGATTTGTTGCCACGTTGCAAAGACACATGAATAAGATAAACTGCGGCAAAGTGGCTTCGGTCGTGGGCAGATATTATGCCATGGACCGCGACAACAACTGGGACCGCATTGAAAAGGCATACGACATGCTGACCCTTGGCACGGGCATGGAATGTACAGACCCTGTAGACGCAATTCACGAGAGCTATGCCGAGGGCGTGACGGACGAGTTTATCAAGCCCATAAAGGTATTTGAAAACGGCAAGCCCATCGGCATTCTGGAAAAGGGCGACAGCGTGATATGCTTCAACTTCCGCCCCGACCGCGCAAGGGAGATAACAAGGGCTGTTTCGCAGGAGCAGTTTGTCGTTCCCAAAGGCACGGCGTTTGAAAGAAAGACGGGGTTCCTTGAGCCTGTGTATGTATGCTTTACCGTTTATGACGCAGAGTTCGAAAACGTGGACATAGCTTTCCCCAAGACCGTGCTTACAAACACTTTGGGCGAATATCTTGCAAAGAAGGGCAAGAAACAGCTGAGAATTGCCGAAACGGAGAAGTATGCGCATGTTACATTCTTCTTTAACGGCGGCGTTGAAGCGCCCAACGAAAACGAGGTGCGCGACCTTATACCCTCGCCCAAGGTGGCAACTTACGACTTGCAGCCTGAGATGAGCGCTTACCTTGTTACCGACAAGGTTATGGAGGAGCTTGACAGCGGGGAATTCGATGTAATGATTCTCAACTATGCCAACTGCGATATGGTGGGTCACACGGGCGTTATTCCCGCGGCGGAGAAAGCCGTTCACACGGTTGACGAGTGCGTTAAAAAGGTATGCGACAAAATACTTGCCATGGGCGGAGCCGCAATTGTGACGGCCGACCACGGCAATGCCGACAAACTGCTGACGGAGAACGGCTCGCCCTTTACGGCACACACGACCAACCCCGTACCCGTAATAGTTGTTTCCGAAAAGCACAAAAATGCGCAGCTGCGCGACGACGGCATACTCGCCGACCTTGCCCCCACTCTGCTTGCGCTGATGGAACTGCCCATACCCGAAGAGATGACGGGAAAGAGCCTTATAAAGTAATTCACGACGACATATACCGCGGCGAAATGTTTTCGCCGCGGTATTCTTTCTGCCCGGCAACAGGTTATCCCCCCACTTATTCACCTTCGCCCGCCATACCTTTCAAAGTGCCAAACAGAGAAATATTCGCGGTGCAATTACTTGCAATTTAGCGGCGGCAAGATTATAATGGTAGTGTGAAAAAGATTTTTAAAACAGGCAAGGCTGACGGCGAGCCGGAGTTACTTTCGGCAGCGGCCGGATCTGCGGCAGAAGAGAGAGAGTTGACTAAAACTGAAAACGGCACGACTGAAATGCAAACCGACAGAGCGGCGGCGTTTTTTACCAAACCCGTTGTAGTGTGCGTAGGGGCGATAATCTGCTGTATTTTATGGGGCAGCGCCTTCCCGTGCGTGAAGATAGGATACAATCTGTTTTCTGTGGACACAACGCATGTTCCCTCCATTATACTTTTTGCTGGACTGAGGTTTACGCTTGCAGGGCTGTTGGTAATAATTTTCGGGTGCGTACAGAAAAAGAAGTTTCTGCTGCCAAAGGCCTGCAATTGGTGGCGGGTATTGCTTGTATGCCTGTTTCAGGCGGTGGCGCAGTATATATTCTTTTACATAGGATTGGCGAATGTTTCCGGCGTGAAAGGTTCGGTACTGAACGGTTTGGGAGTGTTCTTTACCATACTGATTGCCTGCTTTGTTTTCCGCACGGAAAAATTCAACCTGATAAAACTTGCGGGGTGCGTGCTTGGATTCGGCGGAGTTATACTTGTCAATCTGAACGGAGATTTTTCCTTTGATTTTTCGCTTATGGGCGAAGGGTTTCTGATATTTTCCGGACTTTCGGCTGCGGTTGCGGCCGGGCTTGTGAAAATTTTTTCACGGCATGAGGACACGACGGCGCTGTGCGGCTGGCAGTTTTTTATCGGCGGGCTGATACTTGTGGCCGTTGGCGCGGGGTTCGGCGGAAGCGTTATGCCCACGAGGGCAGGAGCGTACTTCATGCTGTTGTATCTTGCGCTGATATCTTCCGTGGCGTTTACCCTTCAGGGGTATATAGTAAAATACAATCCTATATCGAAATTTGCCGTTTACAAGAGCACCAACCCGCTGTTCGGGGCGGTATTTTCGGCACTCATTTTGGGGGAGAGCGACCAGCTTTTGAGCTATTACACTCTGATAGCCATCGTGCTTGTGTGCGCGGGAATTTTTGTAATCAATAAATTCGGCGAAAAGGCAAAAAAAATTTGATTTGAGGCTTATTTTTAATTGTAAAAAATTAAAAGCTGTGTTATAATTTTGCAGTAATAAATTTTGTTAAGGATGAAATCATGTACGAAGCCTATCTTATAAGTTCGGTTGTTTTATATGTTCTGCTGTTTATTGCAGCTGTTGCCGCCATTGTACTTATACTCTTTCAACAGAGTAATTCGGACGGTATTCAGGGTATTACCGGATCGAGCGAAACGTTCTTCGGCAAGAACAAGGGACGTTCGCTTGAAAGCAGGATGAAAAAGTGGACATGGATTTGTCTTGCTGTTATAACTGTTTTAGCAATCGTTGCCTATGCCATTGCACTTATCGCAACGAGTTTACTTGGCTAAAAAAATTCATGGGCGGCTGATAACAGCCGCTTTTTTTTACATATTTTTACAAATTATCAGCAAATAAGCAGGCTTAGTGTTAATTTTACGCGACGGCGCAAAACTTTTAATTATATGAAACTTAAAGACAGATTGTTGGAAAAAATTAAAGACGGGCAATGCACGTTCAAGAACGTCAAGGCCATGTGCGACTGCATCGGGGTAAGATACTCCGACAGGGATAAAGTAAAGAAAGCGCTTTTGCAGCTTGAGGACGAAGGCGAAATAATTAAAGACGGTCAGGGCGGATATGCCACGCCCGAACAGTTGGGGGCATTCCGCGGCGTAGTTCAGGGCAACGAGCGGGGCTTTGCCTTTATTATTCCCGAAGGCAACGCCGCGTACCGCGGAGATTATTTTGTGCCGAGACGGGCACTGAACGGAGCAATGAACAAGGACGTTGTTCTGGCGGTACACAAGCGAGGCACCGAGGACGAGGCCTATGTTGTAAAGATAATAGAGCGCGGACAGAGGCACGTTGTGGGAACATTTGAAAAGGACAAGCGGGCCGGATATGTTATACCCGACGACAAGCGCTTTGACAGCGACGTGTATATACCCCTGTCCCTCTGCATGAATGCAAAGCCCGGCGACAAGGTTGTGGCGGAAATAACCTCCTACCCCAAAAACGCAATGGTGGGCGGAAAGATAGTAGAGATACTTGGCGAGAGCGGCGACTTCTACACGGAGGAGCTTGCGATAATACGCGGCTATGGTCTGATTGAGGAGTTTTCGGCAGAAGTCGAGCGGCAAGCCGAAGAAGTTGCGCGCCAACCGATAACTTTGGGCAGGCGCAGAGATTTGAGGGCGCTGACGACCATAACAATAGACGGCGAGGATACGCGGGATATTGACGACGCAATATCATTGGAGCGCGACGGACAAAACTATATTCTGGGAGTACACATAGCGGACGTAAGTAACTATGTTAAGCTGAACAGCAAACTCGACCGCGAGGCATACGCGCGCGGAACGAGCGTGTACTTCCCCGACAGAGTACTGCCCATGCTGCCGAAAGCGCTGTCCAACGGCGCATGTTCGCTGAACGAAGGCGAGGACAGATACGCAATGAGCTGTTTTATGACCTTTGACAGCAACGGAAAGAAGACGGATTATAAGATATGCGAAAGCGTGATACGCAGCGACCACCGCATGACCTATACCGAAGTGACGGCCATTCTGGACGGCGACAGACAGCTCAACAAAAAATATTCCGACGTGGCGCCCATGTTGAGGGACATGCACAATCTTTGCCTTAAACTTGAAAGCAGGCGCAAGGCGGCAGGTTCGATTGACCTTGACGTAAAAGAGGCGCACATATATATAAACGAAGACGGCGAGATTGTGATACCCGACTATGAGAGGTCGGTTTCTCACCGCATGATAGAACAATTTATGGTGTCTGCAAACGAGAGCGTGGCAGACTATGCCTTTAAGCGCAAGGCGCCGTTTTTGTACCGCGTACACGAACAGCCTTCACCGGAGAAGGCCTCCACCTTCTTCTCTTTCCTGCGGGATTTGGGGATTACGCCGACGGGCGACGTTCACAACCTGCAGCCGACGGACTTTCAGAAAATTTTAAAGGGCGTTGATGGACTGCCCTATTCGCCCGTGGTCAACCGCGTAATGCTGCGCTCCATGCAGAAAGCGAGATACTGTGAAGACAATCTGGGACATTTCGGGCTGGCTTCACAATGTTACTGCCACTTCACCTCCCCCATCAGGCGCTATCCCGATCTGTTTGTTCACCGCGTGCTTAAAAAGCTGCTGGCAGGCGACGACGCCGGAGCAAAACGCGCATACGGGCCGATTGCGCACGAGACGGGCATTGACACGAGCGAATGTGAAAGGCGCGCGGATATGGCCGAACGGGATGTGGACGACCTGTATAAAGTTGTATATATGCAGGATAAGATCGGCGAAGAATTTGACGCAGTCATTTCAGGCGTGACCAACTTTGCTGTGTTTGCAGAACTGCCCAACACAATCGAGGGCATAATGCGCATAGAGAGCCTGCCGAAGGACAACTATGCCTTTATTGAGGAGAAATTGCTATTAAAAGGCATAAGACACTCGTTTAAAATGGGCGACAGCATACGCATAAGGGTTGCGGGCTGCGACTACGGGAACATGCGCGTGGAATTTGTACCCGTGCAGGAGGGCGAACCTGAAGGCAAAGCTACAAGGTGACGCCGACATACAGTGTCGGCTATACACTTTACAAAAACCTTTTATTGGTATATAATGGTTAATAACTATGAAGCAGATAGCATATAATCGCTCGGCGAGCTTTGAATATTTTATAGAGGAAAAGTTTGAAGCGGGCATTGCCCTTGAGGGGGCCGAAGTAAAGGCTCTGCGGCAGGGCAAATGCAACCTGAAAGACAGCTTTTGTTATATAAACGGCGGGGAAGTATTTGTTAAGAACATGCACATAGCGCTGTACGACAAAAGCGGGGCATTCAATTCGCGGGACAGCAAGCGGGACAGAAAACTGCTTTTGCACCGCCGCGAGATAGATAAAATAACGGGAAAAATTCATGCAAAGGGCATGACGCTTGTGCCGATATCGCTGTATTTTAAAGATAATCTTATAAAGGTTGAAGTGGCGCTATGCCGCGGCAAACAGAACTTTGACAAGAAGCGTGCGATAAAGGAGCGGGATATTAAGCGCGATACGGACAGACAGCTTAAAAATTACTGATACCAAAAGAAAAATTACTTTGTGAGGTCAATGTTATGAAGGACTTTAAATTGGATACACTATGCGTGCAGGCGGGCTGGCAGCCCGCGACGGGCGAGAGCAGAATACCGTCTATATGCCAAAGCACGACATTCTTTTACGGCGACAGTCAGGCAATGGCCGACTGTTTTGATTTGAAGAGCAACGGATACTTCTATTCCCGTCTGGAAAATCCCACAGTTGCAGCCTTCGAAGGCAAGGTAGCCGCGCTTGACGGCGGTGTTGCCGCCGTAGCATGTGCAAGCGGAATGTCGGCCGTAACTATGGCTGCGCTGACGGTTGCGGGAACGGGCGACAATGTTTTGTGCAGTCAGGCGGTCTACGGCGGAACGTTCAATCTGTTCGGAACAACGCTGCCCAAACTTGGGATAGAGTGCAGATTTTTTGACCCTGACGACGACGCTGAGAGCATTGAAAAACTTATTGACGACAACACAAAACTGATAATTGCCGAAACGCTGGCAAACCCCGCCATGGTCGTGTTGGATTTTGATAAAATAGCGGCCATTGCAAAAAAGCACGGCGTGGTATTTATGGTGGACAATACCCTTACCACTCCCATTCTGTGCCGCCCCAAAGATTTTGGTGCCAACGTGATAGTTTATTCGACATCAAAATACTTGGACGGACATGCGGCGGCGCTGGGCGGCATGATTGTGGACGCAGGGACATTCAACTTTAAAGGCAACCAAAGATATCCCCAATTCAACATACCTGACGAGAGCTATCACGGCCTTGTATATGCCGACCTTGAGGTTCCCTTCGCCACCAAATGCCGCGCACAGCTGATAAGGGATATAGGAGCGATAATGTCGCCCATGAACGCTTA
Source organism: uncultured Clostridia bacterium (assembly GCA_964447305.1). Lineage (GTDB taxonomy): Bacteria > Bacillota > Clostridia > Christensenellales > Borkfalkiaceae > Coproplasma. Next base: position 135,859 of record CAYURN010000001.1, read on the forward strand.
TATTTCGTTTATAGGATGCGACACGCTTGCTCTGCGCATGGCAAGACATTCTGAAAACGCCTGCGCTGTTGCGGCGCACCTTGCAAAGCACCCCAAGATTGCATGGGTAAAGCACCCGTCGCTTGACGGCAATAAATACCATGAGACGGCAAAGAAGTACCTGCCGAACGGGCAGGGCGGAATGATGAGCTTCGGTATTGACGGCGACATAGAAAAATGCCGTGTGTTTATGGAAAATCTTAAACTGATAACACAGGAAACGCACGTCGCCGACGTCAGAAGCAGCGTACTCCACCCCGCTTCCACCACTCACAGGCAGCTTACCGAACAGGAACTTGAAATGGCGGGCGTGCCGCACAATCTGATAAGACTTTCCGTAGGGATTGAGAATATTGACGATATCATTGCAGATATCGACAGCGCACTTGAAAAAATCTGAAGTTAAATTATGCCTATAGTTATTGACAAAGATATACCTGCATTTAAAATACTGACGGGCGAACGCATATTCGTAATGGATACCGACAGGGCGTTTTTGCAGGACATACGCCCCATTGAGATTGCGATATTGAACCTTATGCCCACAAAGGAAACAACCGAAACGCAGTTCATGCGACTGCTTTCCAACTCGCCACTGCAAGTCAATATAACGCTGATAAGGACGACTACATACAACCCCACCCACACAGAGCAGGAGTACCTTAAACGATTTTATAAGTCATTCGATGAAGTAAAAAGTAGAAAGTTTGACGGCATGATAATTACGGGTGCGCCCGTTGAAAACATGCCGTTTGAGCGAGTGGCTTATTGGCGCGAGCTGGAGGAGATTCTGGACTGGACGACGACAAACGTCACCTCTACCCTGTTTATATGTTGGGGAGCGCAGGCCGCACTGCACTACTTTTACGGCATAAAAAAGCACCCGCTAAAGGAAAAGTGCTTCGGGATATTTGCCCATCAACGTATATTCGACGGTGAGCAGGAGCCGCTGATGAGGGGTATTTCAGACGAATTCCACATGCCCCACTCCCGCCACACGATTATCTATGCCGAGGACATAAAGAATGTTCCCGACCTGAAGATACTTGCGTTTTCGCACAGGGCGGGCGCAAGCATAATCAAGAGCTGTGACAACAAGAGGGTATTTGTGACGGGTCACATGGAGTATGACCGCGACACGCTTAAAAAGGAATATGAGCGCGACAAAGCCAAAGGGCTGGACATAAAGCCGCCGGCAAATTATTTTGCCGACAAGGAGATGACCAAGGTAAAGATGAACTGGTCATCCACGGCAAATCTGTTCTACATAAATTGGCTGAACTATTATGTATACCAGGTCACGCCGTACATATTGCAATAACTTCCATAAAAAAACACACCCCCTGCGGGAGCGAAAACGCTCCCGCAGGGGGTGTGTTTTATACAGCGCCGAAAATATATCAGCGTCTGCCGCCATTAAAGCCCGGAGTGTTGAAGCCGGGACTCATACCGCCGGGTGTGCCGCCGGGGTTGGTTATGCTTGAAGTTGACCCGACGCTTGTTATGGTTGAAGTGACCGTGAACGTGGAGAGCAGGCTGTCGCCGCCGTAGATGGAATAGCTTTTGCCGACTTCAAGTTCGGGACAGGACAGAATGACCGACTGACATGAGCGGGGCGTGACAAAGTACATAATGATGTTGCCGTCGCTGTCGCAGAGATAGAGCGTTGTGCCTGCCGAAATGGACGACGAACGCGCGAATGATACGCTGCACTGCGCCGAATTTGAAGCGGGAGTTTCGACCATGCCGAGCGCGCCCACGGCAAAGACATAGCCGCCGTTAATGACGATGCCTCCATCGGCGTCGAGAGCGCTGTCGGATGAATTGGAAGACCCAGCTATATAGAGCTGACCGCCTGAAATGAGTATTGTGCCGTTGGAGTCTATGCCATCGCCTTCAGTGCCTATGCAGTTGACAGAGATATATCCGCCTGTGATGATAATGTGGCAGTTCGAATTTGACACACCGACGGCGTTTTCCGTGCCGTCGGCAGCATTGATACCGTCTTCATAGGTGGTGATTTCGATATTGCCGCCTGAAATTTCCACTTTGGCAGATTCAATGCCTTCATAGCAGCAGTCTATGACTATATCGCCGCCGCTTATCTGAAGGAGGTCGTCTGAATGAATGGCGTCATCGCCGGAGGAGAGTGTGATAGTGCCGCCCTCTATGATGAGTTCGCCATTGGAATGAAGGGCGTCGTCGTTGGAGTTGACAGTAATTTCACCGCCGTCGATTGCCACAAGATAGCCATCCCATTCAAGGTCCTCTTCTGTAGCGCCCCAATCTATCTGGCCGGCCTTGATACCCTTGCCCGAAGCTGCGTCTGACGAGGCTTCCGTGACGGTATCGGGCGCGCCGCCGCCCGCGGTTATGTTGATGACGGTATCTTCACCCGTGATATACACGAACGTATCGGCCTGAATACCGTCGTCCGAGCTGACTATGGTTACGTTGGCATTGTCGATGTAGACATAGCCGCCGTCGTCATACGACGGAGTGGGCTCCTCCTCGGCGTCATCATAGGCGTCGACTTCGGCGTGGAGACCGTCCTTTTGAGAATCTATCGTCACCGTTGCGCTTGAAATTATTATACTGTTGCCCTTGACGGCATTTTTTGTGGAACTGACGCTGAGCGAGCCTTCACCCATAATAGTCAAATCGCCTGCGCAGTCTATGGCATTGCTTTCGTTGCCGCTATCGTTGACATTCGTAACGGTGTTTGTGCCTATCAGCACTATTGTCAAGCCGTAATCGCTTTCAATTACCTTTTTTTCGTTTGTAAGCTGAGCGTTGCTGAGATAGAGAGTGACATCCTCGCACTCTATAGTTATCTTGCCTTCCACCTCGCCCGTGACATAATAGTTGCCTGCTTCGGAGATAGTGGTTTTGCCCGTTATCTGCGTGGCGTCGTCGGGGATAGATTCGTCGACTTCAGGCAGGTCGGATACGCTGTCGGCAGCTTCTTCGACGGTTGAAGAATCGGTAGATGAAGGCGTTTCGGTTACCTCGCCACCGCCGCCGAGGTAGTCGCCGGGGTTGGTAAAAGACGTATCAGACGAGCTGCTGTCTGTTCCGCCGGAGATATCGGACGAACTGTCGCAGCCGACAAACAGACAGCCTGCAAGAGCCGCCGCGACGATGAAAGGAATAAACTTGCTTGATTTCATTTTTTAACTCCTTAAATTGGGATTACAGGTGTATTTTACCATATTTTTGTTATGCACATTTAAAGGACAGTTGAAACAATTTGAAAGTTATGCGAAATAAATAATTCACTCAGGACAAAAAATGTCCGCGCCTCTTTTTAATAAAAAATCGACGCAGACATAATATAGGAGATAAGTTACATAGTTACAGAATCACTCATAGTGAGTCATACAAGCTGAAGTTACCTGCATAGTAAAAGTTATTTCCTCGCCCGAACGCTTGACGGTTATATACACCAAATCGCCCACGCGCGCGGAAAGAAGAATTTCGCTGACGTTAAACAGTCTGGTGACGTCATATTCTTCTTTGACAGTGCTTTCAGAATCGGTAATTTTGATAGAAACAATCTGGTCGCCGGCTTGTAAAGAACCTTCCGCCAAGGCGCCGTCGGCAACTTCATAAACCTGGATAGTTTCGACAATTTCGACCAAATTGGTGGTGTTATTCATGTATGCCGAGCTTGAAACAGACTGAACTGTTACACCGAGAGTTGCGCGGTAGATACCCGATTCAAAGCTGTCGCTTTCTTCATACCTGTCGATGAGGTTCTGCACCGCCCTGCGGACGTTGGCCGCAGGCAGGGCATGGCTGATGTTATCAGAATATTCGCCCGTAGAGGCTGCTACCGTCTTTGAATTGATTATACCGACGAGCTTGCCGTTAGCATTGAACAGACCGCCGCCCGAATTGCCGCTGTAGATGGGTACGCTTGTGCGTATCGTGCGGTAAGTGAAGTCATCAGACGTGCTGGAAGTATCGTACATGTCGAGGGTGATATCTTCGCTGTCGACGCTGACTATACCCGTAGTAGCGCTTATACCTTCGCCTGCAGCGTTGCCGATAGCATAAACCGTTTCACCGACGTAGACGTTTTCATCGGTAGACCATTCGGCAGCCACAACGTTGCTGTTCTTAACAATTTCGCTGCCCTCGACCTTTAAAACTGCGATATCGTAGGTAAGGGAGGCGCCTATTACTTCAGCAGAAATGGCGTTTGAATCGTCAATATAGCTGCTGTTGTTGTAAGTATAAATTGTATATTCCTTGCCATAGATATAGACATTGACATCATCGCTGAACTCGGTGTCGGCACTATAAGAATATATTACATGGCAATTTGTTACAATATACATATCGCCCGCATCCTTATCGACGTCGATTATGACGCCTGAACCCTGGGAGATATATGTTTCGGTGGTGCTGCCCTGCTGAAAGATGGGATTGCCGCCGGTGTTTGACGTTGTTTCAGTAAAGCTGGCCGTGACCTGGACGGAGGACAGAAGCGAACGGTTGATTGCCGTCTGAAGAGAGGTTGCTTCGGCAAGCTCTTCGCTGTCATAGCTTAAATATTCCTCTATAAATTCAAGGAAAGTAAGCTCTTCTTCTCCCGCCTCCACGCGGGCCGCGTTTGTGGCTTCGTAAATTTCATAGATAGATACATCCTGACCGTCCCTGCCGTCTGCGCCGAGAGATACGGTGCAGGCAGATAAGATGACCGTGCAGACAATCAAAGCTGCCGCAAGAGCGGCAGTACAGGTCTTAAAAATATACTTCATTTTTGCCTCTGACTTTGCCTGAAATGTACTCAGGCAAGCATAAAATCATAATTGAACGCCGTTGAGCGCAAGCAATCGGCGCGCGCTTTCAACGCTGTCGACGCCCGTTTTATTCTTTACCGGGGCAAACTCCTTTTCGCGCACGACTTCGAATGCCAGACAGGTACCCATGAGCCGAACGATATCCACGGCAAGAGTTTCAAACTTATAGCCGCAAGGCTCGGCGGGGGTGACGCGCACGCCGTCCTCTATATGGGGGATGGCCTTGAGCGCCAGGTGGCAGGGCAGTTTATCCCTGTAAATTTTGTTGAGTACTTCCACCGAGAAAAGATAGTTGAGTATGACGCCGTAGCGATAGGTGAGTTGACCATCAGGGTCGCGCATACCTGCAATTTCAGGAGGCATTTCGTAGTACTCAACTATTGTAGGTTTGCCGTCCTCCTTGCACAGTACGCCGACGCGCTCTTCGGGGGCAACCTTTTTGACGACCTTGCTTGAGCAGGCACAGCCGCTCTTTATTGTGGCGCCGACAAACACGGGGTCGCAGATGCGCTGAAGGACGTTGTCCACGGCGTAGATATTGAGCCATTCTATGCCCTCGGAACGAAGAAGCTCGCCATAACCCGCCTCGACAAGAGATGAATACCACCCGCCGTTGCCGTTGGGGGAAAGGGAAACCTTATACTTTTCATCGAGGTAGATTTTGCCGTCCTTTGAACATGTGGGGGCGAGCTTTTGCTCGTAGAAATGCACCTTGGAAGAATCGTAGCCGAAATAGCCGTTCTGTGCAAAATATTCGCGGGTGGCGGCGTCGTTTATGTTGCTGGTCATGACGAATATGTGGAACATGGAGCCAACCTTGTCGGTGACCTGCCTGATATTGTTCATCTGCTGTTCAAATATGGTAAGTTTACGGTTGATGCCTATATTGAACATACCCTTGGGAAGGGATGAACCGAGCCTTGTACCCTGACCGCCCGCAAGCAGTACGGCGGCAACTTTGCCCGAACGTATGGCCTGAATACCAAGTTCTTCATACTCCGCCCTGCGGGACTCCACCTCCTCTACGGAGAGAGCGTCTGCCGGGGAGAGATTGCCGAGCTGTTTTTGGTCCTGAGAGTGCAGATTGTCGAGTATGGAAAAATCAATTTTTTCGATATCGGAAAGCAAGTTTTGCTGCTGCTCTTCGGTGAGTTCGTTGTAATAATCAAGGAGCTGAAGCTGACCGTTTGCGCTAAGCAACTCCTTTGCTTGTGTGAAATTCATAGTCTTTTTACACCTTTAAAGTTTCTATGAACATTATATATTATACAAAAAAGTATGTCAACAGCATTTAAAGATTGTGAAAAAATGATAAAAAAAATAATTATTGGGGCGAACCGTGCGGTTGGATGACATATATTTTACACAATTTTTACGCCAACGTCTTGAATTTTTGGTAATATTATTATATAATAGTTTAAAACATAATAACATGAAGTAATATTTATCTTAGGAGGAGCAAAATGTATTGCAATGTGTGCGGAGAAAAACTCGCACTGGTCGTGAATAACCATGAAGGACTTGTGCCATATTGCAAAAACTGCGGGGAATACCGCTTTCCGCAGTTTGCCACGGCAGTATCGCTTGTAGTTACAAACAGAACAAAAGACAAAATTCTTTTGGCAAAACATCTGGGGCAGGACGATTATATACTGATTGCCGGATATATCAAGAAGGGTGAAACGGCCGAAAAGGCAGTAACGCGCGAATTTAAGGAAGAAACAAAGCTGAATGTAGTAAAATATAAGTATATGTCTTCGCGATATCATGAACCGCGCAACGTGCTGATGCTTAATTACCTGGTCATTGCCGAAAACGGCGACGTGGTGGCCGACCCGGCAGAGATTGAGGAGTGCCGCTGGTTTGACTTTGATGAAGCCGTTGACAATGTGAGAAAGGAGTCAGTTGCCGAGGCGTTTTTGAAGAACGCGATAGTTGAAATTAAAAACAACAGAATTTAAGGAGGGCACTGTATGCCTGATTGGGTGATACCCGTAGTTATAATTGCCGTTGTGGTATTGATTGTAATTATAATTGTAGTCTGGGCAGTTTCAACAAGGAACAAATTTGTTGAGATGCGCAACAGTACCGAGGAAGCTTTTGCAACGATAGATATCTACCTGAAAAAGCGATATGACCTTATACCCAACCTTGTGGAAACGGCAAAAGGCTATGCCAAGTACGAGAGCCAAACTATTGAAAACGTTATACGCGCAAGAAACAACGCGGCAAACGCCTCCACTACTGCTCAGAAGATAGAGGCGGACGCCAATCTTTCGCATGCGATAAAGAGCTTTAACGTGGTGGCCGAACGCTATCCCGAACTTAAAGCCAACGCGAATTTCCAAAGCCTTATGGCCGAGTTGCGCAGTATTGAGGGCGAGCTTGCAAATGCGCGCAAGTATTACAACGCAACGGTAAAAATTTTCAACACTAAAAAGGATATCTTCCCCAAGTCGATAATAGCCAACAGGATGAAACTTGAAAAATTCCCCTATTTTGAACTTGAAAACTCGGAAGAGAGAAAAAATATCAAAGTCAGTTTTTAACGCCGTTTGCAACTGCTGCGCAACGGCGTAGTTTAAGGAGCGGTTGAACCGCTCTTTATTTTTAGACAAAGGGATAAATGATGAAAACTCTGAAAAAGACACGCATTGTACTGCTGCTTGTAATTGCAACGGTAGTTATTGCCATTGCGGCGGGAATTTTTACCCCCCGCTCCTCCTCGGCCGTATATGCCGCCGAGAGTCAGCCGTACTCATTTGAAATAACCAAGCTTGAAATAACTTATAACGTGAACACCGACCGCACGATAGATATTGAGGAGCGCGTGACCATTTACTATACAGGTTATTCAAGCACGGGGTTTTACAGGGATCTGCCTGTCAATTCGGGCGACAGGGTTTACGATGTGGACGTAAAACAGCTCAACGCCAACGGCGACGAGACGGACGTAGAGTATTCGGTGGAAATCGAGGACGATTTCGTTGTGTTGGATATAGGAGATTATACCAACAAGACGGGGTCGACGGTAACATATATCATACGCTACCAATATGCCGTGACGAAGCCTGCGGACAGTAACGCGCTATATCTGAACATAATAGGATACGGCAGCGAGGCGCCGATAGCCGAAAGCCATATAACAATAAACCTGCCCGACGGATTTAACAGTGCAGACCTGTACATCGGCAGCACTTCCGAAACGAGCAATGAGCTGATGAACATTGACGGCAACACAATAACCGTTGATATTTCAGGATTGGAGGCATTCGAGGGCGCGACCGTAAATTTATATTTTTCATCGGGCATACTTACGACGAGATTCGATATTATACCATATATAATGGTAATAGTCGGGTGCGCGTTGATTGCCGTGCTTGTAATCATAAAATTTTTGGTGTTCCCCAAAAAGTCGCTGACGCCCGTGTTGACGTTTGAACCGCCGAGAGGAATGGACCCCGTTGAGGTGAGCAAGCTGATTGACAACAAGATTGAAAGCGTGGACGTTACGGCGCTGATATATTATTGGGCCGCCAAAGGTTATTTAAAGATAGATCTGACTGACAAGAAAGACCCCATACTCATACGCGTTCACAAAGAGCTGCCCGAGGACACGCCCAAACACCAATATGTTATGTATAACGCGCTGTTTATGCGCCGCGACATGGTAAAGCTGAGTGAACTTGAGGGCAATTTTTACCAGACGATAGAGCGCGTGAGAAAGCTTGTAAATGAGAAATATACAGGGCTGTACACACGAAAGAGCGTTTGTGTTTCGCTGATATTTACGCTGCTTGGAGGACTGCTGATGGCGCTGGCGCCCGTGATTACCGGCATGGTGAACATTAGCTCTGCGCTGTTCTACTACCCCGCCTTTCTTGCGCTTGTGCCGGCATTTATAATTTACGGAATAACAGAGTCTTATGCGTACTCCGTATATAAAATGAAGGGAGGCAAAAAGGCGCTGATGATAGGCGCGATAATTGCGCTGAGCGCGCTTTTTACGGCGCTGTATGTGTGGCTGGTGCCTTCGGCATTGATTGAAGTTGCGCCGAAAATAATTGTATGCGTAGTGGCATACATTGTGGTTGTTATTTCAGTTACGCTGATATCGCGCACGGACGAATATAACGCAAAGCTGAACGAGATATTGGGCTTCCGCAAATTTATACTGTATGCCGAAAAGGACAGACTTGAGCTTATGCTGAAAGACGACCCCGAATTTTATTACAAGATATTGCCGTATGCCCATGCGCTGGGCGTTTCCGATATATGGGAAGATAAGTTCAAGGCTCTTACTACTGTGCCGCCGAAGTGGTTGATTGACCCGACAGGCACGCTGGTTTCGTTTATACTCATAAACAATGTCATGCGGTCAAGCTTGACGGTGCTTACGGCGGGCATGGTTGCGCGGCCAAACATGCCTTCCTCCCACTCCATGTCCGGACACGGAGGCAACTTTGGCGGAGGCGGGGGCGGCGGCCACGGCGGCGGAGGATTCCGCGGGAGATGATAACATACAAAAACAATATAAACTGCGGCGCGGACGATTTTCGTCCGCGCCGCAGTTTGTTTATACATACCTTATTGTTCGCCGGCAACTTCGATTTTGATTTTTGTGCTTATACCTTCAAGAAGTTTTATATCGACATCGTACACGCCGACCATCTTTATCGGGCCGGAGAGAACTATCTTCTTTTTATCGACATCGTAGCCGCAGGCGGCCATGGCGTCCGCAATGTTTGCGCCCGTGACAGAACCGAATACCTTTCCGCCCTGACCGACCTTTATTCTGACGACAAACTGCTTGCCCTTCAGCTCGGCGGCAAGGGCCTGCATGGCTTTTATCTCCTCCTGCTTATGGTAATCGGCCGCGGCCTTTTTTTGCTTTAAGTCGTTGATTTTGCTGGGCGTAGCAACTTCGGCAAATCCCTTTTTGACGAGGAAATTGCGGGCATATCCTTCGTTTACGTCAATGAGGTCACCCTTTTTGCCCTGACCTTTTACATCCTGCAATAATATTACTTTCATAAATATCTCCTTCGGCTGAGCCATGAAATTTTCTTGTTTTTAATAATTTTAAAACAAAATCGGCTTTTTGTCAACAAGGGCGGGTATAAAGCGCGATTTTATGGGCAAAATAATAACAGCATTACCCGCTGTATGCGCGGTGTGCGCCATTTTGGAGGTATTATGGAAAATATCAATTTCGGCATTGCCTGCGACGTAGATATGTGCAGGTATAATCACGACGGCTGCAACTGCACTCTGGACAAGATACAGGTCGGCTGCACGCACGACGGTCAGCAATGCACATGCTGCAAGAGCTACATTGAAAAGTAATTTAAGCAAGAATTGCCAAAGCCGCACCCCGACACGGGGTGCGGCTTTGATGCTGTTATTTATTGAAAGTACTTTTTAAAGTGGCAATTTCCGAAAGGACGGTTGTGCCGCCATCGGTACACTTTTTATAGTAGCCTGTACGCATGAGCTGATAGGGCTTGTCGTCCTGACTTTCAGCGATATAGGGTTCGCAGATACCGTTAAAGATTATTTCGCTGTCATAATCGAGCCGTTCGGCGTAATCCTGGTCAGCGTACTCTTCGTCCTTGAGGAAAGATTTATACTGCCTGAACTCAACTTTTTTGCCATACTTTGCGTCCACCCAATGGATGACGCCTTTGGCCTTTACGTCGCTCTTGGCGTCGCTGCCCGAACGGGTCTGAGGGAAGTAGGTGCAGAATATCTCCTCCACTCTGCCGTCGTCACCCAACCTGACGTCGTCGCAACGGATGATATATGCCGCTTTCAAGCGAACATTGGCTCCTATTGTAAGGCGCTTGTACTTAGGCGGAGGATTCAACGCAAAGTCCTCGCGGTCGATATAGACCGTTCCCGTAAACTTAATCTTGCGGGTTGCGCCCGTGCCGTCGGTGGGATTGATTTCAAAATCAAGCTCCTCCTCACCTTCGTAATTGGTTATGGTAAGTTTGACGGGGTCGAGCACGGCCATGGCCCTTTCAGCCGTGACGTTGAGTTCATCGCGGATACATTCGTCGAGCTGGGCGATATCTACCACGGAATAATTTTTTGCAACGCCGACGTCGGCGCAGAATTTTATAAGCGCCTTGGGGGGAACGCCGCGGTTTTTGAGGCCCATGAGCGTAGGCATGCGGGGGTCGTCCCAGCCGTGAACAAAACCTTCGTCTACAAGTTTTTTCAAGTACCGCTTGGACATGAGCATGTTGGTTATGTTTAGGCGCGCGAACTCTATCTGTCTGGGTACGGGGGCGGGGAAATCTGCCTTTTCGATGACCCAATCGTAGAGAGGGCGATGATTTTCAAATTCAAGCGAGCAGAGCGAATGGGTTATGCCCTCGATCGCGTCCGACAGGGGATGAGCGTAGTCGTACATGGGATAGATGCACCACTTGTCGCCCTGGCGGTAGTGAGGAACGTGGGCTATGCGGTAGATGACGGGATCGCGCATATTTATGTTGGGCGAGGACATATCTATCTTGGCCCTGAGCACCTTTGCGCCGTCAGGATACTTGCCGGCCTTCATTTCGCGGAAGAGCTTTAAATTTTCCTCCGGGGTGCGGTTGCGATAGGGGGAATTGACGCCCGGTTCAGTCAGAGTGCCGCGCGTTGCGGTTATCTCTTCGGCGGAGAGGTCGCACACATAGGCGTTGCCGTCCATTATATATTTTTCGGCAATTTCATAGAGTTTATCATAGTAATCGGAGGCGAACACGAGATTGTCGTATTCGAAGCCGAGCCACTTGATTGCGTCGACTATGGAATTTACATATTCGTAATCTTCCTTGGCGGGATTGGTATCATCCATGCGCAGATTGATCTTGCCGTGATACTTTTCCTTTACGCCGAAGTTTATGCACAGGGCCTTTACATGGCCGATATGCAGGTAACCGTTGGGTTCGGGCGGAAAACGCACGAGTATCTGATTGCCGCGGCTTTCAAATTTGCCTGCGGCAAGTTCTTCGTTGATGATTTGTTCGATAAAGTTTGTTGCTTCCGGTAAGTTCATATAGCTTAAAATATCAATTATTATTTATTCAGAATCACAAGGTTATATTATGACAGGCCGACTACCGTGCCGTCATCCATGATATCTATTTTTTCGGCGCAGGGTACTTTGCCGAGGCCGGGCATGAGCATTATATCCCCCGCCACTGCCACGATGAAATTTGCGCCGCCTTTATAGATTATATCCCTTACATGCACGGTAAAACCTGTGGGACGGGCAAGTTTTTTTGCATCGTCTGAGAGAGAATACTGCGTTTTTGCGATGATTACGGGCAGACCGTCCGCTCCGTTTTGCGCTATCTCCTTTAAAGACTGTTCCGCGCGTTCGGAGTAGGTGACTCCATCGCCGCCGTAAACTTTTGTGACTATTGCCTCTATCTTTGTTTTGACATCGTCATTGAGGTCATAGGCGTATGTAAGGCTTTCCTTACCGTCGCATCTGTCTATGACGGCACGGGCAAGTTCCTCGCCGCCGGCGCCGCCCTTTAAGAATACATCGGTGAACACGGCCTGAGTGCCTGCGGCCCGGCAGGCTTCCATTACGGTGGCAATTTCCTCTTCGGAGTCGGTGGCAAACCTGTTCATCGCCACGACAACGGGACGGGAATAGACGTTTTTCATATTTTCGACATGCTTCAACAGATTTGGAAGCCCTGCCTTTAATGCAGCGACGTTGCTGACGGAGAGAGTGTTTTTGTCCGCCCCGCCGTGGAGCTTGAGCGCCTTGACCGTGGCGACGACGACAACGCAGTCGGGAGCGATGCCGGCTATTCTGCACTTTGTGTCGAGAAATTTTTCCGCGCCGAGGTCGGCGCCGAAGCCTGCTTCGGTGACGGCGTAGTCGGCATAGGTCATAGCGGCATAAGTTGCGCGAACCGAATTGCAGCCGTGGGCTATGTTGGCAAACGGGCCGCCGTGGATGATGGCCGGAGTGCCTTCAAGCGTCTGGACGAGATTGGGATTGATAGCGTCCTTTAAGAGAGTAGCCATAGCGCCCTGGGCATTGAGCTGGCGGGCATAGACATATTCGCCCTTGGAATTGACGCCGACTACTATATTGCCGAGGCGTTGCTTGAGATCCTTTAAATCGCGGGCAAGGCAGAGAATTGCCATGACTTCGCTGGCCGCGGTAATTTCAAAGGATTCCTCCCTTGAATAGTCCGAACAGCCCTTCATATTGCCCGCTTTGCTGGTGAGCGTAAGATCGCGGAGGGCGCGGTCGTTCATGTCTATACAGCGATGAAAGCAGACTTTCTGAATATCGAGGACGTTGCCGCGGAAGATGTGGTTATCTATCATGGCGCACAGGAGATTGTTAGCAGCAGTTATTGCGTGCAGATCGCCCGTAAAGTGAAGATTGATATCCGCCATAGGCACAACCTGGGCATATCCGCCGCCCGCAGCGCCGCCCTTTACGCCGAATACGGGGCCGAGAGAGGGTTCACGAAGGGCAAGGCAAACGCTTTTGCCGAGGCGGGCGATGCCGTCCGCCAGGCCGATGGATACGGTGGTTTTTCCTTCGCCGCTCGCCGTAGGATTTATGGATGTGACGAGTATAAGTCTGGCCTTGGGTTTGAAGCAGGGAACTTTAATTTTTGCCTTGTATTTGCCGTAGAGTTCAAGCTCATCTTCCGTAAGGCCCAATTTGCCGGCGATAACGCGGATGTCGCTCAATTTGCAGCTTTCGGCAATCTGAATGTCGCTTAGCATATATTTACAAAACACTCCGAATATCAAATAAATTCGTTTAAATTATAACATACAATTTCTGAAAATGTATATAGTTTTGGCATGCTTTTTGCAAAATTATAAAAAAATTTGGCTATATGCGCGGCAGTTGATTGATATGCTTGACTTGACGAGCGATATTTTATAAAATAACTGTATTCTAATTATATTGCGTGCGCATTTCTGCCAAGTGCGCCGAAGGAGATTTTATGGCTGAAAAAAAGAGAGCTGTGACGCAGGAAAAACTTGTTGCTCTGTGCAAAAACAGAGGGTTCATATTCCCCGGAAGCGAAATTTACGGAGGTCTTGCCAACACATGGGATTACGGCCCGCTGGGCGTAGAGCTGAAGAACAATATCAAAAAGGCGTGGTGGAAAAAATTTGTAACGGAAAACACGCTCAACTGCGGCGTAGACTGTGCAATACTCATGAACACGCGGACGTGGAAAGCTTCGGGCCATCTTGGCGGTTTTTCCGACCCGCTGATGGACTGCAAGAACTGCAAGACAAGGCACCGCGCCGACGACCTTGTAGAAAAATATGTTGAAAAGCATGGCATGGACGTTAAGGTCGAGTCAATGGATAACGACGCTTTGGAGGCGTTCATAAAGGAACACGGCGTTGTCTGCCCCGTATGCGGCAAGAGCGATTTTACTTCCATAAGAAAATTCAACCTTATGTTCAAGACCTTTCAGGGCGTTACGGAGGACAGCGTAAACACTGTATATCTCCGCCCCGAAACGGCGCAGGGTATATTTGTGAATTTTAAGAACGTGCAGCGCTCCACGCGTATGCGCGTGCCGTTCGGCATAGGACAGATAGGAAAGTCTTTCCGCAACGAAATTACTCCCGGAAACTTTATATTCCGCGTGCGTGAATTCGAGCAGATGGAGCTGGAATTTTTCTGCAAGCCCGGCACCGACCTTGAATGGTTCAACTATTGGAAGGAATACTGCCGCTCCTTCCTCCTCTCTCTCGGCATGAAGGAGGAAAACCTTAAACTGCGCGACCACTCGGCAGAAGAACTGTGCTTTTATTCCAAGGCGACGACCGACTTTGAATATAATTTTGCTTTCGGCTGGGGTGAGCTTTGGGGCGTGGCAGACAGAACAGATTACGACCTGACCCAACACCAGAACGAAAGCGGCGAGAGCATGGAATACACCGACCCCGTGACAAACGAGAAGTATATTCCCTATGTAATAGAGCCTTCGCTGGGCGTTGAAAGGATGGTTCTGGCCTACCTGACCGACGCTTATGACGAAGAAGTGCTGGACGAAGCAAAGAAAGATGTGCGTACAGTGCTGCGTCTGCACCCTTTCCTTGCGCCGTACAAGGCAGCCGTTCTGCCCCTGCAAAAAAACCTTTCGGAAAAGGCGGACGCGGTGTACAGATCTCTTGCAAAAAAATTCAGCGTGACATACGACGTGACGGGTTCGATAGGCAAGCGCTACCGCCGTCAGGACGAGATAGGCACGCCGTTCTGCATAACGATAGACTTTGATACGCTTGAAAACGACACGGTGACGGTGCGCGACCGCGACAGCATGGAGCAGATTCGTCTGCCCATATCCGAACTTGAAGCGTATATTGAAAAGGCGATTGAATTTTAAAATCTATATAGCAATAAAAAAACCGACGGCTATGAGCCGTCGGTTTTTTTATTGTATTTGCAAATCGGGCTGTGCGGAAAAATTTTGCGGAGTTACGCGGGACATGTCTTCATTAAAGCGCTTGCACCAGAAATAATGGATGGCGTATATTGCAGGCATGCCGAGATTGGTTTCAAGGCAGGAGTTGACTAACATGGTTTTTATGCTTGCCGCGTTCATGGGGCGTATGCCGTTTATGAGCAGCGAAAATTCCCACCCGAACTGAACGGCAAAACCTATAAGACAGAGAACGAATACATTGACAAAGGCCTTTTCCCCCTCCCTGCGCATGAGCAATACAATAAGTATAAGATATGATATGACGAGGACGACCCCCATCCAGCCGTGGTATGCGCCCGTTGTGCGCGAGGTAGTTATTGTAGCCTCGCCGCCGAGTTCGCTTATCGACGGACAGATCATCCACCACATAATTATCAGGAAGAGCCAATATTTTAACAGCTTGTCGCGATTTATGCACACCCATATAAACGCGAAATTGGTTATGCCGTAGCTCATGGACATCCACAAAAGCACCCAGAAAGTGCCGACGTTACCGGCGAGCTCGCCGTTTATGTACACGGTGCGGGTGTGACTTAAAAGATAAAAGCCACCGTAATCCACAATGGTATAGAGTATGCCGCCGAACAGGGCGAACAGCAATGTGGAATAGCGTTTTTTCCAGATCAGCAGGCCGAGAAATACGGCGAGAAAAATGCAGTCGAGAATTATATACAGAGTATTTAAATTCCTGGTCGGGATAATGGATAGTTCCGTATCGAGTAAAGCCGTTGTCATTGCCGCCTCCTTTATACTTTTATTATTTGTATCAGCATAAGCGACTATTATAAATTGCAGATAAAGAGAGCGGGTAAACCTGCGTTTACTTTATCTCATCTTGCAATTTTACCCCTCCGCATTATTTCTCTTTGTTTTGACCCCTCCGCCGCGGCGGCATAAGCCGCCGCGACACCTCCCCTAGGCGTAGGGGAGGCTTTGGCAAGGTTATCCGCATTGGAGGCGCTTCTTGTAAAAGGGGAGGCTTGTAATGTTGCATGGGCGGCGGGCCGAAAGGCCCGCCGCCCATGCACGTTGGCAGATTATAATCATAAACATGCAAGACCGCGCTGCAATGTTTATCAGATTTATGCGAAAACAGCTGCCTGACAGACAGACCATATCTTACACGGGAAAAGGATAGTAATAGCGCCGCTTGGGCGATATTACGACTTTGCCGTTGAGGCGGTCGGTCAAAGCGCCGTCGAACACAATCTCTTCGTCGGCTTTTACAGCAACTGTGAAAGTTACGCCGCTGCCGTATTCGACGGTGATGACGGAGCAATCGTGTTCGGCGAAATACCGTTTGGCAGTTTCGGCAAGAGGATAGTCTACCGAGTACTCGCCTTCGGCGCACTCCTGATAGCAGACAAGTTTTGCGCAAGAGAGATTTTCGGCAGTGCAACCCGAATATGCGCGGACCAGGCCGCCCGCACCCAGCTTTATACCGCCGAAGTAGCGCGTTACCACCACGGCCGTCTGCACAAGTTTTTTTGCCTTTAATACCTCCAACATGGGCATGCCCGCCGTACCCTGAGGCTCGCCGTCGTCAGAAAAGCGAAGAAAATTGCCCTTTTCGTCACAGATATAGGCATAACAGTTGTGAGTGGCGTCAGAAAATTCACTTGAAATGCGCGCGACAAACTGCTTGGCCTCCGCCTCGCTTTCGACGTGCGCGGAAGTTGTGATAAAGCGCGATTTTTCGATTATTTTTTGAGTGCGACATTCGCCGCTTACCGAAAGGTAACCCATGTTCTGTTGTGCCGCCAATCAATTAAAACGTATGCGGATGTGTACCTTTTTGCCCTTGTGGATGACGTCGCCGTCGTTTACGGGGGCGTTGATATCGGTAACTTTATTTTCGTTGAGCGATACGCCGCCCTGCGCGATGAGCCTGCGCGCTTCGCCGTTGGATGAACATATTCCCGCCGCAACAAGCACGGGAATGATTGTTGCGTTATCAACCGCAACAATCTTTTCGGGAAGATTTTCGCCGCCGCCGAACGCAGCCTGCGCCTGAGCCTGGGCCGCATTTGCCTTTTCTTCGCCATGGACGAGCTTTGTAAGCTCGTATGCAAGAATGACCTTTTTTTCGTTTATGCGGGAGGAGTCCCACCCCTCCATTTCCTCGATCTGTTCAAGGGGGATGAAGGTCAGCATCTTTATGCACTTCATTACGTCGGCGTCGTCGACATTGCGCCAATACTGATAGAAGTCGTATGGCGACGTCTTGTTTTCATCAAGCCACACGGCGCCCTTTGCCGTCTTGCCCATCTTTTTGCCCTCGCTGTTCAGAAGGAGGGTGATTGTCATGGCATAGGCGTCCTTGCCGCTCTTTTTCCTGATGAGTTCGGTTCCCGCAAGCATATTCGACCACTGGTCGTCGCCGCCGAACTGCATGTTGCAGCCGTAGTGTTCATTTAAATACCAGAAGTCATACGCCTGCATTATCATATAATTGAACTCCAGAAAGGACAGACCCTTTTCCATGCGCTGTTTGTAACATTCGGCGCGGAGCATGTTGTTGACCGTAAAGCAGGCGCCGACTTCGCGCAGAAGTTCGACGTAGTTGAGCTTTAACAGCCAATCGGCGTTGTTGACCATGATGGCTTTATCTTCGCCAAATTCAATAAAGCGCTCCATCTGCTTTCTGAAACATTCGCAGTTGTGGTTGATGACTTCCTCCGTCATCATGGTGCGCATATCGGTGCGGCCTGAAGGATCGCCGATGTGACCCGTGCCGCCGCCGACAAGTACAACGGGCTTGTTGCCGGCCATTTGCAGTCTTTTCATGAGGCACAGGGCCATGAAGTGACCGACATGCAGACTGTCGGCCGTGGGGTCGAAACCGATATAGAAACGTGCGCCGCCGTTATTTATAAGCTCCTTTATCTCCTCCTCATCGGTGACTTGGGCGATGAGGTCGCGGGCGCGGAGTTCTTCGTAAATTCCCATAATCCTAATTGTCTTCCTTGAAAAAATTTAGGCGGTCTACCCGCAGGTAAACCGCCGAATATGGCGCTGATATTTACCCGCGACAATGCGCGCATTACTTAATTTAAGCAATACGGATATGCGCGGTAATAGAGATGTGCAAAAAACAATCCTGCCATAATGTGATTATAACATGCTGTTTAATGCGCTGTCAAGCTATTCGCCCAAGAAATCGTCCGGCTTAAGGCAGGCGCGGGCTTTTAAGATGGCCTTCTTTTCTATGCGGGAGATATACGAACGGGATATACCCAATCGCTTTGCGACCTCGCGCTGGGGCAGAGGCACGCCGTCATCGAGGCCGTAACGCAGAGTGATTATGGTATATTCGCGCATATTGAGGACGGTCTTTAAAATGGCAATGAATTTTTCGCGGCGGATGGACTGTTCCACCTGTGAAAACACGCTCTCCTCCTCGGCGACGACGTCCATGATAGTAAGCTCGTTGCCGTCCTTGTCGAAGCCGACGGGATCGGACAGGGAGAGCGTGTTTTTGTGCTTTTTGCCGGCGCGGAGAAGCATTAAAATTTCATTTTCGATACAGCGTGCAGTATATGTGGCAAGCTGCGTTCCCTTGCCTTCCTGATAGGTATTTATGGCTTTTATCAATCCTATGGAGCCGACAGACATGAGGTCATCCGTTTCTGCGGCGCCGGAGTACTTTTTTACGATATGGGCAACCAGGCGCATGTTGTGACGAACGAGTATATTCTTTGCTTCGGCATTGCCGGCGCGGGCGAGTGCGAGATACTTTTTTTCCTCATCCGGCGGGAGAGGTTTGGGGAACGACCCCTTGCCCTGCACCGCGCCCGTAAAGACAAATATTTTAGAAAACAGCAGCCCCAACACATCAAAAAACATTCGTTATCCCCCTCTTTTTTACATCAGTTTTATAACTTATGAAAGATGGGGTTTGTACTATGTGCAAGGACAAGGGGTAATTTTTATGCGGGGCGACGTTGAGGGCGGGCAGGAATAACCTGCCCGCCCCTTTACACAGACGTTTGTTTTTGCCCCTTCACTTGCTCTGCATATAAAACAGACATGCGCCATGTGAGGTACGCCGCTATCGTTCAGGGAACTTTTGTGTTTACACAAATATCAACGGCCCAGAAACTCCACACCCTTGAGCATTACGTCGTTTACCAGGTCATTGACGAGCGAATAGAATATTATCTTTCCGTAGCGCTCGCTTTTGACTATGCCGAGATTTTTGAGCAATCGCAGCTGGTGGGAAACCGTGGTCTGGTTGATATCGAGAATACGCGAGAGATCTGTGACGCACATTTCCGAAATAGCCAATGCCGACAGCATCCTCACCCTTGTATGGTCGGCGAAGATTGAAAAGAACATGACGACGCTTTCAAGCACGTCGCCTTCGGGAACATATTCGCGCACCAGATCGGCAGTTCTTCTGTCCAATAACATCATATCTTGCATATTATCACCTCTTGATTCAATTATAAGCTCATGTGCAAAAATATCAATATTTTATTTTGGACAGTTGTGACGATATAAATGTTTTATTGTCTTATTTGGTTTCTATGCCCGTGACGGTGTAGCCAGCGTCCTCGACGGCCTGTTTTATATCTGCATCGGACACATCCTCATGGCTGTGGACGACGGCGCAATTCTTTTTGAGTTTGACTTCCGCCTTTTCGACGTTGGCAACGGTTTTAAGCGCCTTTTCCACGCGGGCGGCGCAGTGTTCGCAGGACATGCCTTCTATTGAAACTATCTTTTTCATAACTTTATCTTCCTTTTGATTTATTTTATTGTTTTCAGCGGCAGCTGAAATTTTTTGTTGTGAAGAACAAGCCCCGACTGTATCGGGCTTTAAATTTCTATTCCTGTAGAGGAGCAGCCTTAAAGCGTTGCCGACGACAAAGAGCGATGACAGCGACATACATGCTGCGGCTATCATGGGATTGAACGTTAAGCCGAGGGTTGAGAATGCACCTGCGGCGACAGGTATCATAACCACGTTGTAGATGAATGCCCAGAATAAATTTTCCTTTATGTTGCGCACGGTGGCACGGCTCAGATCGAAAGCAGTATCGAGAGTGCGGATGTCGTCGGAAACGAGTACTACCCCCGCAGAATCTATTGCAACGTCCGTACCGGAACCTATGGCTATGCCGACGTCGGCTTGCTTCAATGCGGGCGAATCGTTTATGCCGTCGCCGACCATGGCGACGACGCCGCCGACGGTCTGGACGTTAGTTACAGCATTCAACTTGTCTTCCGGCAGAACCTCCGCCACAAATTCGTCTATGCCGACGCTTTCGGCGACAGCCTTTGCGCAGATGGCGTTGTCGCCCGTGAGCATAGCCACGCGCATACCGCGCTTTTTGAGCAGGGATACGGTTCGGGCGGCGCCGTCCTTGAGCTTATCCGACACGGCTATCAGCGCGGCGACTTTGTCGTCCTCTGAAAAATATAGGACGGTCTTGCCCTGCGAGGCAAGTTCATCCGCCTCCTTTTTAACGGCAGGCGGAATTTTTACCGTGCTGAGCAGGCGGAGATTGCCAAGCAAATAGCATTTGCCGCCACACTTTGCCTTAGCACCCTGACCGACGATATATTCGAAATCAGTGACTTCGGCACTTTCGGGATGATAATCCACCACGCACTTTGCCAAAGGATGGTTGGAGTGTTTTTCTATGCCTGAGGCAACGGAGAGAAGATATTCCCTGTCGCCGCCATAGACTACGATATCGCTGACCGAGGGTTTACCGACGGTTATGGTTGCGGTTTTATCGAGAAGGACGCAGTTTATGTCGCTCAGCCGTTGAAGATTTTCAGCGTCCTTATACAGCACGCCGAGGGAGGCGCCCTTACCCGTTGCCGTCATGATGGCGACGGGGGTTGCGAGGCCGAGCGCGCACGGGCAGGAGATTACAAGCACTGAGATGGCGTAAGTTACGCAGTGTTCGGGGACAAATTCGCCGTCCACAAGCAGCCATATAATAAAGGTGAGAACGGCTATTGCTACGACGGCAGGCACAAACACGCCGGCAATCTTATCGGCAAGTTTTTGTATGGGAGCCTTTGAAGAACCGGCCTCGCGCACCATTTTGACGATCTTTGAAAGCGTGGTATCCCCGCCCACCTTACGGGCCAGCACTTTTATTACGCCGCTCTTGTTGAGGGCCGCGGTGGTGACCATGTCGCCTTCGGTAACTTCGACGGGCAGACTTTCGCCAGTGATGGCCGATTTATCTATAAAAGACGAACCTGAGATAACTACGCCGTCGACGGGGACGTAGTCGCCCTGCCTGACGATTACGGTATCCCCCGCTTTGACGTCGCCGACGGGCATTGTGACGAGTTCGCCGTTCTTTTCGACGGTTACAGTATCGGGTGCGAGTTTTAAAAGTTTTTCGATTTCGTCACCCGTTCTGCGCTTGGCCTTTTCTTCGAGCCATTTGCCGACGTCGACGAGGGCAAGGATCATGGCCGCGCTTTCAAAGTGAAGATTCATGGCGTTTGCATGTGCGTCTATGCCCATAAAAATCATTACGGTCAGGGCAATGGAATAGGCAAACGACACGCCCGAACCGAGCGCGACGAGCGTATCCATATTGGGAACGCGGCGCAAAAGGGCCATAAAGCCGCGCGAAAAATATTGGTAGTTTACGCCTATTACCGCGGCCGTAAGTATGAGCTGATAGAGCGCAAACCAGCGGGCGTTGCCGTACTCTTCTCCAGGATTTAAAAACGACGGTATGGGCGCGCCGAGCATGTGACCCATGGATACATACATCAGTGGTACAAGGATGACGACGGAAATGATGAATCTGATGAAGAGAACCTTATCGGTCCGCACCTCCTTGGGTGCGGGGGCGTTCTGCACGGAGTAAACGCCGTAGCCGAGGTCGCGGACGACGGCAAAGATTTGCTCCTCCGTAACCTTACTTTCGTCATAGTCGACCTTCATAGATTTGCCCATAAGGGACACTTCCACTGAGTTGACCCCCTCCATTTTGCCGACGGCACGCTCGATGCCGGAGGAACAGGCAGAACAGGTCATGCCCGTGACAACATAATTTTCTTCCATAATTTTACCTTAAAATTTAATGTGCTTTAATTATAATATCGGAGCATAGTTTTGTCAAGATTTAAATCCTACTTCTTGTATAGGAATTTAAACATATTACCACAAGTACTACGCAGGATTTTTGGCACATAAATTCGAAGATTTACGCTAACGCAAAATAGGCGGCGCAAAATGCGCCGCCCGCAAATTTAACGGTTGGTTGAAAAGATATTACTTTGTTTCCTGCTTGATAACTTCTTCCTTGTCGTAATAGCCGCAGTTTGCACACACCCTGTGAGCCTGCATCTTTTCATGACAATGAGGACACTCTACAAGCGTAGGCGCCGTTGCCTTGTAGTTTGCAAACCTTTTGTTTGTTCTGCTTTTAGACTGTTTTCCCTTGGGTACTGCCATTTTTATCTACCTCTCCTATATTTTGCTTGATTGATCTTGTGAATCGGCGCAACCTTTGCACAACAGAACATTTGGCTGACTGAACACAAACGCATCCTCTACAGCCTGTCCGATATCAAGTTTTGCACCGTCGTAATAATAATTATCCAGGTCATTTTTATCGGGCACGAAGAGAGCTTCGTAGTCATAGCTGACCTCCTTTACGGCGTCGCTGAGACAATAAGAACACTGACCTTTGAGCCTGTAAGAGAGATTAAGCTGAACGCCGACGCTGTCATCGGCATAGATTTCGTATCCGCCCCTGACGGCGACGTCGCCTTCCACTTCTGCAAGCGGAATGACAAGTTTACCTGCCGGGGGAGATATTCGGTATTCAAAGTCACCGACGTATTTTTTTAAAGCAACGAGCTTTTTTACTTCAATAAACATACCCGAATTGACTGAATAATTATATTATAAGCGATAACCTTTGTCAACTCATTTTGCAGGTCTTGGCGTAAATTTGCGTAAAATGAACGCCGACCGAAGAGAGTTCTGAAAATGTGCAGACGGCAAACCCGAAATTCTTGTCAAACGACGGAAAGAAATTTAAACGAGAGCCAAAGTTTCCCTTGCAATGACAAGTTCTTCGTTGGTGGGAATGACGAGTACTTTGACCTTGGAATCCTTGGCGGAAATTTCGCGTATGGCGCCGGTGTTTTTGCCGTTATTGGCTTCGGCGTCGAGTTTTACGCCCAAAAATTCAAGGCCTTCGCAAACGCCCGCACGGATGACGGGGGTATTTTCGCCTATGCCTGCGGTGAAAACTATGCAGTCGAGTCCGCCCATTGCCGCAGCATACGAGCCGACAAATTTCTTTGTCTGATATGCAAACATGTCAAGGGCGAGCTTGCACCTTTCGTTGCCGCTGTCAGCCCCCGCGATGAGGTCGCGGAAATCGCTGGATACGCCCGATATGCCCATTACGCCGCACTGCTTATTGAGGTAGGTAACCATATCTGCGGCGTTGAGGCCCTTTTTGCGGGCAAGGAATTCGACGGCCGAAGCGTCGATACAGCCCGAACGGGTACCCATGAGAACGCCGTCTAACGGAGTGAAGCCCATGGATGTGGCGACGCATACCCCGCCGTCTACCGCGGAGATGGACGAGCCGTTGCCGAGATGGCAGGTGACCGTTTTGACGTCCTTTAAATCTTTGCCGAGATATTTGGCCGCTTCCTGGGATACGAATTTGTGCGAAGTGCCGTGAGCGCCATATTTACGGACGCCGTACTCCTTATAATCTTCGTACTTGATGCCGTACATATATTCCTTTTCGGGCATGGTCTGGTGGAAAGATGTGTCGAACACGAGAACCATGGGAGTGTTGGGCATAACCTCTATGCAGGCATTGAGGCCCGTTGCCGCCGCGGGATTGTGCAGGGGCGCGAGTTCAAAGGTCTTTTCAAGAGTTTTGATGACCTCAGCGTCCACAAGAGTGGGCTTTTTGAAGTATTCGCCGGAGGCGACCACGCGATGGCCGACGGCGCCTATTTCATCCATTGACTTGATGACGCCTATCTCACCGTCGGTAAGGGCGTGAAGAACAAGTTCGATTGCCGCCTTGTGGTTGGGCATGTCCTGTTCATAAACTTTTTCGTGGTCATTGCCCTTGGCTTTCAGAACAGAGCCAGGTATGCCTATTCTTTCCACATTACCTTTGGCGAGGACGCCTTCGGTGTCCATGTCGATGAGCTGATATTTGAGCGACGAACTGCCGGCGTTGACTACAAGAACTTTCATTGATTATATATCCCCCTTAAATTATTCGGCCTGAAGAGCCGTGACTGCCACTGTGGCAACTATATCTTCTACATTGCAGCCCCTGGACAGATCGTTCAAAGGCTTGGCAAAGCCCTGGCATACCGGGCCGATGGCCATGTATCCGCCGAAGCGCTGGGCAATTTTATAGCCGATATTGCCTGCGTTGATGTTGGGGAATACAAATACGTTTGCATGACCCGCTACTGCCGAACCGGGAGCCTTGAGCTGGCCGACTTCGGGAGCGACGGCGGCGTCAAACTGGAATTCGCCGTCCAACGCGAGGTCGGGAGCCATTTCCTGTGCGATTTTTGTGGCTTCCTGAACCTTAGGAACGGATTTAAAGAATTTATCGTCGTTGCCGCTGCCCTTTGTTGAGAAAGAGAGCATTGCGACTCTGGGCTGGATACCTGCGATGGCCTGAGCCGTCTTTGCCGAGGAAACGGCGATATCTGCGAGCTGTTCGGCCGTAGGTTCGATATTGATGGCGCAGTCGGCAAATACGGCGACGCCGTCGGGATTGTAAGGGTTATCAGCCCCTTCGGGAGCGATCATGATGAAACAGCTGGAAACCGTCTTTATGCCGGGGGCCGTTTTGACGACCTGAAGGCCGGGGCGAAGCGTATTTGCGGTTGAGTGGCATGCGCCCGAAACATAGCCGTCGACATCGCCTGCCTTGAGCATGAGCGCGCCGAACATAGTTCTGTCCTTGGCCTGTTTTTCGGCCTCCTCCTCGGTCATACCCTTGGACTTCCTTGCCTCGTAGAGTATTTTTGCGTACTGAGCCGTCTTTTCAGACGTGAGAGGATCGACGAGGGTAATACCCGTGAGGTCTACTTCGGGAGCGACCTTTTTACATTCTTCCTCATTGCCGATAAGTACAATTTTGGCAATGCCCTGCTTTGTGATTTCGGCCGCGGCCTGAACCACGCGCTTGTCCTCGCCCTCGCAGAGGACTATCGTCTTGTTGAGTTTTGCGGCTTTTGCTTTGATTTCATCAAGTAACGACATAACAAATTCTCCTTAAAACACTTTATTTATGCGCCGCAAAAGTGTATAATGATGGCGGCGACTTAAATTAACATTTTTATTATATAATAAAATTTTTTAATTGTAAAGGCAAATATGAAAATTTGTGCGGTAATTTGTGAATTCAATCCTTTCCATAACGGACACAGGTACTTGCTGGAGCGCGTGAAGGCAACCAGAAGATTTGACGGCGTTCTGTGCATTATGAGCGGACACTTCACCCAAAGGGGCGACAGGGCGATAACGGATAAATTCACACGCTCGGGTCATGCCGTTATGGGCGGGGCGGACTGCGTTATAGAACTGCCCGCCCCCTTTGCCACAGCTCCTGCCCAGGTATTTGCACGGGGAGCAATCAAATTACTGTCGTCCATACCGGAGGTATGCGCGCTGGCGTTCGGGTGCGAGGGCGGGGCAGATTTTGCCGCCGCGGCGAAAGCCGCGGCGGCCGAGAGCGACCAATTTAAAAAAGTCCTCAAAGAAGGACTTGCCGCGGGAGAAAGCTATGCAAAGAGCTATTCCGCCGCACTTGAAAAGGTGAGCGGACAGTCAATCTGTACACCCAACAATATTCTGGCTTTTGAATATGCCGCAGCGATAGCAGAGTACCGCAGCGATATTGAACTTCTGCCCTTTAAAAGACAGGGCGCGGGATATTCCGACAGGCAATTGGACGGCGAATATGCCTCGGCGAGCGGCATAAGGGCGCATTTGGGCGACGACGCGGCGGCGCGATATGTTCCCGACTTTGTTGCGCAGACGCTCAGGCGGGACGACGCAGCCGAAGCGCGCTGGGAGGCCGTTGTTAAGTATGCGCTGCAACGCGCGACGGCCGAGGAGCTGAAAGGCGTATATGGCTGCGGCGAGGGACTTGCAAACGCGCTCAAGAAGCTACAGAACTTGCCTCTTGAGGACATAATTGCCGCGGCCACATGCAGGAGATATCCTTCCGCACGCATACGCCGCGCCCTGACGGCGAACGCTCTTTTATTCACGGAGGAAAAGACAGCCGGGTGGCTGGCTAATGCAGGATATATAAAGCCGCTTGCCGTGCGCGCGGACGTTGCCGACGATATGCTGAGAGCTTTGGCGCTTTCGCGCTTTCCCATGGTCATTACGGGCAGCGACGCCGGAGCGCTGCGCGGAGCGGACGGCGAACTGTACGCCGCGGGCAGGTTTGCCGACGGAGTCTGGGAGGACGTGAGCGGCACGGACGTGTACGATTATACTCTGTTGAAAATATGATTTATATCACCACTGCACAGAACAGCGGCGGCGCGAAATTTTTTCGCGCCGCCGCTGTTCTGTGCCCGTTTCAGCATATATCCTCCTTAATGCGCCTGAGCGCCGATTTTTCAAGGCGGGACACCTGGGCCTGAGATATGCCTACCTCGGAGGAGATTTCGGTTTGGGTTTTGCCCTCGAAATAGCGCAGAAGCACTATGCTCTTTTCGCGTTCGTCGAGCTTGGCTATTGCCTCATAGAGCGCGGCGCGCTCCGTCCAGACTTCGTCGTTGTTCTTTTTATCGAAAATCTGGTCGACAAGCAGGAGTTCGTCGCCCGACTTGTTGTAGACGGGGTCGTACAGCGACACGGGGTCGGAGATGGCGTCGAGAGCATAGGCCACCTCTGAAACGGCGATATTCATCTTTCGGGCTATCTTGTCGTAAGTCACATCGTCGTCCTCCGCCTCCAGCTCCTCCCTTACTTTTAAGATACGATAGGCAGTATCCCTTATCGAACGCGATACGCGCAGGGAATTTCCGTCCCTGAGAAAGCGCTTGATTTCGCCCGTTATAAGGGGGACGGCATAGGTGCTGAAGCACACTCCGACGGATATATCGAAGTTATCTATTGCCTTTATGAGCCCGACGCAGCCCGCCTGAAAGACGTCGTCTGCGTTGGCGTTTTTTGCCCAAAACCTGCGGACGAGCGAGAGCACGAGGCGCATGTTACCGATGATGAATTGTTCGCGGGCGGACTCGTCGCCCGCCTTAAGGCGTCGCATCAGCTCGTCCTGCTCCTTGCGGGAGAGTTTGGGCAGGCCGGATGTGTCTACGCCGCAGATGACTACTTTTGAAAGCATAAGCGCAATTCCTCCTATGTAGTACTTTGACGGAAGAGCGCTTGAACATAACGTTATATGCGGCGGGATATATCCTTTTTGAGCTTTATTATTATCTTTTTTTCGAGGCGGGATATGTAGCTTTGCGATATGCCGAGGACGTCGGCGACGTCCTTTTGGGTCATTTCCTCGCCGCCGTCGAGGCCGAAGCGCATACGCATTATCTTCTGTTCGCGCGGGGTCAGCCGCGAAAGCGAGGCTTTGAGCAGTTCGCGTTCGACGCCGCCTTCTATATCGGAATACACGGCGTCAGCGTCAGTTCCCATTACGTCGGAGAGAAGAAGTTCGTTGCCCTCCCAATCGGTGTTGAGGGGTTCATCGAAGGATACCTCCTGTTTTAAGCGGGACATGCGGCGGAGGTACATTAAAATTTCGTTTTCGATACAGCGCGAGGCGTATGTGGCGAGTTTGATATTTTTATCCGACCTGAAGGAATTTATCGCCTTTATGAGGCCTATTGTGCCGACGGAAACGAGGTCGTCGCCGTCAACGCCCGAACCTTCAAATTTTTTGGCGATATAGACGACAAGACGGAGGTTGTGTTCGACAAGCTCGTTGCGGGCCCGGCTGTCGCCGCCCTCCAGAAGCTGTATTGCCTGCTTTTCCTCCTCGCCGGAAAGGGGCATGGGGAGAGCTTCCGTGCCGCAGATGTAGTCGAGGGTGTTTCCGCCGAAGATGGTGTGCAGAATACGCCTTATTATATCAATCATAAGTTTACCTCCGCAAGGTCGGGGTGAAGCACAGCTGTATTTGCGTCTATGCTATCGGAAATACAGAACGCGACACCCTTGAGTGAAATTACTTTTCCTCCGTAATCTATCTCAACTTTATCGGCGGTGAATACGGGCAATTTTTTGTTGCCTGCAACAGTATGTACATTTACAAAGGTTTTTATTCCCGCTGTATCCAAAAGCTCCGAAGCGCGGGACTGAGGCATGACGCTTACAGGCGCGCCGAGGCGATAGACGCGGTTGCCGCTGTCGAAAAAGGCCTGTATGGCGACGGACGCCGCGCCGACATATATGCGGCAGGTAACGTGCAATCTGCTGTTTTTGGAAGCAAATCTGCGGGACAGTTTTCTGGCGGCGACGACGAGGACGAGCGCGCCGAAGAGCGGTATGCCCACAGGCACCGACGAGAGAATGACACCACCCTCATCCGAATAACCGATGTCCGCGAGTGAAAATACGGCGATGAGCACGCCGCCCAAAACCGCGGTGAGCGCCGTGAAAACGCCCGTAAACCTGAAGAAGCTGCCTGCGCCCGTAAACGACCCTGCGGCGAGGCACAGGGCTGCGCCTGCGAGAATTTTAATTGCCAACGCAGGCAGGCCGCTCAGATTGAAAAGCGGAAAGAGAACGGCGAAACAGGCGCCGAGCACGGCCGCGATACATATACGCCATACGCCCGCACGATTTTTTGACGCGCACTTTGCCGCATACAAGAGGCAGAAGTCCATGCAGAAATTTTCGGCGAGGGCGTATTCAATATACACCTCCATTGCGAGAGGTATTATATAACTTAATTTATGTTGTAAAATGTAATAATACGACGCTTTTTACAAAAAAACGTCGTATTATTTAGTACGCTATTAAAAATTTACCGAGTTGAGAATATCGGCTATCTCACCGCGGGAGGAACATTTGAAGAGCTGTTGTTTGAGTGCAGAGGCGTTTGGTATGCCCTTTATGTAGAAGGCAATCATCTTGCGCATAAAGACGACGGCAAAGCGTTCGTCGAAGAGGTCAAACGTCCTGTCGAGCTGTTCGGAAAAGAGTACACGCTTATCCGGGACGGGTGAGCCTGTGAGCACAGCAAATATTGCAGGGTCGTACATGGCGGCGCGGGCGACGGCAACGCCGTCGGCACCCGTTCTGTCCATGAGCTGTTCGGCGTCCTCTGCGGAGAACACACCGCCGTTGGCGATGACGGGAATGGAAAGGGCGGATTTTGCCGAAGCTATCTCGTCGAAGTTGACAGGCCCTGAATATATTTTATCGCGCGTGCGGCCGTGTATGGTGACGAGCGCCGCGCCCGAATCCTGCATGGCAAGGGCAAAGTCGCGCGTGACAAGATGGTTGGCGTCCACCCCTGTACGGAACTTTACCGTAACGGGCTTGCCGGCCTTTGCAACCTCGCTGACTATGCGGGAGGCGAGAGGGATATTTGCCATCAGCGCGCTGCCCTCGCCGTTTTTAAATATCTTGGGTACGGGACAGCCCATGTTTATATCTATTATATCGAAGGGCGCAAGCTCAGCACTTTCGGCAGCTTTGCGCATATAATAGGGGTCGGAGCCAAAGATCTGAACGGCCTTTATGCCCGCGTAGTCCTGCGGTAGAAGCAGCAGCTCCCTTGTGTTGGCACTGTTATAGCACAGACCCTTGGCGCTGACCATTTCGGTAAAGGTAAGTCCCGCGCCGAGAGATTGGCACATTTGCCTGAACACGCAGTTTGTGTAGCCCGCAAGCGGGGCGAGAAAGACGTTGTTGGCCGTGACGCAGCCGCCTATTTTAATGCTTTTCAGTTGCATTTTTTGCCTGTAACCAATACCAATCGTATTCCTCGGAACAAAGGTCCGTGAGATTTTTGCCGTCCTTTAAAACTATATCTTCAAATGCCGAAAAACGCTTTATGAACTTATCCGTGGCAGCCGTGAGGGCCTGCTCGCAGTCCACGCCGGCCAGACGGCAGGTGTTGACGGCCGAAAAGAGAAGGTCGCCGGATTCTTCAAATACGGCATTTTCGTCCCCGGCACTGAGAGCTTTTAAAAGTTCGACGGCTTCCTCGCCGATTTTTTCGGAAGCGGACAGCGGGGAAAGGAAATCCATACCGCTCTTTGCCGCGCGTTTGCCCACCTTTTGGGCGCGCATGCAGGCGGGGAAATTGATGGGTACTGCCTGCAGACTTTGGGTATATGTAGTCTGATGCTTTTCCTGCATCTTATTCTTTTCCCAGACGCCGAGGGCGGCATTTTCATCCGCGGCCTTGTCCTCGCCGAATATGTGCGAGTGCCTGAATATAAGTTTTTTGACGACGCGTGTAAGCACGTCCATGCTGTTGAACGCGCCCTGCTCCTCCTTGATTACAGCGTGGAAAGCCGCCTGAAGAAGCACGTCGCCGCACTCCTCCTCTATGCCGTCGTCATCGGCGCGGTTGATCGCGTCGACGAGTTCATAGGCCTCCTCTATCATGTTCTGTTTTATGGAGTCGCTCGTCTGCACCCTGTCCCACGGGCAGCCGCCGGGGGCACGGAGCAACTTTATTATATGTTCGAGGTCGGAGTAATCGTACCTGTCCTTCTTTAAGAACTCCGCCTCCTCAACGGCCACAGCGCAGTCGGCGCTGTAATGCTTGAAGCGGTCGATTTCGTAAATCTTTATCCTGTGCGCGCCGTCGCCGTCAATAAAGGTACACTCCGTCTGTTCGCCGAAGAGCTGGGTGAGCTTGCTCTTTACAAGGTCGGCGAAGTAGAAGTCGTCAAGGTCATAGATGACTGCGGCAGGACAACTCTTGAGCGAGGATATATCGTATGCCGAGAGGCATGTAACGCACGAACTTTTAAGTTTTGACAGTGTTCTTATGCGGGAGATTTTCGATACGCCCTCGATGACCTGACAGTCCTTAGAGCCTGACAGGATGAGTTTACAGCCCTCGTCCTCGCTTACGGCGCCGTCGACGCAATATACTACGGGGGTAATCTTGGACTGGGCGATGACCCTTTTTGCAAGATTTCTGTTCAAGGTATCGAAATTGCGCGAGCGCATATATACATCGTCGAGATATTCGACGTTGTATGCCGAAAGCTGGGCATAAGCGCAGCCGTTTTGCGTGCGTGCCATTATCTTCTGCGCGCCGTCGAGCGCGGCTTTAGCCGACAGCGTTAAATCGCCGTCTTTTGTTCCCAAACCTATGAGAGTGATTTTCATTTTTGTTTCCTCTTATGCTACAAATATACCACACATTGAGCAAAACCGCAACTAAATAACAAATATTTGACGAGATTGCCGCGCCGACTATTGTCATGCCGCCGAACGCCACCAACAGGCAGGAGAGCGCGACGCGCAATGTACAGGTCAGCCACTGCGAGAACGTGCCGAAGAGCGGCCGTCCGAGCGAGGTTATGCAGGCAGATGAGGTCTGCATAAGCGAGATGGTGACGGCGTTGACGGACATGAGTCTGACGAGAAAAATTAAAAGGGTGCGCTCCTCCCCCGACAGCGAACCGAAAATAATGCTTATTGCGACGGGCGAAAAGACAAAGAGCGCCAACGCGCACAACAGAGATATTGCCGCCGTAAGGAACATGGCGCGCCATATACGCGACTTTGCGGCGGGGATATTGCCGCGCTGGGCGAGCGGGGATATTTGCGGCACGCCTGCGGCCGCGAGGCCGTAAGTCAATGACGCGGGCAGGTTGATGAGCGTGAGCGCGCAACCTGAAAATATGCCCCAGAGCGCAGTGGCGTTTTCGCAGGAGCGGCGCAAAAGCGCAACGACGAAAATGCTTTCGGCGAGCTGACTGAGGGGCAGTGCCATTGCCGTGAACGTGAGCGGCACGGTGTATTTTAAAATGGTGCCATAGTAATCTGAGGGGCGGTAATACAGCGGGACAACGCTGCGCGGCGAGCGCAGATATAGTATACCGGCATAGATTGCGGAGAGAGCTTCCGACAGGGTGACGGCAAAGACGGCCGCGGCGACGCTTGCGGCGGCGTTGCCGCGGAACAGATAGCATAATACAATGCCGAACACTATCTTTATTGCCTGTTCGGACACCTCCGTAGCCGCCGTGGGAAGCATGTTGCCCCTGCCCTGAAAATATCCCCGAACGACAGATATCACGGATACAAAAAATACCGACGGCGCCAAAAGCTTACAGCAGAGAGAAACGGCGGGTTCGCCCTGTGCGGCTGAAAGGGGCGACGCAAGAGCAAACATCAATAAGCTGCCCAAAAGACCCGCCACACCGTAAATGCGCATGGCGGGACGTTCGGCAAAAGTGCATTGGCGCGAGGATATTATGCGGGCAACGCCCGTCGGGATACCGCTTGCCGAGATTGTGAGCAATATGCAATAGAGCGGATACACCATCTGATATACGCCCATACCTTCGCCGCCGAGAAAGGCGATTAAAGGTATGCGGTACACCGCGCCGAGCAACTTTGAAATAAATCCTCCGGCGGAAATGATGAATGCGCCCTTTAAGTAGCCGCGCTCCTTCATTCAAATTGGTTGGCGAGAATTGTGGCCGAAAGCTGCGCAAGTTTGCATGCTCCCTGCTCCATCTTTGCGCCCTGTTCGTACGAGAGGAGCGCTACCGCGCCGAGGCAATCCCCGCCGCTGACTATGGGGACTATTACCTGTGCGGTTGCGGAAATATTTTCGTCCTCGATAACTGGAACGACGTCGCCGCCGTCTGCCAGATTGGCGACGTAGCTCTTTCTGTTTTTAAGAATTTCGTCAAGCTTGGCTGAAATGGTCTTGCCTGCGACCTCCTTTTTGCCGCTGCCCGACGCGCATATTATTTCGTCGGTATCGCAGATGACTGCAAGATAACCTGAAAGATCGCTCAGACTCTTTGCCGTGCCGCAGGAAAATTGACCCAGGGAAGCTATGGGCGAATATTTTTTGAGCATGAGCTCGTCCCTGTCGGTAAAAATTTCCAACGGGTCGCCGGATTTTAACCGTAGTGTTGAACGGATCTCCTTGGGGATGACGACGCGGCCGAGTTCGTCTATTCTTCTAACAATGCCTGTTGCTTTCATACTTTCTCCTTCGATATTTTCATAAAATAAGTATGTGAAGTATATTCGGGAATATACTTTCAATTAGGCAACGGGCGCGGCTATGGCAAAAAATTTACATGTACATCTGCACACTTGTATGTATTAACTGTATTATTTGTATTAACTGTGTTATATATTGTAACCCAAACTACTACAACGCGGTGAATGAAGTGGGTACATTTGCTATGCCTGCGGCGTTGAGGAGAACGGTATATGAATAGTCGGAGCCCTCCTCCACCTCTTCCGAATCAGAAGCAATGGTGACGCTTGTAGTTCTGGCAGAACACGAAAGCGACCACACGCCCCGGGGATTGAGATAGTAAATCTGCGTCAATGTCTGCGAGCCGGAAGTATTTAGCTCAACAACGTTCTCGCCGCAGGTGAGAGAAAATGTAATATTATATAAACTGTAATTGAGATCCTGCAAAGTTACGGTAAGGCTTGCCTTACTTAGCCAGCGGGCATACAGCGTGACCTGGGTATAACCGGCGAAAAGCGACTGTATATCCGAGCCGTACTGCACTTTTTGACCGCCCTGCGCGGACGTGTACCATCCGCCGAAGTAGTACGCGTAATACGGATTGTCGTCATAGACGGTCATCCCGTCGGAGGGCAGAATATAATCGGCAATATCGTCCTGTGTCAGATCTTCGTCGGCTACGGTAAGCGATGAATAGCCCTCCTCCGCGCTGTCGTTGATGAAAGTGACGGTTATGGCGGAGGACGAGTCGCCGCCTGTATAAACAAAGCCTGATTCGGCACTAAGCGGCACAATCCACCACGAATATGCTATTGCAGACAGCATGAGCGCCGCAACGATTGATATGATTATAACTTTCAACGCGCGATTCATTAAGGAATCCCTCCATAACCATTTTAACACAGTTTGCGGTATTTAACAACAATTTGCAACGAAGCATACAGAATTGAATATTTTGCCGAGTTAAAAGTTGAAAAGGCGCAAAAAAAGTGTTGACATTGTAAACGGCCTTTGTTAAAATATTATAGTATTTTGCAGAGATGGCGGAGTGGTCGAACGCGGCGGTCTTGAAAACCGTTGATGGGAAACTATCCGGGGGTTCGAATCCCTCTCTCTGCGCCATCGCCGTGATAAGGCGAATTTTAAGGGAAGGCAACATTAAGTCGTCTTCCCTTTATTTTTTCTTTGCGCAAAAACTACAGTTTTGCGCGTTGTCCGAGTTACAACAACGCCCCCGCAAGATAACATATCTTGCGGGGGCGCTTTATTGTGTAAATTCAATAATCTGTAAGGCCAAGCAAATAATCCACGGAAACGCCGAACAGTTTTGCAATATCGGCGAGCATGGAAAGCGAAGGCTCCCTTTGTGCCTTTTCGTAGTGCAGATACGTTACGCTGCTTATTCCAAGTTTTTCCGCAACCTGTTTTTGGGTTAGGCCCTCCTCTTCCCTAAGTTCCCGAAGCCTTTGACCAAGAATGATTTCCATAATAAGAACAACTGCCAAACACTTTTATAATATAACAGTAAATTCAAACGGCCAGCCTTTAAAAGCCGGCCTTTACACATATAAATGTTGCGCGGCTAATCTTTATTATATGACAAATATACGGTGCAATTTTACACTGCATATCGCAACATCAGATATAGGTTAAACAAAAATCTATCTGACAATCCATTCTATCTATATTCTACACTACTTTTATCACAAAAGCAACAACTTTCAATAAGTTAATCATTTTTATGATAATTACAATTTTTTTAAACAATTAAATTATTTTTGTTTTATTCTGACAAAAAATGAAAAATCATAACTAACAAAATGAAAGGTTTACCAAGTGAGTATCTGCCTTAATATAAAATGAAATTAGAGAATAGGAGCAAATTCTTTAATTAAAAAAACAGTAATAAGCGATAGGAGGTTTTTAATGAAAAAATTCATTACTGCTCTTGTGGGAATAATGTGTGCTTTCATACTTATTCTCGGCACTACTCTTGCCGCGGGCTGCAATAATGACGAGCAAAGTACTGAAACCTATACAGTTTATTTTGTAACTTATACGACAGAAACCATTTCCCCCGTTACCATTGAGGCTGGGGAAAGAGTAACCGCACCCACTACCCCCACAAGCGATGATTATGATTTTATAGGATGGTATTCCGACGCCGCCCTCACAACGCGCTATGAGTTCACTTCGGCAGTAACAAGCGATCTGACTCTGTATGCCAAGTGGGAACTTAAGGCAGTTGTTACTGCCACAAACGAAGTAGTAACGGAGATAGTATTCAACAGCGAAACGATAACTCTTTCTGAAAACGCACTGTATGTAAACCAGGAACTTACAGACAGTCAGACGGGCGATTACTCATTCAATTCGCTTGAAGAATGTATTGCTTATACAGACGGAGGCACAAAAGATAACCCTGTGGTTATATATCTGGCGCCCGACGTGTACTGGACAGATGATCCCGACGACCCCGATACGCGTTCATCCGATAATCTGATCGGTCTTGAAATCCCTCAGTCATACATAACATTGATGGGTATGACCGACAGCTATGAAGACACCGTACTTGCTTCAAACCGCGGACAGAACGCCGGAGCAAACGGCAACTATAATACCGTAGGCGTAGGCGAAGGATTTTCCGCATACAACATAACTTTCGGAAACTACTGCAACATAGACCTTGTATATCCCAGAGATACCTCTAAAAACCGTGAAAAAAGGACGGGCGGCATAGTCCAGGCACAGGTAATCACTGACGCAACGGACGCCGAAAGCACGGATATGAGATATTATGAAAACTGTGCTTTTATGTCACGCCTGAACACTATATTCACCTCTTCGGAGCGTGAAGTTTATTATAAATGCCATATAGAGTGTACGGACGACGCGCTCGGCATGCAGAATGTGGGCATTTATATTGAATGTACATTTGATTTATACAGCACAACTCCCGTCGGTTCGGGCGGCAGAGTTTTAATGGCTTTCCTTGGCTGTAAATTCACGACTCATCTCGATGACGACAAGGTTATAGAATTCAGCAAGCATACATATCATTACGCTTTTATGGACTGCGACTTTGCAGGAGATATGGAAGGAATGGTCTGGCTCAACGCCAACAGCACTTACAGTGACGATATGCGCAACATTGTTTACAACAACACGTTGAACGGCAAGCCGCTGGAGATAGACCCCGACCATCCGGAAATATCATACTATATAGACGGCGACAGTCCGGAATTTACTGCATACAAAGTCGGCAATGAATACAATGTTTACAACCTCGTCAACTACGGTTCGCTTGTAGATTGGGATCCGCTGAATCAGAGAGAAACGATGGAAGATTACCTTGCACCGTTTGTCATTCATTTCTCTGTAGACGGCGACACAACATTTGCAGGCGACGGCGTTACTTCCCGCACGATAACCCCAATAATATACGGGTACAGCGAGAACACCACGATAGAATGGAGTGTTGACAACACGGAGATGGTTACCATTGTAGACAACAATGACGGAACCGCAACCATCACCGCGGAAAACTATACGTTTGTAGACACAACCATTTGCGTAACCGCAAAGGCTTCGAACGGGCTGGAATATGTAGTACACTTTGTAATAACTTCACCCACAATAGACGCGCCTTCTGTAGTGGAAGATTCTGCCGGCCTCACAGTTTCGGGCGGCGTTGCAAATCTGACATACACCCTAACCGAACCTGATGAGAACATAGCCGAAGGACTCAATCCGGATAATTCGGTGATCGATTGGTACCGCAGCAAGACTGCAAGTGAGGCGAGCACGCTTTACCATGTAGCCACAACTACATATATAAAGGACGACGCTGCACCTTACACCTCATATACGATTACCGAAGAGGATATAGGTTACTACCTTGTCGCCGTGATTACTCCACAGTACAGGCACAGCTATGCCGGAGAGCAAGTCAAGGTTTACACCTCTGCACAGATAACGGAAGACGACATTGCCGATGAAAACAAAGGCATATATTACACAGATTTCTCAACGCTCGCCTACATAGACGCAATCTATGCGGATATAGAAAACGATGATGACACCTGGCTCAACGAATATGTCAGCGGACTTTGGTACGGCGGATATTACCGTCCCGCCGAATACGATGAAGGCGGCGTATATGAGGATAAAGTGTTCTATTATGTGGAAGGCGAAGACGCTTGGACTTATGCCCTCGGAAGCAGCGGAGCGGCCGGCGTGTACGGACTCAGCACAACCACTCAGGGCGCAAGGCTTGTGTATATAGACGACACGGCTCGCACAGATATGACTATGGAAGTCACGTTATCCGCCTACAAAACAGACAGTCAGGGCTTTGGTTCTGCAAAGCAGTTCCTTGACATATTCTTCAAATATGATCAGGCGACCATGACCGGATACGGACTCAGAATCATGAGAGCCGACGCGGACACAATCAATCAGTATCCCGAACTTGCCCAATACGTAGATATGGTTTCGCAGAGTTGCTTATTCCAGCTTATGAGTTATGAGAACGGCGTTGCAACTCCTCTTACTGAACCTCAGGTGCTGTCATCATTCCTCAAAGATATGACCGTCACATTTGAGATGTCGGGGAATACGCTCACCTGTTCGGTATCCACAACAAGCGACCAGCTTTCATCACAGATAGCAGTCGGAATGCCTCATTCATTCGTATTTGAATGTGAGATTGAAGGCGGAGCAAACAGCTTTGGCGGTTTCGGATTCCAGCACACAGGTACTGCCGGTGAAGGAAAGAGCGGAAACAGGACTATAATCTCCTCCTTGAAGGTTATTTACTAATCTTCAATCATCATTGAAGCGCAGAGTCCCGCAGCTTGAGCTGCGGGACTCTGTCTTTTTCACTAACGACCGCACTATGTGAGTTTTACTGCCGTTTGTTCTCCACAACATTATGATTGACATCTTAAAAATGCTGTCAATAGTGAAATTCCTCGGGGCGCAACACGCCCCGAGGAAGAATGGTTTTGAGAAAACCTTAGGTTTGGTTTTTGAGTATCATGACCTCGTCATAGGTTGGTGAATACGCTATTTTAATAACTTTGTTTGAATATTTATTAAAAGTTCCAAGGTATCCTTGATATCCCCCTAAAATTGTTGCAGTGCTAAATCTTATGTAATCTTTATTATTAAATTTAAATTCTACTTTAATTTTAGTTGCGATTGATTGAAACACTCCTAACCTAATTTCATCTACCTTATGACAAAAAGCAACCAATTCAATAGCATCATTAAGCCATTCGGAAATGTTTTTTTTGATCTTATGGCTTTTTACTTTAATATAAATTAAAACACTAAATAGTGAAAAAATTAATACGTCTACAAAAATAATTGCAACCGCCAATGGTGTGTCCCATGTCACTTCTGGAATAATAATCAATATGCTTGTTATAGCAAGCATTACTATGCAAAGCGCTATGCAAAGTACTATTGCAAAACACAAAAAAAATGATTGCTTTTTGTCCAAAATACTTCCTAAACTAAGTGAAGTTTCAATATCAGAAATACGCATTTTATATTATAGAATTTAACCATTTAAACATTTTTAATAAGATTGAGCGAACATAATTTGGATTATCAACAGAATATTGTTCTCCGAAAACTTCTTGCGCAATAATGTTCACACAATCGTTTGCTAACATACCACCAAATGTGCCACCTGCTGCACCAACAAGACTTGAGCCAACACTTATCAAATTTGCAACAGAAATACCAAATTGTTTTGAAATATTTATACCAGTTCCCAAATGCGTGGCATTTCCTAAAACGAGGCCTATCTTTTGACCAATATATTGCCCTACTTGACTAAAACCATACGAGGCAGCACCACTAGCAGCGCCAATAATTCCACCAATTACGCCTGACAAAAAAACTGACCATGGATTAATATTTCCTATATTAGATAGCCCGCCTTGTGTATAAATATTACTACCGATACCTGCAAACACTCCAACGCCTGCTCCAACAAGAATAAGAGCTAATAAACCACCTGAAGCGACAACACCTAAAGCAACAACACCAATAGCTATTGTAGCACCCACAGCCAAAACAGCTACAGCTATCCATCCCAATACTTTTTCCCACCAAGTATCTATCCATGAACTACATCCACTACCATCTGTAAAATTTACAGGGTTATTCAGACAGTACGCATAAAGATTGAGGCCGTTTATGGTTTCGAGGTCGGCGTATTGAACGGCATCGCGGTTGAGGAAACGCCCTGTTTCTGGGTCATAGTAGCGCGTTTGCAGGAAGTATAAACCTGTTTCACGGTCGTAATAATACCCACGGTATCTGAACGGGTTTAAGCGAACGGCAAATAAATTGCCGTTCGTTACTTTTTAACTTTATTAAATTTTAATCAGTCGCTACTATTATAGTAATTTCAACTACTTTTTTGCAAAAGTTTTTCCTCTTCGGCGTCAAATTCAAGAAAGCTTATGTCAGATATTTTTATAACACTACAACCATCTTTATTTCCATAGTTGTCGACTTCCTCTACGAAGAGATAGTCATCGTCAATATCTTTAACATGACCAATAATCACCATATCTCTATCATTTAATATCTCAATTTTAGCAAGCTTAGGAACACTCTTTAGATAATTTAAAGCAGACATAATAATACTGTTTTCACTAGGCTTAAAGGGATAAATTACATCTTCATACACAATAAATCGCTTAATTTTTTCAAGATATAGAGTGTTATATGCTACACGAGATACCAAACTTATCGGCAAAAGTAAATACCCATCCCATTTTCCGTTTGGGGCGTAGCTGGAAATCATAAACCAACTGTCGGAAACACACATTATATTGCCGACACTGAATCCATCAAAATTATTAGTATAAATTTCGCATAATGTTTTTTCGTTCTTTAATTTTTCTAAAAGTTTATACATAAATATATCTCCTTAAATAATATGTTCCCTCAATGAATACCTTTTTGCCGTCCGCGAGGGTATGAGTTGCACCCTGCATTGCACCTGTATTGTACCACTATGTGTCTAATGTTGTCAATAGCGACATATAGCGCAGCGAACGGCAAATTTTTTTTCCGTTTGCCTCTCTTTCTGCAAACTTACCATCCTATTGGCACATTGTTCTTTATATATTTAACAAAACCTTGCGCGTCGTAAAAATAATCACGGCTGGGCCCGAATATCACTGCAAACCTTATAACTTTTTGACCGTCGTTAAATGCTATAAAAGGCAATGTGCCGGGATAACTATAATGATTTTGTACCGCATACCCAGATATGGAAAAATCAACGACATTTATAGAATAATCACCGATTGTTGCACCTCCAACTGCCACAATATAGTCATTTTCCCATACATCATCGTAAATCAACGGGTATGAGGCGCAGATACTATCTTTTGCCAAAGTATACATATATTCACTAAACGTGAGTTCAAGACAAACCATTTCATAAGCATGTTCTAAATTCATGCTACCGCCATCTTGATAATAAAAGCGCATTTCTTTCGTGCTATCTTCATACTCGCTGTACTTAGGCAGAAATTCGCCGTAAAATTTGTCGCACTCAAACTGACTGTAATCGCCGTTTTGCCACAAGCTTAAATCTTCTTTTACATGCAATGTGCAACTGTAAACCGACAGACCAATTATTGCTATTAAAAGTACAGCGCAAATTATCAACGCGGTTATTTTTTTATTTCTTTTTCTCGTCATAATGATCCTTCATAAAACCCAAATAATATGCAATATTGTGAATACGCCATTCAACCAAGTAGCTTTCTAAACTACGATTATAACCATACTTTTTATACTCTTCGCTACTCATAGTGGTTACCCCTCGCATCGCATAAGTATTGTACCATCTCGTTGCCGCTTGTGTCAATAAGCGCAATAATATTCCCCTGACCGTCGGTAATATATAAATACAACCGGTTATTATACTTGCAAGCGGCAATACCTTCGTAATCATAATAGAACTCCATGCCTTTTATTGTGCCTTGCTTATCGGGCCGGTAGTCTCCGACGGCTCGCCGCTGTTGCTTAAGAATTTCAGGTAAAAAATTGATAACTTAAAAATTTATTTGATAATTCGATATTTATTTTTGTGTGGGTGTTGACAATTAACACAACGTGTTTTATAATTAAAGTATGAAATAATGCGTAGGCTTCAGGCGCGCGTGTGCGCGCCCGTGTTTTGTTGCGTACACGGGGGTCGGCGCAAAATTTTAATATTTATGAAAATTATATAATCATTTATATTATCGGAGGTTTCTTGATGAAAAAACTGACTATTGACGGCAATACCGCCGCCAGCCACGTTGCGTATGCTTTTTCCGAAGTAGCCGCAATTTACCCCATTACTCCTTCTTCTCCCATGGCAGAGATTGCGGACGAATGGGCTACGGGTGGCAGAACAAACATGTGGGGACAGAAAGTTAAGATTGCTGAAATGCAGTCTGAAGGCGGGGCTGCCGGCGCCGTTCACGGTTCGCTTTCCGCAGGTGCGCTTACGACCACTTACACTGCGTCGCAGGGACTTCTTCTGATGATACCCAACATGTACAAGATCTCGGGCGAATTGCTGCCCATGGTCATGCACGTTTCGGCACGCGCGCTTGCTGCGCACTCACTGAACATTTTCGGCGACCATGCCGACGTTATGGCCTGCCGCCAGACGGGTTTTGCAATGATTTGCGATTCATCTGTTCAGGAAGTTATGGACCTCGCTTTGGTTGCACACCTTGCCACACTCAAGTCGAAAGTTCCTTTTATAAACTTCTTTGACGGATTCAGAACTTCACACGAAGTTGCAAAAATAGACGTTTGGGACGAAGCCGACGACTATGCCGAAATACGCGCTATCTGCGATGAGGTTGGTCTTGCAGCAGACGTTGCTGATTTCAAGAGCCGCTCCTTAAACCCTGAGCATCCCATTCAGAAGGGTACTGCGCAGAACAGCGACACTTACTTCCAGAACAGAGAGACGGCAAACAGCTATTACGAAGCTACCCCCGCCATCGTTCAGCAGATGATGGACGTGGTTTCGGCCAAATGCGGAAGAAAGTACCATCTGTTTGACTATGTAGGCGCACCCGACGCTACCGAAGTTATAGTGTGCATGGGTTCGGGCTGCGAAACTATTGAAGAATCTATCAACAAGCTCAACTCCATGGGCAAGAAATACGGTCTGATTAAAGTAAGACTGTATCGTCCTTTCGTTGCCGACGCATTTGTTGCCGCAATACCTGCAAGCTGCAAGAAGATTGCCGTTCTTGACAGGACAAAGGAACCCGGAAGTCTGGGCGAACCGCTTTACCTTGATGTATGCTCATCCCTGATTGAAAAGGGTGTTACGGGCATAAAGCTTGTAGGCGGCCGTTACGGCTTAGGTTCAAAGGAATTCACACCTTCGATGGTTCTTGCCGTTTACAAGAATCTTGAGCAGGAAGAGCCGAAGAATCACTTCACGATCGGTATTTACGAGGACGTTACAAACAGCTCGCTCGATTTCTCTGAAAAGTTTGACGCAGCACCCGCAGGCTCCACTTCCTGCAAGTTCTACGGTCTCGGCTCCGACGGTACCGTAGGCGCCAACAAGAACTCAATCAAGATAATCGGCGACCATACGGACAAGCATGCCCAGGCATACTTCTTCTATGATTCAAAGAAGTCGGGCGGTATCACCGTATCCCACCTCCGCTTCGGCGATACTCCCATACAGAGCGAATATCTGATTGACTCGGCTGACTTTGTTCAGTGCTCCAACCCCTCATATATCACACGTTACGACATGACGAGCGACATTAAAGAGGGCGGCACACTGCTTTTGAACACCGACGCAACAACGGTTGAAAAGCTGGAAGAGTTCCTGCCCGCGAAAGTTAAGCAGGATATAGCTAAAAAACACATCAACCTCTATGTAATAGACGCTATTCACATTGCAGGCAAACTCGGACTCAAGGGAAGAACAAACACCATACTTCAGTCTGCATTCTTCCGCGTAAATCCCCAGATAATGCCCTACGACAAGGCTGTTGACTACATGAAGTACATGGCCAAAAAGTCGTTCGGCAGAAAGGGCGACGCTGTCGTTCAGATGAACTACGACGCAATCGATTCCGCAGCGGGCGACAACCTTATCAAGATAGACGTTCCCGCTTCGTGGGCAAACGCTACGACGGGCGCCGCAATGGTTGAAGGTCATGCCGACAAGTATTATCAGGAAATAATAAAGCCCATACTCTACCTTGAAGGCGACAAACTTAAGAGTTCGCAGTTCAATGCCGACGGACATGTTCCCACAGGCACAACCAAGTTTGAAAAGCGCGGCGTTGCGGTGCTTGTGCCTGAAATCATTCAGGATAAGTGCATACAGTGCGGCACATGCTCGTTTGTATGCCCCCACGCCTGCCTGAGACCCGCCCTTGTTGCAGAAGGCGCAGACAAGCCCGAAACAATGCAGCTTAAGAAGGCGATAGGTCTTCCCGGATATGAATACAAAATGCAGGTATCTCCCCTTGACTGCATGGGTTGCGGCGTTTGCGCCACAGTATGCCCCGTCAAGGACGGCGGTGCCA
Organism: uncultured Clostridia bacterium; assembly: GCA_964447305.1. Taxonomy (GTDB): domain Bacteria; phylum Bacillota; class Clostridia; order Christensenellales; family Borkfalkiaceae; genus Coproplasma. Next base: position 179,955 of record CAYURN010000001.1, read on the forward strand.
TAAAGATGATACCCCTTGCAGAGTCGCTTGAAAAGGGCGAAGCTGAAAACTGGGAGTATGCAGTTGAACTGCCCGCAGCAGACACATCCAAGTTCAAGAAAGAAACCGTTAAGGGCTGCCAATTCTGCACTCCTTTGTTCGAGTTCTCCGGCGCATGCGCAGGCTGCGGCGAAACACCTTATGTAAAGGTAATTACCCAGCTGTTCGGCGAGGACATGATAATCGCAAACGCAACGGGTTGCTCGTCCATTTACGGCGGTTCCTCCCCCACTTGCCCTTACACCAAGAACAAGGAAGGTCATGGACCTGCATGGGCTAACTCACTGTTCGAGGACAACGCTGAATTCGGTTACGGCATAGGCGTTGCTTATGAGGCGAGAAGAAACGCTGTTAAGGCAAAGATTGAAAAACTTGCAGAAATTTCCGAAACATGCAAGCCCGCATGCGACAAATGGATTGAAGCATTCAACAACAGGGAAGAAAGCAAGAAGGCTTCGGCTGAACTTATAAAGACGCTTGAAGGCTGCACAAAGTGCGACGCAGAGTGCAAAGCTTTGGTTGAAGATATTCTTGCAGCAAAAGACTGCCTTGCCAAGAAGTCTATCTGGATATTCGGCGGCGACGGCTGGGCTTATGACATCGGTTACGGCGGACTTGACCACGTTATCGCTTCCGGCGAGGACGTAAACATCCTTGTTCTTGACACTGAAGTTTATTCCAACACGGGCGGCCAGGCTTCCAAGTCGACAAACATCGGCGCAGTTGCTAAGTTTGCTTCGGCCGGCAAGAGGGTAAAGAAGAAGGATCTTGGCATGATTGCAAAGACCTACGGCTATGTATATGTAGCACAGTGCTCGATGGGCTCCAACCCCGCTCAGTTCCTTAAAGCAATAAGCGAGGCTGAGGCATATCACGGACCTTCGCTCATCATCTGCTATGCTCCTTGCATCAACCACGGTATCAACATGACGAAGAGCCAGCTTGAAGAAAAGGCAGCTGTTGACTGCGGTTACTGGCAGCTTTACAGATACAATCCCGATGGCGAAGTATTCACGCTTGACAGCAAGGAACCCAACTACGACAATTATCAGTCATTCCTTGCAGGCGAAACGAGGTATTCATCGCTCGTCAAGACTCAGGGCGCAGAAGTTGCACAGGAACTCTTCAAGAAGACAGAGGAGTCTGCAAAGGAACGTCTTGAAGAATACAAGAAGCTTGCAGGCAAATAATAATCGACTAACGCTTGCCGCAAGGAAAATTGCGGTTTGACTAAACAAAGAAAACACGGTTGCAGTTAACTGCGACCGTGTTTTTACAACCGCGCCGACGGCTTAGCCGTCGGCGCGGTTACACTTAAAAATGACATAAAATTGAACCTGACTATGAAAAGGCTGTATTTCTATGCAGGCTGTTTGGAATAACGCCAAACGGGTTGGTTTAACGAGCAAAGCGCGGCAGGTACTGCCGCGCTTTAATTTGTTTTGATATATTACCGGTCTTTGGTTATGGTGAGCATATACGAAAATGCCTGCCCTGCGCCGTCATCGAAGTTGATGAAAGGCTTTAACGAAAGTTCGCGCGGGGCAGCGGGAAAATCGTTTATCCCCCACCACGGCTCTATGCAGACGTAGTCGCCATCATCCTCGTTCGACCAGAATGCCCACAAAGGACAATCTGAATAGAACGTATAATTGAAGCCGTCGGACACAGACGCCGTAATGTCACCCGTAAGTCCGCCGAGCTGAAGGGTTTTGCACTCCTTGAAAAGGGGCTTGTTCGCCACAATATTATTTAAAGATATCGAGCGGGAGCAATCTTTGCCGAGGGGATATTCCACAGCATTTTCGCCGCCGGTGAAATGAATTACCGCTTCGCCGCCGGGCGCTTTAAGACCGGGATGACCGCCTACATAGAAGGGCATTTTGCCCGACTTTGACTGAACAAAGTAAGTTACCTTAAGGCTGTTATCGCGCAGTTCATAGCGCAGCATGAAAAGAAATGCAAACGGGTAAGTTTTTAAAGTTTCATCGTTCTCTTCAAGAGAAAACTGAATAAAACTTTCGCCCATATCAACAACATTGAGCTTTGAATAGCGCACGACGCCGTGTGACTTTGGCGCGTAACTCCGGCCGTTGACAGTGTAAGGTTCGGCATGGCCGATGATGGGGAATATTACCACATCGCGGCTGCCCCATGCGGAGCCGCCCTGCCATAAACGCTCCTCGCCCGACGGCAGATATATCAGCGAACGCATGGAGCCGCCCTCGTCAGTGACGGTGAGCTGAAGTTGAGAACTTTTGATTGTGTAATCCATTTATTATCCCCTTATACAATTACATAGAAAAATTTAAAGTTTCGGCAGGCGCGCAGATGTGCGCCCGTCAGGCTTTTACCAAGGCAACGTTTCGCCGCCCAAAATATGTATGTGAAGGTGGTTGACCGTCTGGCCGGCGTCGTCGCCCTGATTTATGATGAGGCGGTAGCCATTTTTGCAACCGTTCTGCGCGGCGATTTCGGGAATTTTTGTGAGCATGTATGCAAGCACTTCAGCCCTTTCAGCATTGAGTTCGGAAAGCAGCTTGAAATGGTCTTTTGCCACGGCCAGAAGGTGGACTGCGGCTTTGGGCTCTATGTCCTTGAATACATACATTTTATCGTCCTCGTAGACCTTGGCGGAGGGTATTTCACCCTTGATTATTTTGCAGAAAAGACATTGACTGTTATACATGATTTTTTTCTCCTTATATCAGAACTTAAAAGATATTACTGTTGCAACAGCCGACCGAGGGCGCCGTCGCGCAAGGTGGATACAATTTTTACGCGCGAGCTGCCAGATTGGCGGCCGGGGACGTAGACTTTGATATATTCCGGCGTGTAGCCGCAAGTGTACTCGCCGTCGAAATCTTCAAAAATGATATTGCGCGTGCAGCCTATGCGGTCTGCAATAAATTTGCGCTCCGCCTCCTCTGCCGCGACAAGCAGGGTATGAAGGCGCTGTGACTTGATTGGTGCGGGGATATCCTGCATTGAATACGCCGCCGTACCTTCGCGCGGGGAAAAGGCAAAGGCGTGAACGCGGGCAAGGCGGGCAAGGGAAATTATTGACAGGCTGTCGGCAAAGTCATGTTCCTCCTCGCCGGGAAAACCGACGATGATATCCGTGGTGATGGAAGCTTCGGGGAAATGACTGTATATAAGCATACACTTAGCGATGAACTGTTCGCGGGTATAGTGGCGGTTCATGGCCTTTAAAACGACGTTTGAGCCGCTCTGCAGGGATAGATGAAACTGCGGAGCAAATTCCTGCAACGACTTGCATGCGAGCAACAGTCTTTCGTCTATGACATTACATTCCAAAGAACCGAGCCTGATACGCTTGCGGCAGGACGAAAGAGCTTGTATAAGTTCGGCAAGGTCGGAGCCGATATCGCTGCCGTACGCTGAAATATTTATGCCCGTGAGAACAATTTCCGGCGCGGCCGTATGCTCGATTTCCCACAATATATCGTCGATTGAACGCGACGTTACCCTGCCGCGGAGATATGGTATTACGCAATACGAACAAAAGTTATTGCACCCGTCCTCTATTTTGATAAACGCACGGGTACGCACCTGTTTAGGGTATGGAATACTATCCGGACAGCTGCCGCCGAAGCGGGAAGCTATGGCCGTGACCACGAGGCGAAGTTTGTCGTGCGTGCCGCAGATAAATTCTACCCCCCGCCCTTCAAACTGGGCCGCGTCCTTTTGCGAGGCACAGCCGCAGACGTATATTGCCGCCTGAGGGTTGAATTTGCGGGCGCGGGAAATGAGTTGGCGGCTCTTTTTTTCGGCCTCGCGCGTCACTGCACAGGTATTAAGAACGTAAATATCTGCCGCGCACAGCTTATCCGAAACCTCCCACCCCATCTGGTCGAGCGCGGACATTATGGACGCGCTTTCTACCTCGTTGACCTTACAGCCGAGGGTAAAGACGACGGCTTTCATCCGAGTTCCCCCAACGCAAACATTACAATGGACATTGCCGTTATCGCCGCCGTTTCGGCACGCAGTATGCGCTTGCCGAGCGTGAGAGAACTGAAGTTGTACTTTTCGCGGGCAAGGGCGAACTCCTCCTCCGAAAAGCCGCCTTCGCTGCCGATGACTATGGCCGAAGCTCCGCTGAGTTTTGAGAGGTCGACATCTGAACTGCCTGCAAATTCGCATGCAAACAGCTTGTTGTCATACTGCGAAGCGGACATGAGGGCTTGCTCCAACGAGTCGAAATACTGCACCTCCGGCGCGACGGAGCGCAGGCATTGCTTAGCGGCCTCGCGCGCAACGCGGTTGAGGCGTTCGAGCTTGTTATCATTTATGTATGCAGAGCAATAGCGCGACGAAAAGACGCCTATTTTTGAGGCACCGAGTTCGGTTGCCTTTTGCACGACAAGTTCGGTTTTGTCGCCTTTCAGCAGGCCGACAAGAAGATATACGGAGGTAAGCGGCTCGCGCGGGCCGACATTTGACCCCGTGATATGCGCCGATAAAGAGCGCTTGCCCACAGAGGTGACTATTGCGGGATATTCGTTGCCGCTGTTGTCGAGGAGGATGATTTCATCCCCTTCCTCTATTCTGAGGACGGTTTTGGCATGGACAAATTCATCGCCGCTGATTTCAACCTCCGTAACCGACGGATAGTCGATATCTGTTATAAAAAATCTGCGTGAACCGCTCATATATTCTTAAACGCGAGGGCGTTCCATTCCCCTTTTTTAACCTCGTCCGCAAGACTGAGACCCTGCGCACGGTAGACTTTGATGACGTCGGCGAGTTTGCTGTCGATTATGCCGCTGAGGATGAGAACCCCGCCGGGCTTGAGATTTTTGGGTATGGAGGGCGCAAGACGTTCGAGAACGTCGGCCGTGATATTGGCGAGCATGATATCTGCCTGAATACCCGAATCTTCCAGAAGATCGGAGTGGGCAACGCTGACATTGTCCGCCACTCCGTTCAGAGTGCAGTTATGATTGGCACTCTTTACAGCGACAGAATCTATATCGGTGAGGTAAGCGAACTTTGCACCCAACTTAATCGCACAAATGCCGAGTATGCCGCTGCCGCAGCCGACGTCGATACACACGCTTTGGGGAGTTATATATTTTTGGAGAAGTTCGACGCACATGGATGTAGTTTCGTGTTCGCCTGTACCGAAGGCCATATTATTGTCCAGCAGCACGACTTGTTCGCCTGGCTGAGGAACGTATTCTATCCATTCCGGCACGACGACAATCCTGCCTATATGTATGGGACGGAAGTGCTTGCGCCAGATTTCTATCCAATCGTCGCCTTCGACCTGGCGTGTGGTCATTTCAAGCGAGCCAAGGGGCAAAGCGCCGCCGCAGTTTGAGGACATCTCCTCGATATCACGCCTGATCTGAGGCATGAGCGACGGAGCCACATCCTCGGCGACAAAGGCCTTGACAAGCACGTCGCCCGATTGATTTGCCGTGAGGCTGTCGTCCATGTAGTCCCAATACATTACTTTATCATTTTGCAGGGCGATTACGTCCCTGACGTCGGAAATTGCTACGCCGTGAGTGGTATAGCGCCACATTATGTCTGAAATGAGTTCGCTGCCCTCTGTTGATGTGTGAACTGTGACCTCGGTAAATTTCATATATCCCCTCTGCCGCGGGCATACGGGACCGCATGTCCGCAGCGGTTATTTCTCCTCTATATTTTACCACCTATGTACTTCATTTGCAAGTAAAAAACAGCCAAACAGCTGACAACGGAAGCGCGCCGTGTACCACAGATATCTGCACAAAAAAGATATATTCATTGCTGTTGACATGGCAAAGATTATCGTTTATTATAAATATGTATTTTAACAGGTGTTTCATGATTGAAGATTTACAACAAGCGGACAAAGGCACAGAACAGAAAAGCGCGACGATTGAACAGGCAGGCGTTGAAAGTTTTGATAAGATTTATGAAATAATGGAATACAGTTTTCCCGAAGGGGAACTGCGGAGCCGCGAGGGACAGCGCAAGCTGTTTTCTGATGGCGCATACAGAATGGCCGTAATGCGCCGCGGCGGGGAGATAGGCGCGTTTATTGCATATTGGCAATTAGAACATGCAGTATTTTTAGAGCATTTTGCCGTGAGGAAGGAGCTTCGGGGTGCGGGGCTGGGAGGAAATTTTTTGGATCAACTGCTTTCGGGATTCGAGGGCATGATTGTTTTAGAGGTAGAGCCTCCCCTATCCGATATTGCCGCAAGACGCATTAAATTTTATGAGAGGCATGGCCTTGTTCTGAACGGGTATCCCTACACTCAACCGCCGCTGAAACACGGCGGCAAGCCACAGGAGCTGATGATAATGTCGCGCGGGCGCGCGCTGGATGAGGCTCAGTTTGAAAGACTGAGCAGGCAAATTCATGCAGTTGCTTACAAGGACTGTTTAAAGTATATGAGCGAATAGTACTGACGACGCATGAGAGGGCGGCGGGCTTACAAGCCCGCCGCCCGTTTTTAAAGAGAGTGCTATGACACAAAAGAGATGTCAATCCTGCCTGACAATGTGTTTTATAGAGATATCTGCCTTCAACTGACTGAAGCCGGCAGTATCGGTGAAGGCCACGGCAAGCTCATCGCCTTCGGCGGCATACAATGTGTGAACAATAGTTACGCCTGAATTTAAGCAATTTAGCCGCCTGAGAGTGCAGCCGAGCTGCTGCCCGTTAAGCTGAAGGCTGACTGCGCCGGTATCGCCATACGACTTTTCATAACAGACGTTCAGGACTACTTCATAGAAGCCGCGGCGGTTCAGAACTATACTGTCTCCATTGACCGTAAACACATCCGAATCATCGGGAATGAGTCGGTAGTCGGTAAAATTAGCATAAGGGTCGCCCGAAGTGACGTCGTCATGGGCGACAAGCATTGCGTTTAAACAAACGGGACAACTGCCTGCAGGGCCTGTTGCTCCCGTTGCACCCGTCGCGCCGCGCGGTATTGAAAAATCAAAAATATGATTATTGCCTGTACCGCTATCCGTGACGGCGGCAAATTCTTCAGGTTCGGAGGTGGTTGTAGTGCCAACCGCGAGTGTATCCGCAATACCTGTCGCGCCCGTCGTGCCATCCGCACCTGTAGCTCCTGTTGGACCTGTCGGGCCTGTCGGACCCGTTGGACCTGTGGGACCTGTTGCTCCCGTGGCTCCGTCTGCACCTGTTGCTCCTGTGGCTCCGTCTGCACCTGTTGCTCCTGTGGGACCTGTGGGGCCTGTCGGACCCGTTGGACCTGTTGCTCCTGTGGCTCCGTCTGCACCTGTGGCGCCTGTGGCACCTGTGGGACCCGTGGGGCCTGTTGCACCTGTGGGGCCCGTTGGACCTGTTGCGCCGGTAGTACCTGTGGCGCCTGTTGCGCCGTCTGCGCCTGTGGGACCTGTCGGACCTGTGGGGCCTGTGGCGCCTGTGGCACCTGTCGGGCCCGTTGGACCTGTTGCGCCGGTAGTACCTGTGGCGCCCGTGATGCCCGTGAGAGTGTAGACTGTGCGGGTTATAATTGTGCCATGGCTGCCTGAACCGAAACTTCCGCAGTCGTTACACGCTAATGCGGGTAAAATAAATTTTATCATGCGTCGTTTATTCTCCGTTATATTAAAGTGGACTTTGGCCTTGGGCAGGCCGTTCCACTACTCCATTATATGAACGCACGCAACTGAGGGTTAACGCTCTGATTTATAAAAACAATTATAATCGGCATAGCGATAAATATTCAAACCGAAAAAATTGCTCTGCATAAGAAAAATTCAGTCGCCTTTGAGCCTGCGGGCAAAATATTGGCGATTATGCAGATAGGAAGCGTCGTTCGGTTTGATTGCGCCGGCGCGCTCGTTCCACTCGTTTGCGGAGGCATAGTCGCCAAGATTATCGCAGACAACGGCGAGATTTATAAACGGAATGAAAGAGGAATATTCACCATCGACAAAACCGCCCTCCTCCTCACGCTCGGGACAGTCAATGGCGCGAAGATACCAATATCTGGCGGAGTCGTATTGACCTTTTTCAAAGAAATGCGAGGCCAGAATACAACAATCCTGTGCCCGCGGAGGAAGATACAGAAATGCACGGACGAGCGATATGTGCGCAGCATTGACATTGCCTGTCTGCAAATAACAGAAATACAGAGTGCGGCAGGCTTCGGCCTTATTGACGACCCAACCGTCGCCCAAGAGAAATTGATCTAACACGGCGATTGCCTGAAGGGGCATACCGTTATAATAAAGCTCCCTGCCGTAATAAAATTTATGGCGTTCGTCGAGGGATATGCCGCGGGCAATCTGCTTTTGGTAGATGATCAGATTACGCAGGGGAACGCCTTGGTTTTGCTTTGCGTGCATGACGCGCGCGGAGCTGTAAATAATTTTTCCGCGAGGGACGATGACTTCGTGTACCGCTCCCTGCCACAAAAAATTGAGCGAGCGCCTTAAAATGCGCTCACGATAGTAACTGAGATTGCCGCTCTGATACCTGAGCATGGCAACGTCAAAATTTCCGGCGGCAACGAGCGACCTGATTGCCCGGGCGTCGGCCTCCTCTATTATATCGTCGGCGTCCAGCCACATGATATAATCGCACGATGCGAGAGAAAAGGAATAATTACGGGCGAGAGCGAAGTCATCCTGCCACCCGAAACCATACACCTTTGCACCGAGCGCGGAAGCTATCTGCGCGCTGTCGTCCGAAGACCCCGTATCCACGACTATGACCTCGTCGGCGACGCTTAAGGCGCATTTTACGCTGCGGGCGATGACGGAAGATTCATTCCTGACTATCATACAAACGGAGAGAGTCATACTTATATTTTATGACGCATTTTGCAGAGCTGTTACGACAAATTGATTTGACCTGCGCGGCGATTGAATATATAATATAAACCGACTACAGCTGAATGGAGCATATATGAGAAAAGAACAGCGCGAGATAAAGGACTTTGACAAAATTAAAGGCATAATATCAAGCTGCCAAACGGTTAGGCTTGGACTGTTCGGCGGAGAATATCCGTACATAGTGCCGCTGTCCTATGGATTCAAAGCGGACGGCGAAAGGCTGACGGTGTACTTTCACTGCGCAACGGAGGGTAAAAAGGCTGACCTTATGGCGGCCGACAACAGAGTTTGCCTGGAATGGGACATACTGCACGGCTATGTGGATACGGGGAAGTCGGTTACGGCAGACTATGAGAGCGTTATGGCGTTCGGACATGTTGAAAAGTGCAGCGGCGAGGAAAAAACGGAAGGCATACGGCTGTTGCTTGAACATACGGGGTACCCCGCCCGCTCTGCCGAACAATGCGCCGCCCTGCCGATAGTTGCCGTTTACAAAGTGACGTGTGAGCAAGTGACGGGCAAGAGGCGGTTCAATAACTGATTGCCCCGCACATATACCCCAAACAACGGCATACACTTTCGGTTTAGTGACACACATAATTGAAAAGGGCGCGTCCATTCAGGACGCGCCCTTTGATTATTATATGATGATTATATGTACAGACGGATGGCTATCAGCCGATATTGCCGAAAAATTCGCGATAGATTGCCGCTATACACTTTTCCATGTCGTCGTTTTTGACGGCGACTATAATATTGAGTTCGGATGAGCCTTGGTCGATCATCCTTACGTTTACGCCTGCATCGGCGAGAGCCTTGAACAGGCGCGCGGACGTACCGATCGAGGCCGACATGCCGTGGCCGACGGTGGCGACGAGGGCGATATCTTCGCTTACGCGCATAAAGTCGGGCTGAATATCGGCCTTTATGCACTCAAGAATCTGTTCGAGTTTAAAACTGTCGACATTGCTGCTTTCAATGACGACGGACATCGTGTCTATGCCGGAGGGTATATGTTCAACCGAAACGCCGAAGCGTTCGAGAACGGACAAAACCTTTCTGACAAAGCCGATTTCGGAATTCATGTTCGACTTTTCAATGAATATTACCGTAAAATTCTTTTTGCCAGCAACGCCCGTGACTATATTGCCGCTCGGCTTGTACCTGGCAATCGGCAGAATGGACGTACCCTCCTCCTCAGGGCGGAAGGTGTTCCTTATTACTATGGGGATATTGGCCTTGCGGACGGGGAAGATACTTTCGGAATGAAGCACGTTGGCGCCCATATATGAGAGTTCGCGAAGCTCCTTATAGGAGAGCGATCTGATACGCTTAGGGCTGTCGACTATGCGGGGGTCGCAGGCGAGGAAGCCTGAAACGTCCGTCCAGTTTTCGTACACGCTTGCACCGACGGCGCGGGCGACTATAGCGCCGGAAATGTCCGAACCGCCGCGCGAAAAGGTTTTGATTTTTCCGTCAGGACTCTTGCCGTAAAAACCTGGCAACACGGCGAGCTTTACGCCCGAAAGACATTCGGCTATTGCCGCATAGCTCCTTCTGTCGTCGAACGCGCCGTTTTCATCAAAAAACACAACATCCTCCGCGTCGACGAACTTTGCGTCGAGGAGGCGCGCCATGACGACGGCGGCAAGATATTCGCCGCGGGATGCGACGAAGTCTTCGGTCTTTTCCTCCATGATGCGGCTTTCGGTACGGTCGAGGACAGAGCCGATATCGAAATCGAGGTTGAGCTCTTTGACTATACTTTCAAAGCGCCTGCGCACCTCGGCAAACGCCTGCTTACAGTCGCCGCGTTCCTTGAGTTCGGCATAACATTTGTAAAGGAGGTCGGTCACTTTGGTGTCGCCCGAAAAGCGTTTGCCAGGAGCCGAAACAACGATATACTTTCTGTCGCGCTCGCTTAAAATGATGTTCTTAACTTTTGTCATGGTGTGGCCGTCAGCCATGGACGTGCCACCGAATTTGCATACTTTTAATGCCATAATTTATCTGATTTCTTTAGCTTCTATATAATATCTTTTTTCATTGCCGTCGCCCATAGAAAAGGTTTTTCTGGGCAGGTTGCCACCCTGCGCGACGAGGCGGAACAGGTCGTCCTTTGAAACGGGCGGAAGCATTATGCCTACGCCTTCGTGCGAGAGAGAAATGAGTTGTTCATCGCCGTGAATATAATCGACCGAGCCGCCGTATTTTTTAATGAAGGAAGCAATATATTGGTCGAGAGTGCGGATACCTTCGGGTATGTTTTTGGGGAAACGAATGGCTGCACACCTGCCGTTTACGGCGGCGACCGCCCTGCCGTTTCCGCCCAGGTCTAAATTGTCGATAAATACATCCGACCTATCCGTTTTGACAAGACGGTGGATGGGTTCAAATTTTAGAGCATTGTCGTGAAGGTTGACAGCCTCTACAAGGGCATAGCGCGCGGGGTGAGTTTCCCGCTCCTCACGGGAGAGGCCGGCCTTTAAACTGTCCCAGCACGACTTTGCCGCCGCAAGCGAGTGATTGCCGTCGCCGACGACAAAGAGAATGGGGTCATCTACGCCATACCTTGCCGATTCTGCCAGAGCGGCAAACCGACGAATGACTTCCTGCGGGTTATTTATGCGCGTGCCTACTATGCGTCCGGCACCCATATTGAGGTCGAAATCGTAGATGACTGAGCCGCGCTCTGTACCCGACAACACGGTGTTTTCGCGGTCGTCGTACAATAACATTATATGCGGAAGCTCTATGGGGGCGTTTTTGCGTATCTCCACACGGGGCGGAATACGCTCAAGAATAGTTTCCTCGGTAGAGCGGATCAAAGTTTTAGCGTTCTTTTGAAAAGAATAATCTTCAAGGTCGACTGCGAGCAATATGCCCGTGCGCGTTCCCGACTGCGTGGTGCGCTCCACAAGGACAAGCCCTTCCTCCTCCCTGAATATTCCGTCCGAGAGATATTCTGCCATGCAATGGTTTATACGCTCTATGCGTTCCTGCATGTTGGCATTGAGGAAAATTTCGGGAAAAATGAGGTTGAGCGCCGAGGGTTTGGAGCCGACAAAGGACATTAAGTTGCGCCAATACTCTCCGTCGGAAGTGAACTGGTCGCAGGCGATTACCGCCCACGCAGAGAGGTCATCCACCGCAGGGAAGAGTATTTTGGGAATTTTAATCGTATTCATTTTATGATACCTAAACGCCTGGAATATTGATGAACACCACCGTGATGGCGGCAATGGCTATGGCAAGCAGTTTTATATCGAGATTTTTTGTGAAGATTTCCTTTAAAACCTTTTTGAAATTTTTCATATAAAGGACGCTCCTGTTTTATTGCGCTTTTGGGCAGGTGCCGGACTGTTCTGAAAGGACGTCAGGCTTCGGCAGTGAGATCAGACCAATAGTATTTGGAAAGGGCATTTTTTAAATCGGCGTCGCTGGCATAGCGCTTGCGGACTTCGCCATTCTTTACAATGGAGATTATACCCGTTTCCTCAGAAACGACGATTACCGTGACCGACGCGACAGACGTTACGCCGAGGGCGGCGCGGTGACGCGAGCCGAGTTCCTGGGGGAGATTATCGTTCTGAATTATGGGAAGGAAACAGCCGGCCGCATGGATTTTGTCGCCTTCTATTATCATGGCGCCGTCATGCAGGGGAGCCTTGGGGTAGAACACCGCCTCTATCATGGGGGCAGTTATATCGGCGTTGACTATTGTACCGGAGGATATTATGCCTTCAGGGAGATTTTCGTTGGACAGAACTATAAGAGCGCCTGTATTTGTCTTGGACATATCCTGCACGGCGCGGATTATCTGCTGGATGATATTTTCGATATGGCTGACAGTCATGTCCGCACGGGCAACGTGCCTGCGCGCGCCGGCGTCAAGCATGCCGCGCTTGATTTCGACGTTGAACATTGTGACAACGACGATGACTGCAATAAATATGAGAATGAGCAGCGTTTGGGAACTGATGTTGTCTGAAAACGAGCAAGCTAATCCGAAAACTACGACGGCCGAAGAGAGTATTGCAATAAATTTGCCGCCCTTATTTTCCTTTAAGATTTTGAAAGCGAGATAGAAAAGCACGACAAATGCGATAAATTGCACTGCGTAAGTCCAATCCATTCCGTTCCACATGTTTACAAGTTTATCAACTATAGCCTGCCAAGAATTCATAAATTCAAACTCCCGTATCTGCTTTAAGGCGCGCACGAAACACTACGCCTTTTAATTATTATATTATTTTTTTTTACAAAAATAAAGCGTTTTCAACATTTAATTTGTGCATAAGCCATAAAATTTAATTTATGTCCGCCGTTATAAATTTTTTCTAAGCAAAAAGCATTGCCGCAAGCGCCGTAAAGAAGGCTCCGTCGGCCGTAAGTCTGCCCGATCTGACGCGGGCGGCAAGGTCGTACAGCGTGGAAGAATAGTACAAAAGCTGCTCCCTGCCAAGCGCGCGGGCGCGCTCCCCGCTCTTACGGACGGCAAATTCAGGCATTTTGAGCCGGGCGGCAAGTTCCGCCTCAGGTTGGCGCGACGAACAGATTATGAGCAGATTTTTATAATACCGCTGAAGGGCGGTTATAAGCGCCAGACGGTCGGCCGATTTTTGGGCGAGTTCCGAACAGATTTCAAGAAAGCGCGGATAATTCTTACGGGCGATGGCGTCGGTCATTTCGTACACGCGGTAATCGGCGTCCTTATAAACGACCTCGTCCACGTCGGCAGAAGTTATATTGCTCTTGCCGTATTGCATGAGCTTTTGCACCTCCCCCGCCACGCGGGCCATATCGCACAGGCAATAGGCGGCGACATTGCGGCAGGCCGCGACGTCGGCAGCTATACCGCCGCGCTTGAGCGTGGCATATACCCAGCGGGTGACGGTATCCTCGTCGGCATGTGAACAGTCGACAAAGGTGACGCACTTTTTGCGCTTGAGCGCGGCGCCCTTGCCCGAACCGTCGTTGACTATTATGAGTATGGTCGTATCGGGACAGTTTTCAAAGGACGGCTTTAAATATTTTTCATAATCGGCGTCGGTCGGATAAAATTGGCTGACGCGTATGACGCGCTTGGGCGCCATAAAGGGGCAGGCGGCCATTGCCGAAGTGAGTTCTGAAAGGGTCTTGCCCTTTAAAAGCGAGCCGTCGAAAGAGGCAAAGTTGAGCTGGGGAAGCTGTAAAAAAGCGTTTTTGACCTGCTCCTCGCCGTGAGTGCGGAAGTAAGCGTCGTCGCCTTCAAACAAGTAAATTCGGCGATCGCCCTGAGCTATATCATTTTTGAGTTCGGTGTACTTCATACTCTGCCTCGCTGTCAACCGACATAATATAACAATACCAGTGTACCACTATTTGCAACAAATTGCAAGCTTCCATGCGAATACAAGTCAAAATCGCCCGAAGTATCGTTGAAGTAAACTACAGTATTGGCCTGACAAGTGCTGTTTGATTGCAGAGAAAACAGCAGATCGATAAAATCTATATTTATATAACTGCCTGCGCACACCGCGAAGGACACTCCGTTTGCCGCGGCGGACAGCGTGTAGGAATCCACAAAGCTATACTGAGTACCGTACAGTTCAAAAGTCGTTTCATAATGAACGGTAGTGCCGTCAAGGCCGCTGAGATTGATGTTAGAGGGCGGGAGCCAGACATTTTCGGCTGTAATTCCGCATTGGTAGTAGTACGCCGCACACTCCTCTCCGCCTATGATTATCAGGTCGTCAACGCCCTCAGGCATATAGGTATTGACGAATGAAGTTATTCCGCCCGAATATGTATCGCAGATGATGATAAGCACGCTGCCGGACTGCGAGCGCACGGCAACCATTCCGCCATTGTAATAGCCGCCCGCAACTATGCGTGTTTCGTTGCCGAATACTGCGCCGCCGAACGTGCAGCAGAGCGCAAAGACGAGTGCGCACACGCCTCCCACCGCCGCGCGCAACGATTTTGCGAAGTTGAGTTTATCCGAAAGGGCGAGTATGGCGATAAACACTATTATGGCCACCCACCAACCGCCAAAGCCGGAGATGAGCGAATCTTCAAAACCGAAGGCGACGAAAAAGTCTATGACGGCCTGCAGTGGAAGCGAGGCATACGGCAGCAGGACTACCGCCGCAGGAATGATCGCACACACGACGACGCATGCGAACATGAACACATAGAGAAAGGATAACAGCGGCAGAACGACGATGTTCAATATCAGTCCCGCGCCGGAAATGTAGCCAAACGTCATGAGCAGTGCGGGCATGGTGGCCACTTGGGAAGCTAAGCTCATGGATATGTTGCTCTGAAGCGAATACGGCAGGCGGCGCAGCAGGCGCGCGATGCCGGGCGAGAGCAAGATTATGCCGAGCATGGCGGACACCGACAGCACAAAGCCGACGTCGAACAGGTTGAGCGGGTTGAAAAGAAGTATTATGACGACCGACAGCGAAAGAGAGTTGAGACCGTCGTACTTGTTGAACGTCATGGCGGCTATGCCGCTGACGGCACACATAATGGCCGCCCTGACGGCGGAGAGCGTGAATGAACACATGCCCGTATATACAAATATGACGGTCAGGCTTACGGCCGCGCCGACCCATCTGTTTACGCGGCACTTTTTGAATATTGCGGTGACAAGCACATACAGCACGGTGATATTAAGGCCCGACACGGCAAATATGTGAGCCACGCCGCCATAGCGGAAACTGTCGAGCGTTGATTGGGCGATATCGCCCGTGTCGCCCGTTATCATGGCATAAGCTACGGCGGCGGCCTCGCTGTCCAGATTGTCAAAGAGGATATCGCGCACGCCGACGCGCAGCGCGCCGAAAAAAGAAAAACCGTAAGAATATTCCATCGAGCCATAGGCGTTGACATAATAGCCTATGCCGTTGAGCGCGCGGTAATTAAGACTGCCGTAAGAGAACAGGTCGTAATGTCCGACATAGCCGAACACGGTGACGGTGTAACCGGGCGACACCGCCCCGCCCGCGCTTTGACTGAGATATACAAGCACCTTTCTGTTGAGCGACACGCCGTCCGCCGAGGCGTTTGAAAGAATGAGATAGGGATCCCCAGACGAAGTGTAGCTTACCTCCTCCACTCTGCCCGTAACGGTGGCGAGCTGACCCGAAAAGGAGATATCGCTATAAGAGCTGAACACGGCAGCGGCATATACCGCGCCCAACGCAAAAAACACCGCGGCCACAACAAAGTTGACTATGGCCACACGGCCGCGGGAAAAGAGCAGTACAAATATTAGAGCAAGAGCGGCCGCGGGTATTATGGCGAGAAGATAGAAATAGCTCCATGAATATACGGCAAAAAGGTACGCCAAAGCCGCGCCGCACGAAAGTGCGAGCGCGGCGGTTAAAGGCAATCTTAAATTGAACAGTCTTGCCCTTGCCATATCAGCTGAGAGATATTCTGTCGGAAATGCTGCGGATAAACAGGCCTTCGTTTACACCCTGGTCTATGCTGGCGCTTATAAAGGCGTTCATCTTGTCCGAAGCGCGGGGACAGCCGAGCTGCCTGAAAACAGCAGACTGAAGCTCGTCGTCGTACATACTGACCTTGTCAAGGAGTATGGCTTTGACTACTGAGATAACGTCAAACGGCGTATAGTCGCTATCCGAAGTGCGCACTTGCGTGCCGTTTTCTACGCGGTATCTGTCGTACGAAAGGGCCTTTTCAGTCCTGTAATAGTAAGTGTAGCCCGCCGCGTTGACGCTTTTGAACGCGCAGGAGGCGATGAGCGAAGCAATTTTATTTTCGAGCTTGCTGCCGTACTTGAATATGCCTAATGACGACAGCACGCGCTTGGTAAGGAACGGCGCGGAGATAGGCTCTTCGGCCGTGACTATGGCACGGATGATCTTAATTATTTCGCTATCGTTCTGGCCGCTGAGTATGGCGGCAGATTCAAGAGTGCGCTCCTCCACCTTGGCAAACTTGTATGCTTTTTTATAAGTGTTTGCAGTGGCTTTCTGCGTGGAAGTGAGCTTGTCTAAATATTCCTTTATCTTCTTGATCTCACGTTTGGGATTATTGAAGAAATTGATGGAGTACAGACGTATGACGTTCCAATTGTTGCGCTTGAGGGTCTGAATCTGCAAGACGGAGCGGTCTTTGACAGAAAATTCCGTAGTACCGTCGCAGAGAATGGCGAGTATGAAGTTGTGTTTGTTCTTGGGGTCGACAACGGCGACGTCTATCTTGAAGTCCGAAACGCCGACATCCGTGCGGCACTCATAGCCGTAGGGCGCAAGTTCCGCCGCCACATATCGGCCTATGCCCGTTTTGTTGTTTATAAGTTCATCGGAAGGCCGGGCAATGGTCGTTCTGCCCTTTTCGGCAAATTCAAGGAAGGCTTTGAGGCCTGCAACGCCGCGCGAGGTCGTGCGGGAGAGGTCTATCATGGAATAGCGCATGGATGAGAAGATTATCATCTCCTCCCTTGCCCTTGACACCGCGACGTTCAGTCGGCGCCAGCCGCCAAGCTGATTGAGCGGGCCGAAGTTCAATGAGATTTTGCCCGAAAAATCGGGGCCGTAGCAGACCGAAAAGAGAATGACGTCCCTTTCGTCGCCCTGAACGTTTTCAAGATTCTTGACGAATATAGGTTCCTCCCTTTCAAAAGCCGCCTCTTCAAGACCGAGTTCGATTATGCGCTTTGTAAGCAATCTTTCTATATACGCCTGCTGAGGGGTTGAAAAGGTTACGACGCCTATGGAGGAACGGCGGAGATTGGGGTTCTTAAGGCGGGTGATGACCTCGTTTATAAGGGCGTCCGCTTCCTGCTTGTTTATCTTCGCCCCGCCGCGCTCATATACGCCGTTGGGGATATAGTTGAGCTTTACGCGGCTGTCCATTGCGTCAGGCGAAGGGAATGTACACAGCTTGGACGAATAATACATGATGTTGGAGAAAGCGATGAGGCTTTCGTGCTTTGAACGGTAGTGCCAGTTGAGATGCTTTTCGGGAATACTCAAGGCAAGGCAATCGTCGAGCACCGATTCAAGGTCCTCGTTTTCAAGATTTTCCTCGTCCGTTTCCATATTGACAAAGAAGGACGTGGGCGGCATCTGTTTGGGGTCGCCGACGATGATAGCGCTCTTTGCGCGCGCAAGCGAAGGCACGGCCTCGCATGTGGGCATTTGGGAAGCTTCGTCGAAGATGACCAAGTCGAACAAGCCCGGATCGGGGGGCAGATACTGCGATACGGTTGAAGGGCTCATCAGCAGGCAGGGCGACACCACCTTTAAAAGTTCGGGGAAGTCGGTAAAGATCTGCCTCAGATTAAAGTTGCGCATATTGCCCTTTATCTGTCTGTTGAAGGCCATCAGTTCGAGCGCAAGCGGGCCTTCCGTCTGCGACGAGGGAAGGCGGGATATGAGGTCGTGGCGTATCTTGTTGCGGGTGAGGACGGCAAACTCTTCAAGCACCTGCGAAAAGTCCCTGGCGGTTTCATCGAGCAACGCCGCCGAAAAGACAGAAAGATTTTCGTCCGCGGGTATGTTGGTCTGAATGAAGTTGCGGTAGACATTTTTGCGGAAGGCGGACAGTATCCTTTCCCCGCTTATATGCCCCGATTCCATGGCGTCGGTTATGAACGTCAGGCCGCTGTCGTTGAGTTTTTTGGCCGTGGCCTTGTACAGACACCACGCGGGGAGCATGTCGATATTATCGATAAGTGCCGAACACTTTGAATTGTAGTAATCGAACACGTCCTCGTCGCCGACTACGTTTTTATCGCACTTGATGAGCTTATTGAAGTAATCGCAGGCCTTGACGAAGGCGACTGCGGCGGAGAGGAGGCCTGTGAGCAAAGGCTTCAGATAGCCGCTCGCCGCGCGGGCGCAGACGCTGTTGAAGGCGTCGCCGTTGTAGTCCATGAACACCGACGCACAGTTTTCGTGCAGGGAATAGATGGGGCGCATGTAGTCTTCGCGCTTTCTGTCTATTATGGTGTTGCCGAGGCCGGTAAAGGCCGACGAGAGGTTGGTAAAGCCGAGTATCTTTTTGCGCGCCTGCTCTATTTCGTAGGCGCGTTTGATCCATTCAAGTTCCTCGCTTTCCGCCATGGGCGTGCGGGTGCAGCGGTTTATGCGCTTTATTACCGCAAGAAGCTGGCGGGACGAGCGATAATTTTCGCCCCAATTGTCTATTTCGCTTTCGATATTATCGGCAAATTTGCCGAGTTCGGGCAGACTTTTGAAGCGGGTCAGCCAATTGCGCACTTCGGCGTCGTAGCGGAGATTGGCGTTGAAGAACACATAGAAATCGCTTTCATTACAGCTGAAGAAATTTTTGAGTTTATCATCCTTGAGGACGGTGCATATATCCACGAGGTTTTCAAGCTTTTTGGGCGTAAACGCCGAAATTTTCTGATTGAAAGTTTCAAGGAAGAGGCCGAGGTAATTTTTGAGGTGCTTGAGTTCGGCGAGCACGACTTCTGCCGAGCAGAGTACAGCGGCCTGAACCTTTTCGTCACACTCGATGATATTTACGCCCGAAAAGGGAGAACGATATACGCCGCCGCATTCCTTGGCGGCCACCTGGGCCGTGAGGAGCATGCTTTCACATTCGGCAAGTTTTTTGGCGGTAAGACTGTCGTAGAAAGTCGATTCGATATTGACAAGTTCGGGCGCGTTCTTGTTCTGAAGATAGTAAAGGATGCCCTCGTAGACGGATACGCCTATGCGGCGCCTTTTGTGGAGAGCGGCCAAAGGGGCTTTGAGTTTTTCCCTGTCGTCGACCAATTTCCGGGCGTCGGCGGAGAATTTTTCGGACTCGTTGTATTCATCCTTTAAGGCGAGAGTATTTTCGATAGAACGGACAATTTCCGCCTTCTGCGCGGATTTTCCTGTATGAAGTTCAAGGCAAAATTCGCCTAAACCTATTTCGTCGAGACGCTTTTTGACGACATTGAGCGCGGCCTGTTTTTCTGCAACGAACAGCACGCGCTTGCCTGAATCGACAGCGTTGGCTATGATGTTTGTTATGGTCTGGCTCTTGCCCGTACCCGGAGGACCGTGGAGCACAAACGTTGTGCCTTTGGCGGACTCCGATACGGCGGAGTACTGTGAGGAATCGCACGAAAGAGGCGTAAGGATGTTCTTGGGATCGCTGTCGTCTTCGTCGACGCCTTCAAGCTTGTTGTCGCCGAGCTTGTTGGAGTTCGAAAGGAGGCTGGCGATGAGCGCGTTGTTTTTATATACAGGTATATTAGCCCTGATGTCCGCCCACATAGCATAGCGGGTGAACGTGAATTGAGCGATATATATATCGTCGTGAACGAGCCAGCCCGCCATATTGGCAGTCTTTGAGCGGATGACGGCCAAAATTTCCATAGGCGTGAGGTTTGCCCCCTCCACGCCGCGCACGTCTATGCCGAATTCAACCTTTAAATATTCTAAAAGAGTGGTGTTTGGCTGATAATCGTCGGACAGCTCCACCTCTATACCCTGCGTTTTGGTCTTTTTGAGGTTTACGGGTAAGAGCACGAGGGGAGCATATTTGAACTCTTTATCGGCATTGGCCTTCCACTTTAAGAAGCCTATTGCCATGAAGAGGGTGTTTGCGCCCACCTCTTCCTGGGTTGAACGCGCCTTGCGGATAAGCGTGGTTGCCGTGTCGTTAAGCGTTTCCGCACGGGAATATGAGCGGACTATGCCCTGGCCAAGCTCAATATCGACCAGCTCCCTGAGGTTTTGCAGTTTTTTGCCGCCGCCGAAATACTGCGCGCCTTCTATGGGATTTGCATTGCCGCGGATAGTGAGTTTTTCTTTATCGCCGACTTTTTCGATAAAGGCGGCTGCGTCGTAAGTAAGAAGGTGTATGGCGTAGCGGTTGAACCTGAATGCGAGGAGATTGTTCCTGAGCGACAGGTCGAGCAGCCGCCTCTCCCAATTCTTATCCTTTGATTCGGCGCGGCCAAAATTGAGTTTATCCGCGTCGATGATGTCGTCGGGGCGGGCGTCGTAAGAAAACTGTTTATCTTCAAGAATTTCGTATGACGAGCCGCTTTTTACCTTTATAGGCATGGGATATACCCTGCCTATGCGGCAACGCTTGATATCGAGGCAGATTTCAAATTTGTCGGCCGTGAGCGACGCGGAGAAGTGCGCTGATGAGGTTGTATAACTTGCATTCTTGTGCGCAAACAGGTCGTCCACGTCGATTACGGCAAGGTTGTTTACGCCGTCGGCAATGTAGCGCTCGATTACGGTCATATCGTCCTGCAAGGTGGTGGTGAAGCAGCTTTCATACAGCCATACACCCACGCCTATCTTGTTTTTGCCGAGGACGATTACGGGATTGAGTTTTGCCGCCTCCAGACAGGACGCCGCAAAGCATGCCATGCCCACAATGTTGGCGGTGCGCTCCTCCACTATTTCGGAGATATTGCCCACGCGGACGGGGTGGGTAATATCCACCTCTTCCTCGCTGTGCTCGATATTGAGATTGCGTATTGCGGCATAGATAGCAGCTATGCCGCCGCGGACGGCGCTTTTATCGTTGCCCGAATAGCCCGACCATTCCTGCGAAAAGCCCCATGTTTTGAGCTGAAGCCCGGCTTCGGCAAGCACTTTCTGGCAATCGGAAAGCTTGGGACGGACATGGGCGGACAGCATTTCCACACTGCCTGCAATGCCGCTCCACATATCCATGGGAAGGGCGGTTACGTCGGCGGCGAGGGAGCATATCTCCTTTTTGCCGCAGCTGACCTTGACAAAGACCTTGCAGACCTGCTCCTCCTTTAAATCGGCAAGGAACTTGGGATTGAGAAGTTCGGGGGGTTTGACTTCCGTACTGCTTTGTACGGGGAGCATGGGAATTTCTATATTCGCGGCAATTATGAGCGAACTGTCGCCCGAGAGAGAGATTGTGATATTTTCAATATTTTCCTCTCCGTTGTTAAACAGGCGAAGCGTTGTAAAGAGAGGTATGCGGTTGAAAAAGGTCGCATACGAAACGAAGTTTAAAAGCTCGCCATTGAGTTCAATCAAATCAAGTTGAGGCTTCTTTTTGTTGTTAGTCGGCATAAAACCTCCTTCAAAAAGTTAGTTGTTCGTATTTGATTATAGCATAAAGCAGAACAATATTCAACACCCTGATAAAAAAATATTTGATAAGGCTTATCTTTTATTGTCAGCCAAACACAGCAAAAAGAAGCCGGACAAAGAGCGGCGCCGCCCGCGGAAATTCCGCGGGCGGCGCCCTTAAATGCTGACAAATTCAAATCAATCGCCGGCCTTATTTTTTGTGAATATCTTCTTTTTCATGCCGCCCATTACGGTGGTTAGCTTTTTGCCGAACAAGGCATTGAGTATGAGAAAGAGCAGAGTAAACAGCGCAAGCGCGAGCGCCTGATAGCCGGGAGTGACCACATAGCCGAAGAAATTGAGGTTATAGCCGAAGTTGCTTGTCAGTTCCTCCATCAATGCGGCGTCGTTTACATACGCCGACATTGCATTTATTGCGTCGCTCATGAATGCGTATCTGAACAGTGCGCATGAATATGTGCCGGGGACAAACCCGCAGACATACTGAACGGCGTTGGGCATCATAAAGAGCGGCATATATGCGCCGATCAAAAAACCTATCGCCGTTGAAAATATGGTGATAACGCTGGCCATTGTTGAGTCATGCGTGATGAACGAACAGACGAACACTGTGAACAGCACGCCGCTGACCGAGGCAAAGATAAGCACGCCTATTATCGTGACTATGGAAGTGAACGTAATAATCAGTTCGCCGAGGGCGCCGAGGTAGATAAAACATGCGATAAGAAAGACGACGCAGACGACGAAAGTTATTATGAAGTTTGCCAAAAAATAGCTGAATATGAGAATGTTGGACGATACGGGCGAGGAGGCGAAGTCACGGTTTATGCCGTTTTCCTTGTCGCTGACGGTGATGGTGTTTATTTGCAACGACACCGTAATCGTTGACATGGCTACAATGCCCGAAAGCATCCATGAATCAATAAGCGTGTAGACATAGTGCTTTACCATGGGGTCGTCCATGCTCAGATTATATTCTTCAAGCACAGGCTCTATCGTCATCAGTTCCAGGTCGCGCAGAAAGAATACATATATTACAAAGATTATGAACGGCACCATCAGCGTAAAGAACATGCGGATACGGCTTTTTACAAAGACGAGGAGATGGCGCTTTGTGAGGCTGAGCAGCTGTTCTATATAATTGGTCTTATTTTTTGTGAGCATACTCTTCCTCCGTTATGGTTATGTCCCTGCCGGTGACATTGAGAAAGACGTCGTCCATACTGCCTTTGAGGATTTCGATATCCGAAGTCTGGCGGGGGAATTTTTCCATCAGGCTGCGCGCAGCGGACGTATCGGCAATAAATATGCGGTAGGCATTTTTTTCGGCGTCGTATTTGAACTTATATCCTGCGCCGGCAAGGGAAGTTTCAAAGTCTGAGTCGGCGGGCATATAGCTGACAAGGACATCGGAAGAATAGCTGTTTTTAAGGTCGTTGGGCGTGCCTTGCGCGATAATTTTGCCCCTGTCCATAATGACCACGTCGGTGGCGAGTTCCGCCTCCTCAAGGTAGTGTGTGGTGAGAAAGACGGTCATGCCCGTTTCGGTACGGATTTTATCTATCAGCGCCCATACTATGCGGCGGTTTTTGGGGTCAAGCCCCGTTGTGGGCTCATCGAGAATGAGCAGTTTGGGGCGATGAACCATTGCGCGGGCGATATCCACCCGCCTCATCTGTCCGCCCGAAAGGTTCTTGACGGGCCGCTTTAATATGGGTTCAAGTTCAAGAAGTTCGATAATGCTGCCGATATTTTTTTTGGTTTCCGCCTTGCTTAACCCGTAAAAGGCCGTGCGTATCTGCAAGTTCTGGAGGACGGTGAGTTCCTTATCCAGCACGGAGGTCTGAAAGACTATGCCTATGTTCTTTTTTATCTCGCGCGGGTTGGCGTCCAGATCCATGCCGCCGACATAAATTTTGCCCGAATCTTTATCGAGAATGGAGCAAATAATGTTGATGGTAGTAGACTTGCCTGCGCCGTTTACGCCGAGAAAGGCAAACAGACTGCCGCTGACAACCGAAAAGGAAATGTCGTCGACAGCCTTTATTTTGCCGTACGATTTTGAAAGATTTTTTATTTCTACCGCATAGATATTTTCATTCATGACATACACTCGAAATCGTATTTTTGTTTTAGCTCGTCATACTGAGCGTAAATATCGTCGAAGCAATAAATATGTAACTTTTCGTGTACGTTTTTTCTGTCCGTCTGCTTGTAGTTATAAAGTTTAAAGAACGGGCCGTACCATTTCATTCCGCGGCAAAAATGCTTTATGACGGTATCTTTGCGGATGGAGCGCTGTTCATTGAAGGCGCGGGGAAGATATAATTTTTTCTTAGCCAACTTGTTGAGCGAGCTTTGGTCGGGCATGAACATGCGCCGCGACATCACGCGCCTGCGGACGCGCGCCAGAAGATCTGTGCGGCGGCACTCCTGCATATTCATGAGCAGTACGCCCGAATTGCAGTAATGCCTGTTTATCCAGAACGAACCTTCGTAATCTTTTACGGCGCCGAATTCATAGTCTGACACATCGTAATTCCAAAGTTTTACGATATCGCCGCAACACATTGTGTCGGTATCAAGATAGATGAGTTTATCGGGGAGGTCAAACTTATCAAACAGCAGGCGCAGGAGCGCGTAGGGCGTATAGAAGCCCTTTTCATTTTTTCCGCCCATCAGATTGCGGCGGTATTCTTCGCCCGCGTCGACGAGATATGCGCGGCTGGAATCGTTCCTTTGACGCATGACTTGCTCGATAATATTACGCTGGTTTTCGGTTAAGGGAGTAAAGCGCGGGTCGACTTCGCGCAGGTCCATTGTGAAAATGCGTACGACGACGGCGCTTTCCGTATGATTGACTATCGAGAGTACCGAAAGAAGTATCTGAGGAAAAACCGCCCTATTGCCGCCGTAACACACTTGAACGGGTTGCACGGCCATATCTTTTTTATCCATAAAAGGCCCTCTTCTATACTTTAATACTTTAATATAAATTCAAAATCATTTTAACATCAGTACAACATATCGTCTATCTATTTTTATTATTTTGACCGATATTGTCGGAAAATTTCACCTAACAACGGCAAGTTCCTTCAATGCGCGGGTATAGGCAATGTACTTTTCGTTGAGGGTGAGATCGCCGTCGACTACCGCCACGGCGGTAAATTCAAGACCCTTGCTTTCGTAGACGGTCATTATATTTATTTTGGACTTTGAAATGACGCCGCTCTGCCGCACGACGTTATAAGCCTTGCGGGTGAATTTTTCAAGGTTGGCTTCGGAAGTGATGACGGCGCGGAGACCTTTTTTGTCGAGCAGATAGCGCCCTATACCTTTGGGGTGGATATGCTCCACCTCCCCGCCGGGGAGGCCTATCGGCTGCATATCTATGCCCAATCCGGACGAAACGTATTCGACTATCTGGTTGGTATTGCGGTAGTTGCGGTTCAGGTTGTAAACCTTGTAACCGAGCTGCGACCAATCGCTGACGCCGCGGTAGGGCGTGATGTTCTGTTTGAGGTCGCCGAAGACATTGAAGCAGGCCTGACCGTTGACATGCTGTATCGTTGAGTATTCTACGGGGGATATGTCCTGCGCTTCATCGACGAACACGAAAGAATATTTGGGCGTGAGGTCGAAGCCGAGCGAGTCCAGCACGGAACAGAGCGCGAATACGTCGGCACGGCACAGGCATTTGTTCGTCACGCCGTAACGCCTTTTTGCCGGCTTGATTATTTCGCGGTAGAAAAAGCGGATGAGGTCTACGGCGTCCTCGCACTTGCCTATATGAACAAGATAGCCTTCGCCCTTGGCGACTTCAGCAAAATCGAATACTGCGTCAAAGGCGGAAAGAATGTTTTCAACGCGGGATATTGTGGCACCAATCTCCTCTTTCAGTTCGCCGCGCCTGGCTATGCGGTCGGCATAAGTGAACTGTTCGGTTCCCCCAACATTTATTTTATACCGTTTTAAATCAAAAATTTCCTTTTCGACAGCGGATAAAAGCGTTTTGAGATCTTCCGCCGCGTTGAGGCAGATTTTTTCGCCATAGCGGCGGATGAAGCGCAGAGATTTGTAAAATGAAAGTATCTGGCGATAAAAGTAATAATAATCGTCCATGCGCTTATCGCCGTCGTTCAGCTTTAAAAATTCCTTGACGTCGGCCACGCAGTTGAAGAGAGAGCGCATCTGTTTTGTGTAATACAAACCGCCATCCGGCTTTTCCTTTATTTCACCCAACACGCACCTGCGCACGCGGACGGAGGCATTTTTTATGCGCTCGTAAGCGGCCATCTGGCGTTCGGCGCAGGATATTACCGCGTCAATCAGCTGTCCGCCCACTTCGCGCGAAAGCATGGAGCGAACGCTTGTGTATATTTTATTGAGCTTTTTCCGACTATCCGATACAAAGCTTTCGGAATAGATATATTCGAGATAGCTGTGGCTGACAGGGGTGTGATAGTCGACCTTGCCATCGAGGCGGACGCCCTGATTGCTGAGGAGGTTGAGGAAATAGCTGTCGAGAGTGGAAGTTTTAACCTTTTCGAGTTCAAGCACCTGGGCGAGTTCATCGATGAACGCATTGAAGGAATCTGACGGAGTGATGACGAGTACGTTTGAAGGCTTTATGTTCTCGTCGTTGTACATAAGATAGGACAGCCTGTGGAGCATTATCATGGTCTTGCCCGACCCGGCCACACCCTGAACAATGAACTGGTCGCGCTCAGGCGCGGTTATTATGTCGTACTGCTGTTCCTGAATGGTTTCGATTATGTCGCATATCTCCTGCTTTTCCTTGCGGCTGTTGAGGATATCCTTTAAAAAGGGATCGAAGATAACAGATTCGTCCCTGCCGCCTATTTCATCCTTGGTGAGGTAGTCGTCAAGGCGAAGATATTCGTTCTGAAAATCGAGGAGTCTGCCGTTGTGAACGCGGATGGCGCGGCGGAGGATGAGTTTATAATCGAACTGATTTATTGAAAATTTGAGCTGGCTCTTCTGATAATACTTGCGGGCGAGCGGGGCGCGCCAATCGACAATTTCCAGACCGTAGTCGCCCTTTTTGCCTATATAGTAGCTGTTATAGCCGTCCT
This sequence comes from uncultured Clostridia bacterium, assembly GCA_964447305.1. GTDB lineage: Bacteria > Bacillota > Clostridia > Christensenellales > Borkfalkiaceae > Coproplasma. The sequence continues at coordinate 206,998 of CAYURN010000001.1, forward strand.
GAGCGTCGTACAGATCCATGCGGGCGAAATAAGGTTCGACAAAAAAGCACTTGTAGCTGTCAATCTTTTGTCTGTGTTCGGCGATTGACCTGTTCAGCTCCAATACGCGGCGGTATTTTTCAGCATTGTAATCGGGTCCGTGCATGAGCGCGTCCCTTTCCGCAGCGGCCGCCTTTATGCCGTCGAGCAATTTTTTGACATAAATTACCTTGAGCATCATGAGAACCGCTTTAAGATGCTCCTCCTCATACGCCCTTTGAGTCTGATTATCGAGCAGGTCGAGATAAAACTGTTTATCAGGCTGTTTTGAGGGGGACAGAAGATTTTTTATAGTTTTTATATCTGCCATATAAATACCATACTGCCGAAATTGGCATTACTATTCAATCAATTATAACATATACTGAAAAAAAAATCAATACTAACAATCGGTAATAACGCAATGCTTTTTAATTATGGGCGCAGGGCATTAAAAAAATGCGCTGCGCGGGCGTCGCCCGCGCAGCGCAACAGCATTATAGTTTACAATCAGAACTTTTTTGCATATTCAGTTATGCACCTGCCGATTATCTTTACGGCCTCTTCGCGGCCGCAAATTTCCTTGACTTCGGTGACCTTTTGTTCAAGAAATTTATACACGGAGAAGAAGTGCATCATTTCCTCGAAGATATGTTTGGGCAAATCGCGGATATCCGCGTAGTCCTTGTAAGTGGGGTCGCCTGTGGGAACGGCGATAATCTTTTCGTCATATTCGCCGTTGTCTATCATCTTTATAACTCCTATGGGCGTACATGTGACGAGCGTCATGGGATAAATCGAGTCGACGCACAGCACAAGCACATCCAACGGATCGCCGTCCTCGGCATAAGTACGGGGAATAAAACCATAATTTGCAGGATAGACCGTAGAGGTATATAGCACCCTGTCCATCTTGAGCATACCCGTTTGCTTATCGAGTTCGTACTTGGTCTTGCAGCCCTTGGGTATCTCTATTAAAACTTCAAATTTTTCGGGCGCAATACGGCTTTTATCGACATCATGCCAAACATTCATTAGCTGACCTCCGCGCGGGCGGGCCGCGACTATTTTTTTAATTTATTCTTTATACATGCCTCGTAGGTAAGCACCGTTGCGGCAACGCCGACATTGAGGCTATCGCACTTGCCGAGCATGGGTATGGCTATCATGGAATAATCGCCGTTGTACCATTCGCGGGCGATGCCGTACCTTTCGCTGCCAACGACGAGTGCGGCGTTCCTGCCGAACGGCTCGTCATAGTAAAATTTGTCTGCGCGGGTATCGGCAAGATAGACCGTGAAGCCGAATTTTTTGAGCCACTCCCTGCACTGCGCAACGGAGCCGAATTCAAACATGGGCACGGTGAGAACTGCGCCCTGACTTGACTTTATCAATTTGGGGTGGGTGATGCGCACTTTACGGTTGCAGAAGAACACCGCGTCCGCGCCTGCGCCGTCGGCCATGCGCAGCATAGTGCCGGCATTGCCGGGAATTTCCACGCCGTCGATGACGAGGACGACAGACTTCTTTGGCGGGATAAAGTCGGATATCTGCCTTTGGGGCAGAGCGGCAAGGGCGATAATACCGTCGGGCTGGCCTTTTTCGGAAATCTTTTCGTAAGTCTTTGCCGAAACTTCAAACCGTTCAGATGTGCGCCCGCAGAGTTCTTCGATGAGTTTAAAAACTTCAGGCGTGCGGACATATTCGGGGCAGACGATCAGACTGTCGATATGCGTGCCGAATTTAAGGCACATGGAGGCAAGCCAGATACCTTCCGCCACGAACAGCTTTTCGGGGTTTGGCTTGCTGTTGGAAATTATGCCCTTTACGCGGCGTATTCTGCCGTTGCTTTCGCCTATAGGCAAAAAATTGAGTTGTTTCAACAGTTGTTGTGCGTCCATATACAGACGCCGCACACACGGCGCGGCTGGAAAAATTAAAATTTAAAGAGGTTTAACCCGACTTCATCGTTGAACTGACGTTCGACGGTTCCGTCGGCGACGTCGATGACCATTTCGCAGGTGGCGGAAACCGTGGCGGAGTTGAGGTGACCGCCGAACACTTTGCCCTCTTCGTCGCCCGCGCTCATGTGCAGGTGGGCGTAAAATTCGCCGTCCTTTGCAGTGACGGTGCCGAGAAGGCTGACGATTTCGTAGTCGCCCGTGAAGGTGTTGGCCTTGTACTGCTTGGTGTGCGTGTTGAACACGCCGACGATGAACTGCCCCACGGCGCCGATTGCCGATACCGAGGCGAGGCACACGCCCTCACTTTCGCAAATAACTTTGAGCTGTTCGCAGATTTCTTCGCCCTTGTCTATTCGTGCAAAGATTTTATTATTAAACCTTTTATACTGCATATATAATTACCTTTCTTGTAAGGAATTACTTACTTTTATAGTACAATCCGCCATGCACAACGAGCGTTAACCTTACTCCCACTCAATCGTTGCGGGGGGTTTGGAGGTTATGTCGTACACGATTCTGTTGGCGTGCTTGACCTCGTTGACGATACGGGTTGAAATTTTTTCAAGCACATCGTAGGGAATACGCGCCCAATCGGCAGTCATTGCGTCCAAAGAAGTTACGGCGCGGATGGCGATGACGTTTTCATACGTTCTGAAGTCGCCCTGAACACCCACCGTTTTGCTGTTGGTTATTACGGTGAAATACTGCCAGATTTTGTCGTCCAGACCAGCCTTTGCTATTTCGTCGCGCAGAATATAATCTGAGTCGCGCAAAGTTTCAAGCTTTTCTTCCGTGACTTCGCCCATTATTCTTATGGCGAGGCCGGGACCGGGGAAGGGCTGGCGCATGACGACGTTTTTGGGCAAGCCCAATTCAAAGCCGACCTTACGGACTTCGTCCTTGAAGAGGTCGCGCAGGGGCTCGATTATCTCCTGAAAGTCGACAACCGAGGGAAGGCCGCCCACATTGTGGTGGGATTTGATGACGGCGCTCTTGCCCTTGCCGCTTTCGATTACATCGGGATATATGGTACCCTGAACCAAAAAGTCGACCCTGCCGATGGCTTTCGCCTGTTTTTCGAACGAGCGGATGAACTGTTCGCCTATTATCTTTCGCTTAGTTTCGGGGTCGGAAACGCCCTTTAACTTTTCAAGGAAAACGGGGCCGTCATCTGCCTTGATGAGGTTCATGCCGAGGCCGTCCTTAAAGACGGACATGACCTCCTCTGCCTCGTACTTCCTCAGAAGTCCGTGGTCGACAAACACGCAGGTGAGCTGATCGCCGACAGCCTTGTGAATGAGCGTTGCGGCGACGGCGGAGTCTACGCCGCCGGACATGGCGCACAGTACCTTTTTATCGCCTATCTTGCGTTTAAGCGCGTCCACCTGATTGGCAACGAAGTTTGACATTGTCCAATCGCCGACGGCTCCGCATATATTGTAGAGGAAATTTTTGAGTATGACCGTACCTTTGAAGGTGTGATTTACTTCGGGGTGGAACTGCACGCCATAGAGCTTTCTGTCTTCGTCGCCGAATGCCGCAAAGGGGCAGTTTTCGCTCTTTGCGAGCATTTTAAAGCCTGCGGGCAGGCGGGTAATGCGGTCGGTATGGCTCATCCAGCAGACTGCTTCGGAGGGCATATCCACAGTCAGGTGTGAAGATACATACTGTACTTCGGCCTTGCCGTATTCCGATGTGGTTGCGCGTTCGACTTCGCCGCCGAGCGTGTATGCCATGAGCTGACAGCCATAGCATATACCGAGAACGGGAACGCCGAGTTCAAAAACGGCCCTGTCTATCTTGGGAGAACCTTCGTCATACACGCTGTTGGGGCCGCCCGTGAAGATTATGCCTATCGGGTTGTATTCCTTGATCTTTTCAAGACTCATGTCCGAAGGCAAAAGGTCGCAAAACACATTCAGTTCCCTGACGCGTCTTGCGATGAGTTGGTTATACTGTCCGCCGAAATCGAGGATGAGTACTCTTTGGTGCTGCATATTATTTCATATCCTTCTTAAATAGATTTTTTTTCAATAGCAATTGCGCCGCAGAGGCGGCGCATGGTTTACGGTTTATCTGTCTCAGACGAGTGCGCTTACACTCTCTTTAAGATTGGTAAGAGTATCGTTTTCAGACAATTCTATGGATTGCAGAGCTTCAAGCAATGCGGGGGCATTGGTTGTGTCTATGTTGCGCACAACTGAAGCGACAAGGGATGTGAGCGGACATTCATAATCGATGGTGCCTGTCGATTCATAAAAATAGAGAGCAAGGTCGAGAGCGCCATCGAAGTCGCCGCAGGCATATTTGGACGCGACGAGGCAGCCGCCGAAGAGGTTCAGGTAGTTGATACCGCTGTCCTCTGTAAGCTGCACTAAGACCGCTGCGTGGTCCTCCTTTTCAAAAAATTCGTCGCCGTACTCCACCACCTTCTGGTCGTCCCCGGCGAGAATGGCGTCTTCAAGACAGCGGGCGAGATCTTCGGTGTCGTCGGTATAGGAATAGCGAAGCGAGGAATACCACACAGCCATGTTGTAGTTGCCTATTCTTTCAGAAAAAGTTGCCATGTGCTGGGGGAAAGCAAAATTAAAGATGACAAAACCCACAATTATTACAGCCAGAACTATGAGAAGGGTTTTAACGGCCGTTTTTACAACGAAGTTTTTCATTGTGTATCACCTTATCGTATGCACAAAAAAATTATGAGCAGACGCTTATCAAAAATGTATATTTAAATTTTATCATACCTTGTTGCAAAATGCAAGAAAAATTATCGGGCAAATAAATGGCGCGTGCAGACAGATAAATGGCGGCCGCGCGGCGACGGCGGCAAAAAAATTTATATAAATCGGGAATATTATTTATGCAGAAAAATATCTTTTAAGTATGAAGAAATTTTTGTGTGTTGTTGTTACAATGTTGGCCGTAGCGGCGGCCGTGCTGTGTTCATGCGCCGGCGGGGAGATAGACTATGCCGATTTTATATCCGAACGCAGGTTTGAGGTGTATATGTACACCGACGACAATATATCCGTCAAGGTGCATGTATCCTCGCGGGAAACGCCCTATCTTTCGGACGGGTACAAGGGCGAGATGGGCGACCTGTGCGAAGTGTTCATAAAATTTGCCGACCAATACAGCGAGGTGGACATAAGCCTTGGCGGGAACGGCGGAGAGATGAGCTATATGTCGGTTACAGACAGTTTTTACATAAGTTTTTCGGGCGCGCTGACGGGCGACGACGTGCCGATAACGCTGACATGCGACGGGGAAGAGATACAGATAACTGCGCCGAGCGTGATGTACAGCGGGGTAATTAGTCCTGAGGAGGCCTTGGCGAGCACAAAAGATTATGACAGTGAAACGTTTGAAGCCCTGACGAACGGGAAAAATTTCGAGGGCGAGATATATGTGAGACTGCTCGCCGACGAGGGAAAATGTTATTACTATGTGGGAGTAATTGACCGCAGCGGGAACACGAGCGCATATCTTGTGGACGGCGAGAGCGGGAACGTTATTGCAGAGAGAAAACTTTAAAAGTCAAAGGCGCGCCCGCAGGGCGCGCCTTGAAAATCTTTACATTGAATTAAATAAGCTTTTCGAAACCTATGCGCGGTTTGCCGCCGCACACGTTCAGCTTGCCGCAGAAAGTATAGCCGAGGCAATCAACCAACGTGCGCATTGGAACGTTTTGCTCGTGCGTGTCCATGCGGACGCTTATCTTGCCGCGGGCGGCCGCCATGGCTTCGGCCTCGGCGAAGATAAAACGTGCGCAACCCTTTCCGCGGAAGGCGCGGGCTACGGCTACCGTATGCAGGACAAAATAGTTGCCGTCGGTCAGCCACTTGCCGTCTATAACGTCGTAGTCCTCGTCATAGTCGAGCACAGAAAAAACTGCGGCGAGCGAGCCGCCGCACATAATTTTGTACATGATGCCGCGGGATATTTTATCCGCAATGAAAGATTCCCCGGGGAAGCCATCCTGCCACTGAGGATTGCCCAACCCGCTCATAAACTCACGGGCCTGCGCAAAAATCTGCATGATGGCTTTAAGATCGCCCATAACGGCGGGCTCTGCAATATATTGATTATTCATAGCGCTTTTAAAAAGTCGATTATTATGGTGTTCTGCACAAACAGATATTCGTCCCTGATTCGGCAGCGATCTTCGGATATTTCAAGATAGTCCCTGTTCTTTGCGATAGCCGCGGCATATTCGGCCATGAACGAGCGGTTGAACAATTTTTCGTACCCGGCGATATCCACCCCCCTTGTTGTGCGGAGAGCGAGCATGACAAATTCGTCGCGCTGTTCCGGTTCGGAAATTTCCGAACTGTCGATGACGGCAAAGTGGTTGGAGATTATGCACTTGAAATATTCGTCGAGGTCAAACGTGTTTGTAAAGCGCACGTTTTTTATACAGCTTGAAGCCGAAACGCCGAAGCCGATATATTCGCCGCGCCGCCAATAATTTAAATTGTGGCGGCTCTCCCTGCCCTTTTTGCAGAAGTTGGAAACTTCATAGCGGACAAAACCGAGTTCGGCAAGTTTTTTGACTCCGAACTCGTACTGTGCGGCAACCTCGTCGCTGTCGGGCAATTCGCCGTTGAGATAGTCGGTATAGATGGGCGTGCCGTCCTCGGGCGTGAGCGCGTACATGGAGATATGGCTTGCGCCGTACAGGGCGGCCACTTCGATAGACTGCGATATATCCTGCAACGACTGACCTTTAAGGCCTATCATTATATCGACGGAGAAGTTGCTGCCCTTTAAAAGCTTTGCGCAGGTTATGAACTCGTTTAAGGTATGGATTCTGCCGAGGTCGGCAAGTATCTTGTTGTTGGCCGACTGAAGCCCCACAGAATAGCGGTTTATCCCCACCCTTTTATATAAATCTATCTTGGACGCAGAGACCGTGCCGGGATTGATTTCTATAGTTATTTCTGCGTCGGGCGACAGGGTGTAGTGCTTTTTTGCCGCGGCGACGAGCATGGCGATATAACTTTCGTCCACGACCGAGGGCGTGCCGCCGCCTATGTAAAGAGTGTTGAATGTATAGTCCTTAAGTTCGGGGGCGCGCATTGCCATTTCGCGATATACGCAGGCCATGTAGCTTTCAGCCAAACCTATTTTTTCGGGAAAGGAAGCAAAGTCGCAGTAGCGGCACTTGTGCTTACAGAACGGGATGTGAACGTAAATGCCGGCCATTTAGCACCTGAAAGCCAATGATTATTCGGACATATCCCAACGGTATTTGGACATATCAATGCGCATATCGACAACTTCCACTCCCTCTTCTTTCAGGAGCGCGGCCTGAACATCCTGACCGCCGAAGGCAAAACCCGAGCTTAAAGTGCCGTCGTTAAAGACCACCCTGTGGCAGGGGATTTCGCCGGGACGGGGATTGCTGTGAAGAGCCCAGCCGACCTGACGGGACATGTTGGGGCGGCCCGCTGCGCGCGCTACGTCGCCATAAGACAACACTTTGCCGCTTGGAATGGAACACACTACTTTGTAAACGTTTTCAAAAAATCCTTCCATAAATCTTTCCTTGAATATATTTATTTTATCTGCACTCAGGCAGAAATTCACTTAAATAATCAACGGGATTTTAGTCCTTGTTGGTTTTAAGAATCTGCATAAAAACTTCCGAAGGCACTTCCACACTCCCTATGGAGCGCATACGTTTTTTGCCCTCCTTCTGCTTTTCAAGCAGTTTCTTTTTGCGGGTTATGTCGCCGCCGTAGCACTTTGCAAGGACGTCCTTGCGCACAGCCTTGACCGTTTCGCGCGCGATTATCTTGCCGCCTATGGCCGCCTGAACGGGAACTTCAAACAGCTGGCGGGGGATAGCTTCCTTTAAATTTTCGCACAGCGTTCTGCCGCGGGCGTAGGCGGAGTCCTCATGCACTATCATGGAGAGAGCGTCGCAGACCTCGCCGTTGAGCAATATGTCGAGCTTTACAAGCTTGCTTCTTTCGTAGCCTTCCAACTCGTAATCAAAGCTGGCGTAGCCGCGCGTGCGGGATTTAATCTGGTCGAAGAAATCGAAGATAATTTCGTTTAAGGGCAGTTTATATACGAGCTGGACGCGGTTGGCGTCGAGATAGTTCATGGATATAAAGGTTCCGCGCTTATCGCGGCACAAGTCCATTATCTGGCCGAGATAATCGGGCGGGGAATAGATATCGCACTTGACGACAGGCTCCTCCATGTAATCTATTTCCGACTGAGGAGGCAGGTGCGAAGGGTTATCGACAAACAGTTCCTCGCCGTTGGTTCTGACAACTTTGTAGCTGACCGACGGCGCAGTGGTTATTATGTCGAGGCCGAACTCGCGCTCTATGCGCTCCTGAATAATTTCCATGTGCAGCAGACCCAAAAAGCCGCAACGGAAGCCGAAGCCCAGAGCCACGGACGTATCCGGTTCAAATATGAGGGAGGCGTCGTTGAGCTGAAGCTTTAAAAGAGCCTCCTTTAAGTCGTTGAATTTGCTGCCGTCCAAAGGATAGATTCCGCAGAACACGACGGACTGCACCTTTTTATAGCCGGGCAACGGCTCGGCTGCGGGAAAATCGGCATTGGTGACGGTGTCGCCGACGGCGACATCCTGAATTGATTTGATAGACGCGGCAATGTAGCCGACCTCGCCTGCGAACAGGCCGTTTTTGGGGGACATGTGCGGAGCAAAGACTCCGACTTCTGTCACGTCGTAGATTTTGTCCGTGCGGAAGCCCTTGATTCTGTCGCCGACGCCGACCTTGCCGTCCTTTATGCGCACGAAGAGTATTACGCCTTTATAATTGTCGTAGTAGCTGTCGAAGATGAGCGCCTTTAAGGGGGCGTCCTCGTCGCCTTCGGGGGAAGGAAAATATTTTATTATATCTTCCAGCACTTCCTTTATGTTTGTCCCCTCCTTGGCGGAAACGAGAGGAGCATAAGACGCGTCGAGGCCTATTACCTCCTCTATCTCCTTTTTGGCTTCGTCCGGGCGGGCGGAGGGTAAATCTATCTTGTTTATTACGGGAAGAATTTCGAGGTTGTTTTCAAGCGCAAGGTAGACATTTGCGAGGGTCTGGGCTTCGATGCCCTGCGACGCGTCGACGACGAGAATTGCGCCTTCGCACGCGGCGAGCGAACGGGAAACTTCGTAAGTGAAGTCCACATGACCAGGAGTGTCGATGAGGTTAAAGACGTATTCTTCGCCGTCGTCGGCGGTATAAAACATTCTTACGGGGGCGAGCTTGATGGTTATGCCCCTCTCCCTTTCTATATCCATGGAGTCGAGCAACTGGGCTTCCATATCGCGTTTGGAAACCTGACCCGTCATTTCGATGAGCCTGTCGGCAAGGGTAGATTTGCCGTGGTCGATATGAGCGATTATGCAGAAGTTGCGAATTTTACTGTTGGGTTTTTTCATATAATTCCGATAAAACTTTAATTTATCTAATTATATAAAAAAAGCCGGCAAAAGTAAAATAATTTTTATGCAAAATAGCGCCAGCGCTTTAAAAAAGAGCGGGCGGCAAAACCAAATGTCAATTTAACAAAATTAGCGCGGGCAATAATACATTTTTAAGCGGCATAAAAGTTATTTTATCAAAGAAATTTGCGTTTTAAATATATATTGGCACATTATTTTTCAAATGGGTATTGATTTATGGATAATTTTAATTTATAATAAATATATGATGTGCTGAATTATATTTCAGGCAAAGATACAGGAGGAAATGATATGAACATATCTGCACAAGACATACGGAACGTAGCCATAATAGGACACAGCGGCGAGGGAAAGACGACGCTGTGCGAAGCGATGCTCTTTAACGGACACTCGCTTTCGCGAATGGGAAAGGTCGATAACGGCACAACCGTTTCTGACTACGACGAGCAGGAAATAGCGAGAAAGATGTCTATTTCGCTGACGGTCGCCCACACCTATTGGCGTGAAACGAAAATAAATATTTTGGATGTTCCGGGATTTTTGGACTTTGAGGGCGAACTCAACGAAGCCATGCGCGCCTGCGGCGCGGCGCTCATTGTTATGGGGCCGAGCGGCACGGTGACTGTTGGCACGGAAAAGGCGATTAACCTTTGCATGAAGATGGAAAAGCCCATGGTAATATTCATAAACGGCATGGACAAGGACAACGCCGATTATCATGGCACGGTTGAGGCGTTACGCAACCAATACCCTGCAAAGATAGCGCCCATTCAGCTGCCCATAATGCACGACGGAAAGATGACGGGCATAATAAACGCGCTGACAGAAAGGGCGTTCAGATTCTCGCAGACAGGTACGGAGGAAATACCCATCCCCGACGACATGATGGAAGAGTTCGAGAACATGAAGCTTGCCCTGACAGAGACCGCCGCCGAGAACGACGACGTGCTGCTTGAAAAATATTTTGAAACGGGCGAGCTTACTCGCGACGAATGTATTCACGGCATACGCAAGGGCATTGCAAACATGAATGTAATACCCGTAATGGCGGGCAGCGCCCTGAACAACAGGGGCGTTATCAACCTGATGAGCGAGATCGTCAAATATGTTCCTCAGGCGGCAGAGCGCAGAGATCTGATCGCCACCGACGTGGCGACGGGCAAGGTGATAACCGTTGAATGTGAAGAGGACGGCCCCGTTGCGGCGCAGGTGTTTAAAACTACCGTAGACCCGTTTGTGGGAAAACTCAATTACCTGAGAGTCAACCGCGGCGTTCTGAAGTCGGGCTCCACCCTCTACAACACCAACACAGGCACAAGCGAAAGAATTTCGGCGCTGTATGTAATAAACGGCAAAAAGCAGGAAGCCGTGACCGAACTGACGGCGGGCGACATAGGCGCCGTTGCAAAGCTGACAAACACGGGTACGGGCGACACGCTGTGCGACGAAAACGCTCAGATAAAGTTTGACGCAATAGCCTTCCCCAAACCCAACCTGTACATGGCGGTATATGCCAAAGTTCAGGGTGCCGAGGACAAGGTGTTTGCCGGCCTGAACCGCCTTGCCGAAGAGGACAAGAGCTTTGTTGTGGTAAAGGACGCTGAAACGGGTGAATCGCTGATAGGCGGCCAAGGCGAAGTACACCTGGACGTAATATGCAAAAAGTTGAAGTCCAAATTCGGTGCAGACGCCGTGCTGAAAGCTCCGAAGATAGCTTACCGCGAAACCATACTCTCCTCCTCCACCGCCGAAGGCAAGTACAAGAAACAGACGGGCGGCCACGGACAGTACGGTCACTGCAAGATGAGATTCGAGCCGAGCGATCAGCCCTTTGAATTTGCCGAAGAAGTTGTGGGCGGCGCAGTACCCAAGCAGTATATTCCCGCCGTTGAAAAGGGTATTATGGAATGTCTTTCGTGCGGGGTGCTTGCGGGATATCCCGTAATGAACATAAAGGCCGTTCTGTATGACGGCAGCTATCATGACGTAGACAGTTCCGAAGCGGCATTCAAGGCCGCAGCCGAAATAGCCTTTAAAGAGGGCATGAAAAATGCCCGTCCCACCATTCTTGAACCTATATACAAGATGAAGATAGCCGTGCCTGAAAAGTATCTGGGCGATGTTTTGGGCGATCTGACAAAGCGCAGGGGAAGAATTATCGTTATGGACGCGAAGGACGATATGCAGATTATTACTGCCGACGCGCCTCAGGCTGAAATTCTGACATACGCGACGGCGCTGCGTTCAATGACCCAGGGACGCGGAAAGTTTACCGCTGTGTTCGACAGGTACGAACAGGCTCCCGAAAACATAATCGAACAATTGAAGAAATAACAGCATAAAACGATTGCCGCCGCAGAGTATCTGCGGCGGCAATCGTTTTATATTTTATTCGCATTAATCACATTACAAACCGGACGGTGTTTTCAATCGGAAACGGACAGCGACGCATAGAAGTAATCGCTGGATACAATCGTGCCGCCGCCGATTACCGCGCAGAGTGCGGGCGCTTCGCTTTGATTGACGGCTATGCCGAGGCTGTGCGAAATGTAATCGGCCAGACCGTCCATCCTGGCCATGCCGCCGGATAGGTAGATTCCGCCGTGCATTACGGCAGAGGCGACTTCGCCAGGAAGTTTTGCCATGACGAGGGAAACGTATTCGAGAATTTTATTGATATAGACAGTTATTATATCCAGAATATCAGAGGAGCTGACCACGGCCGTGGCGGGGAAACCGCCGTCAATATTTCTGCCGTCGACCTGCAACGTTTTATTGTCGTCGGGGAGCAGACTGCCGACGATATTCTTTATGCGTTCCGCCGTGAGAGCGCCTATCTTGAGCCGATAATTTTCAGCCATGTAGTCCATAATCTCAATGTCGATGTTGCCTCCGCCGAGATTGATGGACAGCTCAGCTATTATTCCGTCGAGCGAGGCGGCGGCAATATTGGTCATGCCGTAGCCGATATCGAGGCAGAATACGGGGGTTGTTTCGGTAAGGTTGACGTCGTGGCCGAGCGCGCAGGCGAAAGGAACCTGCGTGAAAGAAACCTTGCCTATGCCGCAATCGTAGGCGAGTTTTAAATATTTTTGCCTGAGTTCCTCCTTTGCTCCGCAGGGGAGAATGAAGAGAACCTCGCAATGGCGGGCCTTGTGGCGGCTGACCTCTATCTTTTCAAAAAAGTATATGAGGAGGTCGACAAGCATATCGGGGTGGACAATATCCCCCTCGCTTACAGGGTTGATTATGCGGGTGTTTTTAGCGGCCTTACCGGAGAGCGCCCTTGCCCTGTCGCCGAGGGCTTTGTACCTGAAATTGTCCTTGCCGACCTTTTCAACGGCGACGCAAGTCGCTTCGGCGAGGACAACGCCGCAGCCGGGCATATAAATTTTTGTTGTGAAAGAACCGATGTCAATAGCAAGTTTCATCATTTGGATATCTTCTCCAGCATGTCTTTTACCAGCATTACGGGCATACCGACGACGTTTGTGTAGCTGCCGAAATATTCTCTGACGACGCCTTCGTCCTGAATTCCATAGCTGCCGGCTTTATCGAGCGGCGAACCGCTGTCGACGTAAATTTTTATAAATTCTTCAGAGAGTACGTTAAAGCGCACCTCTGTTTTATCAAAATCAATAAGCTTTTTGTCGCCGCTGCGTACGCACACACCCGTGATGACATAGTGCGTTTTGCCCGACAGTCTTTTCAGGGTTGCCGCCGCGTCCGACCTGTTTTTGGGTTTGCCAAGCACTTCGCCTTCGTACACGACAATGGTGTCGCAACCGATGACGGTGGCTTCGGGATGAAGGGCGAAAACTTCGTCACACTTATGTTCGGCAAGGCCGCAGGCGATGCGTTCGGGAAAGAGGGAAAGATTGACCAATTCCGCGCCCGTAGCGGGGACGACGTCGAACTTAGGGACAATTTGTTTTAAAAGTTCTCTTCTTCGCGGCGAGGCGCTGGCCAGAATTATATTTGAACTCATAGATATTATAACATAAAAAGTCTAAAATATTACATATTTTGCACAAATTATTTTATAAAATGCCGCCATTTTGGCGGCATTTTTTTAAAGAATTTCTAAGTTTTTGCGGAATGCCTTTTTAAATTCCGTTCCTGCGGCCATTGCGTCGCGTATTTCAAGGCTTGCGTCGCCTTCGACTTCGGTCTTCATGATGACGGAATCGCCGAGGATATCGCAATTTATGCCCTTGATGGTACCCGAATTTGACCTGTCAAGACTTTCGGCTATGCGCAGCATTACGCCGAGGCGTTTGACAATTTCTATATCGTCGTCATGCACAATATCGCGGTAACGGTTCCAATCGTAGGCGTTTATATCCTCCTTCTTATGGCAACATGCCGTGAATGCCGCGAGTACTATTTCCCTGTGGCTGACGCCGTAGAGGGTTGAATTGAGTATCATATAGCAGCTGTGGCGCTGATGATTGTAGTACTTGATGCGCATGCCGCAGTCGTGAAGCATGGCGGCAACCTTTAGCACTTTGAGATACTGGCGGGGGAATTTATGCAGTACCCTGAGCTGTTTGAAGAGCTGAATGGACAGGTTGACCACATGTTCAACATGCTTTTCGTCGCAATCGTAATACTTGACGAGCGTAGTGAGCGAATAGTTCATTACGTCGGAGATGGGTTTTTCGACAGTGATGGGCAGAGCCTGATTGAACATTATGCCTTCGCGCAGACCGGCGCCCGAGATAGTAAAAGAACTTACGTTGAGATAGGTTACAAAGGACTTGATTATTGCGAGCGCGGCGGGAAGAATATCTGCACGTTCGGCGGAAAGACCCTTTATCTTCTTTTTCTTGTCGAGGTCGAGTACCCTTATCATGTCGTAGAGGGGCATGAAATCTTCGGTCTGCATATTGAAATTGTGAACCGTATCCATAGGATACTTATGCACAATTTTGCTGATTTTAAAGAGATTTCTGAATGAGCCGCCCACGCCTATCATCTGAACGTCAGGATCAAGCTGGGTAAGCCAATCGAGCCCCTTGAGCTGTTCTGTAAAGAATTCCTCCATCTTGTCGGCCTGTTCTTCGGGTTTTAGGCCGTCGCCTGAGAAAAGGTCTGTCAAAGTGACTGCGCCAAAGGGCAGGCTTGCATAGTTGAGCATGTTCCTGCGGTTGTAATATACAATCTTTGTGGCGCCGCCGCCTATTTCCAGAATGATACCCTTGGGGATATCCATTGTGTTGATGACGCCGCGGTAGACATAAGTTGCCTCCTCCTCGGTGCCGAGAACGCGGATCTTTATTCCGCAGCTTGCCTGAATTTCATCAAGGAACGAACGCTGATTTTTAGCGCGGCGGACGGCCTCTGTTGCGACGGCTATGATGCGGGTAACGCCGCTTGCGTCGCACAGTTTTTTGAACATCTTTAACGTTTTAATAGTTTCCGCAACGCGCTGAGGCTTTAAAAAGCCGTCGCGCTCCATATCCTGACCGAGGCGAATGCTCTCCTTCAACTCGTCAATTACCATAAAATAGCCGTCGGCAAACAAATTAACTATGACCAGACGCGCCGAATTAGATCCTAAATCTATAATACCGATCTTTTCCAATTTAAACACTTCCTTGACAATTGTCCATAGTATATTGCTAACGGACGGACAAAATCCGACACGTTGCACCTTGCGTTTTTGCACTTTACCGTGTAATATCTGAACACAAAAACACTACTTATCCACTATGAAGAATTATAGCACAAACAAACCGCTTTGTATAGATATTTTAAAAAAGATTGTGCAACTTGCACAATCTTTTTTTTGTTCTTGTTAACTATACGCAAAACAATGGCGAGATTACGCCAAATTACATATCCTTTACGGCGGTATGGGTGAGCGGGCAAATTTTTTCGGGACAGAGATATTTTAAGGGTTGGATGACAAAATCGCGCTCGCGGTAGCGGGGATGAGGTATGGCAAGGCCGTCCTCGGCGATGACCTTGTCGCCGAAAAATATGATATCTATATCTATCGTCCTGTCCTCCCACCGCCTGTTGCGCACGCGGCCGAGACGGGCTTCGATTACATGAATTTTATCGAGCAGAGCGCGCGGCGAGAGAATACACGACAGCTCTACCCCGCAATTTATGAACTCGTGTTCAGCTACGCCGCCGACGGGCTCGGTGGTCAGAAACGGCGACACTTTGCCGAGCGTTACACCGCGCAGATCGGACAGCATGGAGATGGCAGACCTGATCGTCTTTTCCCTGTTGCCGAGGCTTGAACCTAAGGACAGCCAGACGGTGTTGCGCTCTGCGCTATAGCTGACGGATACTGTGCCGAATTTTGCCTTTATGGGCGCCTGAGGTTTGCCGACAGTGACCTGAACGCTCCTGACGCGTTCAAATTTTTCAAGGATGGCGAAAGCACATTCGCGGGCGAGGCTTTCGATGAGATTATATGTCTTTGCCGTGACAACCTCGTTTACGGCGGCGCAGACGCGGGAGTAGTTGACCGTTTTGGAAAGGTCGTCGCAGACGGCGGCTTCCTCGTTGTCGCAATCCATGGATATATCAAAGGTAAACGGCTGGGGAATGAGCTTCTCCTCCGCATTGACGCCATGAGTGGCCATTATCTCAAGTTGAGTTATTTCAATTTTCATATACCTTTCTTATCTCCTCGACATTTTGTTTTACGTCGTGCACGCGCACGAACAGCACGCCCGCCTCCGCCGCCGCACGCGTTGCCGCGAGCGTTTGAGGGAGTCTGTCCTCCACCCTGCCGCCGAAGAGCGATTTGCGGCTGCAACCCAGGAGCAACGGATAGCCGAGCGATTTCAGACGGCCATAGCCGTCAAGCAGGTCGAGATTGGCCTGACGGCTTTTGCCGAAGCCTATGCCGCCGTCGAGGCAGATTTTATCGCGCTGGACGCCCGCATTTACGGCGAGAGAGGCCCGCGACTGCAAAAATTCGATCACGGGCGGAAAGACGTCGCCTGTGATCTGAGCGGAAGAATTGTGCATTATACAGACCGAAGCGGCATGGGACGAAATGACCTCCGTCATGCCTGCGCGCGACAGGCCGCTGACATCGTTTATCATCTGAGCACCAATTTGCAGGGCACAGCGGGCGACGCGTGGATAATATGTGTCGACGGACACGGGGACGTCAAATTCCCTGACAATCTGACTGAGAGGACGTTCGAGGCGGGATATCTCCTCCTCTGCGCTGATTTCGGTATAGCCGGGGCGCGTGGACTGCGCGCCGATATCCAACAGGGCGGCGCCTTCCTTCACGGCGCGTTCGGCGGCAAAGAGTGCGCTGTCGGCCGCGGCACGGCTGCCCTGCCAGAACGAGTCGGGCGTGAGATTGATTATCGCCATAATATATGTGTAGTTGCAGAAATTTTTGCTGCCGATCGTCATTTTATTAAAGCCAGCACCTCCGCCACCTTCGAGTCCGGGAAATCGCCCATAGCGACATAAGATATGGTTTTGCTGCCCATCTTTTTTACTCCGCGGCAGGTCATGCAGGTGTGTTCGGCTTCGCACCAGACGAGTACGCCCTTGGGCGCGAGATAGGTCATTACGGCTTCAGCTATCTGGCGGGTAAGCTGTTCCTGAAGCTGAAGGCGGGAAGCGTAGACATCCACGCAGCGGGCAAGTTTGGACAGGCCGACCACCTTTTTATCAGGAATGTAGGCAATGGCTATTCTGCCGAAAAAGGGCATCAGATGATGTTCGCATATAGATGAAAATGCGATATCCTTTTCAATCACGATATCGCCGCCGTCGACGGAGAAAGTTTTTGAAAGCTCTGATTCGGCCGTATTGCCCATACCTGCAAGGAGCTGGGCATACATATCCGCCACGCGGCGGGGAGTATCCTTTAAGCCCTCGCGCCCGATATCTTCACCAAAGGAGTCGAGAAGCAGTTCCACTGCTTTCATTGCCTTTGCTCTATCCAATTTTTAGCCTCCTTTAAATGAGTGAACGAACCGCAGACGACGACAATACTGCCTGCAGCATAGGACAACGCCTCAACGACATTCGTACAGATGCCGACGTTGACGTTGTACGGAACAAACGCGCTGTCGATAGTGCGCACGTCCATCGCCCTGTCGTCAGGGGCGGGAATTACGAGAATTTCGTCAAAGTGGCGCCCGAGTATGGCCGCATTGGCATGAACGTTCTTATCCGAGAGATTTGTATAGACGAGCGACTTGACGCCGTCGATATAGCGGAGGGTCTGCACCAACGGCGCAAACGCCGCAGGGTTGTGGGCGCCGTCGAGGATATACAGCCTGCCGTTGCTTTCGATAAATTCTACCCTGCCGCTGATGACGGCCGATTGCAGGCCGCGGATTATCGAGCCTTCCGACAGGCCGAGCAGACGGGCGCAGTCTATGGCTATGCAGGCGTTGAATACCTGCCCGTCGCCATGGGCGTGTATGGTATAACTTCTGCCGCCGTAAGTAAAGGTCTGACCGTCGAAACCGCGGTCGGTGACGGCCATGCCCTGGCCGGAAAAGATTGCTCCGCGCGCGGCGAGATAGTAGACGACTTCATCGCAGATGTCCGCAGGGACAACGACGGGGCAGTTCTTTATTATGCCCGATTTGTGGCGGTAAATATCTATTATGCTGTCGCCGAGGACGTCGGTATGTTCGAGGCTGAGCGAAGTTATGACGGCGATCTCCTTTTGAGCGACGGCGTTAGTGGCGTCGAAAAGCCCGCCGAGGCCACATTCGAGGACGCAGTATTCGCACCCCTCCTCTGCAAACATGGACAGCGCGGCGCAGACTTCGATTTCAAACTGCGAAGGTTCGTCCGCCATCTTCTGCGAAGCGCGCGAGGCCGCCGCAAGGTAATTGAGCAAAATAGCCTTGGGGGGCGGAGCGCCGTCGATACAGAAGCACCGGTCATAGGAATAGACGGCCGGCGAAGTGAATGTGCCGACGCGTTTGCCTCCGCTGACGAGAATACTTGTAAGGTACGCGCAGACAGACCCCTTGCCGTTTGAACCGGCGACGTGGATAATTTTAAGTTTTTCATCGGGATTGCCAAGCCTGTGCAACAGCTCTTCGGCGCGTTCGGTGCCGAATTTGCTGCCCGGCCTGTCACCAATAGTAATAGGTATATCCTGTATCATATATATAAATAAAGGACGCCTGTGCGCCCTTTGGAATAAAAATACAGGCGCATTGTGCGCCCGCATGAATAAACTTATTGGGACGCGTACAGTTACCGCGGGGGCAACCCTTCGTTCACGGGCTGTCCTACCCGCGACACTTTACGCAACTGTACTGTAGATAGTATAACATGTCGAGGTCGGTTTTGCAAGAATATTTACAATCAATTTATTCATACTGTTTACATGGCGCTCATTTTTATCAGAACAGCTATAATATTTGTCACTTTGCTTCTGTGCATGAGGCTGATGGGCAAGAGTCAGATAGGCGAAATGCAGCCATTTGAATTTGTTATCACCCTGCTGATAGCCGAACTTGCCTGCATACCCATGGCAGACAGCTCCATACCGCTGATGTACGGCGTTGTGTCCATACTGGCCATTTTTATACTGCACCAGGTGGTGTGGCTGCTTGACCTGTGGTTCAAACCGATGAAGACGATAATCTGCGGCAAGCCGTCGCTGGTAATAACCAGGGACGGTGTGGACGGATATCAGCTGAGGAAAAACAATCTTGACATTGCCGACCTGATAGAGAGCATGCGCGTTGCAGGTTATTTCAACCTTGACGACGTATACTACGGGCTGTATGAGGCCAACGGGTCTTTTTCCGCCCTTGAAAAGCCCGAAAAGACGGAGAGCCTGCCCGTGCTGATAATAGACAACGGCAAAACGGACAGGCACAACCTTGAAATTGCAGGATTGACGGACGGGGCGCTGGATAAATTTTTAAAGGAACGCGCGGTGAGGGCGCGTAACGTGCTTGTGATGACGGTTGACGGCAACGGCAGAGTGTACTTTCAGCAAAAGGGCAGGCCGTACACAATCGAACATATCGAGGTCGGGGAGCGATGGTAAAGTCGATAATCTATACGCTTATCGCCATTCTGCTGAGCGCGGCGCTGTTTGTATCGACCGAAATTTATGTGGCCAGACAGTTCGGATATCTGTATACGGCGACCGAGGCGCTGTATGAAAAGGTTGAAAACGGCAGCGCGACAGAGGGCGACGCGCGGGCCGTGTGCGAGCTTTGGGATGACAAAAAGAGCAAGCTGCACATATTCATTCCGCACAACGATATATCGCAGATAGATTACTGTCTGTGCGAGGCAGGCGCACACATACGCAACGGCGAAAACAGGCTTGCTCTTGCAAAGCTGGAAGTGGTAAAACACCTGGCGCTGTCATTGCCGTCGTCCTATGCAGTCAGGCTGGAAAACGTATTTTAACTCAACCGCAAAAGGTAAAAGACGGCGCGGCCCGAACGGGCGGCGCCTGTAAAATAAACCCGCCATAATAAAAATACCCGCCGTGGCTGTTGCAGCCACGGCGGGTATTTATTTGTGTTTTAGCGTTATACAGTTTACGTCACTGTTATACAATTCCGTCACCGTCGTTCGGGGCGATTATTTCTTCAATGCGCTTCTTTGCTTTTATTGCAAGTACAACGCCCGCAGCGCCCACGGCAAGAGCAACTATCGCTACTACCACACCTATCCACGCGACCACCGTAAGAGTGTTAATGTCGTCGGTGTTGGCCGCCACGTCTGCCTGCAACGCCTCTATTGCCGCCCAGATCGCCTCGTCTGCCGCCTTATAGGCGTTTTCGAGTGTGGTTATGCTTGAAGAAAGCTCCTCGCTCAGATCTGCAACACTGCTGTTGATTATTGTGTCTGCCGCCTTGTATGCGTTTATCATCTCTTCGAGTGCTTCCGCAAGGTCGCTTGCACTGCTTCCGATAGCCGAGTTCACCGCGCTTACGGCCTTTTCAAGAGCCGCGTCGATTGCGTCGATTGCTTCCTGCAACGCTTTGTCTGCCGCCACGAGAGTATTTTCAAGCTCGTCCATGCTCGCCGTCAGTTCGGTGCTCAGAACTGTGTCTGCCGCCTTGTATGCGTTTATCATCTCTTCGAGTGCTTCCGCAAGGTCGCTTGCACTGCTTCCGATAGCCGAGTTCACCGCGCTTACGGCCTTTTCAAGAGCCGCGTCGATTGCGTCGATTGCTTCCTGCAACGCTTTGTCTGCCGCCACGAGAGTATTTTCAAGCTCGCTTATGTTCGTCTTGAGTTCGATACGCAGAGCTGTGTCCGCCGCTCTGTAAGCGTTTATCAGTGCTTCGAGTGCGCCCGCAAGGTCGCTTGCGCTGCTTCCGACAGCCGAGTTCACCGCGCTTACGGCCTTTTCAAGAGCCGCGCCGATTGTGTCGATTGCATCCTGCAATGTCGCGTCGGCTTCTTCCATGGAATCTTTAAGGCTGTTTATAGCCGCAACAAGATTGCTGTTGACTTCTGTTTCCAATTCGCTCAAATTGCCTATGTAGCCGTTAAGCACGTCGTC
>CAYURN010000002.1:0-185689 GCA_964447305.1 uncultured Clostridia bacterium
ACATCGTCAACGGAAATATATAATCTTTCCGCAATCTCTTCATTCGTTCCGCTCAAATCGCTTGATGTTACAATATAAAACGCCTCAACACTATCGTAAATTGTATCTACGTCATACCCGCCGAAAAGCTGTTGCCACAAAGTACTTTTTGTAGTCGTATTCCAATATATTTCAAGCTCGCTTTCACTTTCCGCAAGATTATATCCCATGGTACGTCCTGTCTGAACATAATCTTCAAACAACGCAGAGGCATATTTACCGGCTATAGATGTATCGCCGAGATATTGCGAATTAAGCAAAAGCTGCGCCAAAAAATCGTCCGCGCTTACTCCGTATTCTTCATAACTTGTACCGCCCGTATAAAAAACGGAAGAAAAATTATCGAAATATTCATTTAATGAAAAAGTAGAAGAATACGTTCCCCAATCAAACAAATTGTTAAAATACCAACCTGAATAACGGCTTCCGCTTGTATCTATATCCGCATTTGAAGTCCACGCCAAACCTTTCACCTTATCCGTGAAAAGCGAACTGTCAGTATTGCCGACACCTTTTACAAGAACATAAAAATTGCTCAAATCGGAAATAGCCCGATATCTCGCCGCTTTCCATAATGAACGTGCCGTAGTTTACATACACACCGCCGCCGTAAGTTGCGTTGCCGCCTGTAATTACACCGCTGTGGTACGTTTCATTGTTGACCACGTTATTAACAACATAGTCGCCGCTTTCATCTGTAACACCGTCCTGACAGTCGTAAAGTACAAAGTATGCGCCGTCTGATACGGTAATAACCGAGCCGTCGCCCGTGCCTGTAAGGATATAGCCATGCAGGCAGAGCGTTACATAACCTGTTATTGTTATGTTTTCGGTAAGCGTTACGTTGTTAAGCAAATGGTAATATACCATGCTTTCTTCGTCGTCGCCGCCCTCTAACGTACCTCCGGCGGAAGTGTCGTCAGGCGGAGTATCGGTTGCACAATTGTTGTAACCTACTACTATAACCCCGACAGCTAAAATAACGAAAAGCAATATGACTATTACGCTAAGCACGGTGCTGAAACCGCCGTTTTTACTGTCGTTTGTCTTTGACATTGCTAACCTGCTTATAATTTATTTTGTGCCTTTTTCTATACCGAAATAGGCTACGCTCTTTTTATTGCGCTTGCCGTTGTCGTTGTAAAAGTGGTCAACGATCTGCACCTTTGCTGTACGGTTAGGGTCATACGTGTTACCCTTATACTTCGGCTTGCGCTTGTCGCTTGCAGTTACTATCATATTCGGCATAGTCATTTCAATTTTGCCGATTATGTGATATTTCGGGTTAAGACGATATTTACCGTTCTTACCCATAATCCAAGCATTTTCCGATGATATAAGACGGACACCCTTATGTTTCAAGCTATAATTTACAGTTGACATCTCTTTTCAACCTCGCTATAATAATAATTGCCACCAGCCCTATAAACGGGGAAGCCACGGAGGCAATCTCGCGTGGACAGTGAAGAACGTTTGGCTTCGTGCGTAGACTTCACACTTAACCGTCCGTTTCCACGGGCGGTTATTTTCTTCTTTTTGATAACTGCGCTTTAAGACCATTACGATAACCGTAGTAACAAGCATAATCCGACCCGTTAAAATATCTGCGTTTATGCTTTATTACGGCATTAACTGCGCGTAAATTATCTGAAGCATGTTTATCTTCGTAACCGTCCAGCCATAGGGCAGAATAAAGATACTTATTATCACGCACCGCAGAACTTGATTTCCGCTTTCTATGATAATTTGCACGGTCTTCAACAGAATATCTTTTCTTTTTTGCCATTTAACTAACCTCACATTGTCTGATTTTTGCTTTGATTTCGTCGAAACTCTCACACACGAGAATACCCGACGAAACTCCTTCACCGTCAACGCCCATTTCAATGAACACACTGTCATCACCGTCGCAGACGATACTTGTAATTCTTGAAATAGGGCATAACACTTTCATGCCGCCGTCGTAATCCGTAACTTCGATAAAACCTTTCATTCTTTTTTACTCCCTTATTTTTTATCTATCTTTCTTTATCCGCTTGCTTGCGTTCCGTAAAGCACCTTTCGCGGCATAAACCGCAATGCCGGGTGATCCGCCGTGCGGTACGCTGGCATTGCTTTTTATTCCACGGTGTGCTTGACAGTCCGCATTTTGCACCGTCCTTTCGCCTTGCCGAAAGCAACTCAAAAGGATAGACCTTTTAGGGTTGCCTTTCGTTTCGGCTCATTGTACGGCACAAAACCGCGCGTTACACTATCGTCAACTACTTTTCTTTTGCCTCTGCAATCTAAAAGGATAGACCGATAGGGGCAAAATATTTTTTGCCCCTTGAAAGTATATTTTCAATTTGCGACGGGTGGCGCACTCTGTCTGTGCAAGCCGATAAGAATAAACTTTAATAAGGCTTTATCGCTGTCGCGTTGCGGTTTTACACCGCAGTCCCATATCTCGCCGTTCTCGTCTACTACCTGCGCCTTATATGCCGTATATACCGTCTTACTGCCGTCTGCATTCGTCATTACTTCGTCCGTCATGATAAGCTCTGCTTTCGGCGAAATGTCGAAAAGAATATCCAACGGCTCATAACCGCCCATATCTTTGGGAACAAAGTCGGCTTTCTTTTCCTGTCCGCGAACATTGCCGCGCACCTTATACGAATAGTAAAGCCGCCCCTCTTTCGTTACAAGCTGTTGTCCGTTCTTGCCTAAAACAGGCTCACGCACCAACACAAGGTTGCCGTTCATTGTTTCCGTTACAACTGCCGTTGTAGTTCCGTTCTGTTCTTTTGCCATAATTTTGATTAAATCTCCTTTGGCGGTAGGTCGCCACCCGATTTTTATTTTTTGTTGTTTTCCTCACGGGAATGGCGGAACGGTAGGGCTCGAACCTACATACCGCAAAAGCGGTCACCGATTAGCAATCGGTTGCATTGCCTTTTTGCTACGTTTCCATAAAGCGGGGCGGAGGTTCTCCCGCTTGATTGCACCGTACTTTATACGGCAACGGATAGGTTTATTTTTTCTGGCGTATAAGCCAAAAGCCGCTCGGTAAACGCACAAGCTTATAATGAATATCTGTCGCAGAAGGGTGGATGCTATCGCCCAAACGGTACTCCGTCGCAGATACAGGAATAAGACCTAATGCCTTGCAACGCTTCCGCGCCGTATCAACTAAATGTGCGCACAAGCGGACACTTTCCATATATCCCGCCCGCGACAGTTCCTCAAATTCTTTGCTGTCAATGTCAAATGTCATCTTTACATTTCCTCTTGCATAGGTGCGTTGCAGTCGGCGCAGATAATATTCACAATCTTCGTGGCTCGTACCGATAGACCACAGAGGGGGCATACATACTTGCGCGTTGAAGAAGTCTTTACGGTCTGACCCTTCATAACAGGCATACGATATATCACCGTTGCAGGGTTGTGCGCGACAAATTCGTTTATTATTGCTGCCGTTTCCTCGGTCAATTCCGTATGCGACCAACCGATTTGAGGTAAACACTCAACTTTTAAGCCGTGCGTTTCCGCGATTTTCTTGAATAGCTTGTTATGATACTGCCCCGAACGGGAGCAATCTTGAAGATTGTTCACGCTTGCAAACTGATGGCACATTTCGTGAATGAGCGTTGCCGCTATTTCACCGATAGGACGGCGGAGCTGATGAGCCGTCATGTTTAGTTCGTGTTCGCCCTCGTCATCGGCGTTCTCAAACCATACTTTACGAACCGACCACCAACCCCTTGTTTTGTTACGTTCGTCGCGCTGTATGGTAATTACGGGCTTTTTAAGCTCTCCGTTAAAGAGTTTGGCGTTTACATAGTCGTATAACTTGCCAAGGTATGCGACCGTTGCTATGTACTGTTCCGTTCCGTTTATCATTGTTTCGATACCTCACTTTTATTTATTTGCCCGTATAGCCGTTAGCTCAGCTTTTATTCTTAAAGATTGTTAAGATATTCTTTTGCCGCTTCAATGCTTGCGTGTTCAGTTACATGAAAATCGGAAGCGTGAATAACAACAATGTTTTGTTCACAGCCTTTCTCTACTTCAAGCAATAAATTTGCTTTAAGTAAGTCAGCTGCTACACCAAAAACAGCTACGCATTTCCCGTCGTCATTAACCGCCGAACGCACATTCTTTTCCCTGTTAATTTTAAATTTCATGTTTTATACTCCTTTGCGTAATGCCGCCGCCCGTATTTGAACAGTAAAAAAATGGTATAGAGCAGTTGATTTACTGTTCTATACCATTGTAAAACTTTATAATATTCCGCAGGGTATTATTTTATATATTGTATTTGCTTGACAATTTTTTATGTATATGGTACTCTATACGCATAGGAGGATTAAAGCATAGTGGACGACAGCCCAAGTAGCGTGCCTCGACGGGCATGTACCTTAATACTTGATTTTGCCGAACATAACTTTTCATGTCGAAAGAGTGAAGGGTTGTGTTTTTTGTGTTGTAAAAAAGTAAAAAATTAAAAAATCTAAATTTTTTTACTTCCATCAATGCGCGCAAAATCAGGCGCGCAATATGCTGAACTTATCATGACTGCAGGCGAAATTGCCTTAGCACTCTTACTACAGGTAGTACTTATATTTCTGAACGCCATTTTTGCCAGCGCCGAAATAGCGGTAATATCTGCAAACTCAACAAAAATGGAAAAACTTGCCGAGGACGGAAACAAACGCGCCAAACGCATCTGCCGCCTTACCAAGAACTCTTCCAAATTCCTGTCAACCATTCAGGTTGCCATAACGCTTGCTTCGCTGCTCGGCTCTGCATTCGCTGCCGACAGCTTCTCTGAACCGTTAGCTACGGCAATCATCGGCACAGAAAGCCAATATTACAGCGTTGTAAGCACAGTGTGTATGATAGTTATCACGCTGATACTGTCTTACTTCTCAATAGTTTTCGGCGAACTTATTCCCAAGCGCATAGCCATGCGCAATGCCGAAAAGCTTTCGCTCATTCTGTCAGGCATACTCAATTTCGTTTCCTACGCGTTTGCGCCCTTTGTGTGGTTGCTCACCATTTCGGCCAACGGTTTGCTTCGCCTCATCGGTATCAAACCTGAAGACACAGGCGAAGAAGTCACTGAAGAGGAGATCATGCTGATGGCCGAAGCCGGAAGCGAAAAGGGCTCCATTGACGAAAAGGAAAATCAGTTTATTCAGAACATTTTTGAATTTAAGGAAAATGATGTCGGTGAAGTGTGTACGCATCGCAAGGACGTCGATTTCCTCTTTGAGCGCGACGACCTCTCCGTTTGGGAGGAATTAATTAAACAGAGCAATCATACATATTATCCTGTTTGCGGCAAGGATACAGACGATGTTGTGGGCGTCTTGAATACAAAAATTTATTTCCGTCTGTCGGACAAGTCAAAGGAAAATGTGTATGAAAAGGCTATTATGTCTCCTGTGTTTATATCGGAAACTATGCAGGCTGACGATCTCTTCTATCGCATGAAGAAAACGCGCGAATATTTTGCCATAGTACTTGACGAGTACGGCGGAATCAACGGCATAATAACTTTGCATGACCTTCTTGAACTTATTGTTGGCGACTTGAACGAAAAGGGAGAAACTCCCGAATATGAGATAAAGCCGTTTGAAGATGATACATGGGAAGTGACCGGTCTTGCACCCTTCGACGAAGTTATAAAGGCTCTGCAATTAAAACTCCCTGAAGATGAGGCCTCCGATTATGAAACATTTGGCGGCTACGTCTGCGAAATGCTCGGCACCGTGCCTGATGACGGCACAACCTGCGAGTGCGAAAACGAATATGTCAAAGTTCAGGTTCTTTTGGTCGATGAACACCGCATTGAAAAAATGCTTATAACAAAAAAGATCAAACCCGTTGCCGAATCAAATGAGGGAGAGGATAAAAAATTCCGTCTCTTCAAAAAGGATAGGGATGAGGAAGAGGATGCCTCCAATAAGCAATCGGACTATGCCTCTGAACAGAGTAAAGAACAGAATTGAATTTAAAGCGTAAAAAAATAGCGGTGCAGTTGCACCGCTATTTTTTGAATTCGACCGATTAATTTTTTGTCCAAACTTTGGGGTTCACTTCACTGCGGGTGGATATTTATTGCCATGTTATTCTGCATGAATGTCAGAATGCGCAAAAAGTGAAACCTAAAGCGCGGTAATAGCCTATAATATCTGTAAGCGCGGCGGCGGTGGCAAGCTTATCCGTCCCGTCGTGGCACAAAAGAACAATAGTCATTCTGTCCGCGGACGTGCTTTTTGCTGATTCCACAAGATCTTCAGGCTTTGCATTTG
Source organism: uncultured Clostridia bacterium (assembly GCA_964447305.1). Classification (GTDB taxonomy): domain Bacteria; phylum Bacillota; class Clostridia; order Christensenellales; family Borkfalkiaceae; genus Coproplasma. The sequence goes on from CAYURN010000002.1 coordinate 6,336, forward strand.
CAATTTCAGCGTCGCGTACAGAGGCGTTCCAATCAACATACCTGTATCCTGCCTCTGTAATTGCGTTTACGAGTTGCGCGCTTCGGTTAAAACTCCCTCCGGGAAATCGATAAATATTGCTGCGCTTTCCCGTTATTTTTTCAATCAGAGCATTGCACTTTTCAATATCATCAAGCAGAGCCTTTGGCGAGGCGTATATGTTTTTATAATCATGTGAGTAACTGTGAACGCCGATAGTGTGTCCTTCGTCATAAGCGCGCTTGACTATGTTTTTTCGGCTTTCGGCGCTCCTGCCCACAATAAAAAACGTGGCCTTTACGCCTTCATCCTTTAAAATATCTAAAATCTTTGGCGTCACTCTGTCACTTGGCCCGTCGTCAAATGTCAGATATACGCACGGCGTACTCTCGGCATAACTTATCCTTATTCGTGTTGCTTCATTCAACTGGCCAAAGTAGTGTAAGAGCAGAACCGAAAAAATAATCATAAACGCTGTAAAAGCGCCAAGCTTTCTATTCATACTTGTATTTTGCGCACTTTTACAAAAAATACAAGTGTTGGTAAGTTCATTTTTAAAGTTTCATTCGTACAGTATTGTAATCATTTCTATGCCATGCTTTACCCGCAAGAGTATAGTGGCCTTTCCCACATGAAATTAACTTACTTAAACGCAATAAATCCAAAGTTATCGTACCGACTGATGGTGATAACAGTTGGACAAATGCCCCGGCGAAAAGATGATGCCATCTTTTCGCCGGGGCATTATTTAAAGGCTGTTTAAACAGCTTGTATCCATCAGTGGCTGAATCTGCCGAGCGCAACGTTTTCAATCGAGCGCTTTGCCGCCGCTACCACATTCTGACGAGTAAAACCAAAATATTCAAATAGTTGTTTTGCCGGTCCGGATACGCCAAACGATTTCATCGCGATAACTTCGCCGTAATCGCGGCTGTAGCGGTACCAGCTGTAGTGTGACGCCGCTTCCACGCACACCCTCGCCATAACGTCTTTATTTATTATCCAGTCGCGGTATTCCTCGCTCTGCTGTTCAAACTTTTCTATGCTTACCATGGAGATGACTTTCGCTTTTATTCCCTCAGCGGCCAAATCATCCTTGGCCTGCATGCACAGCTCAACTTCCGAACCGCTTGCTATCAACAGAACGTCGGGCTTGCCTATACAGTCTGAAAGCACATAAGCGCCCCGTTCAGCAACGTCAGGAGTATGGTCGTAAGCGGGCAGGTTCTGCCTCGTTTCAACTATAACGGTCGGGCATTTATCTGTGAACGCGCATTTGAACGCGGCATAAGTTTCCATGCCGTCGCACGGTCTGAACACGTTTATATTGGGTATAGATCTCAAGGATATCAGTTGCTCCATAGGCTGATGAGTGGGGCCGTCCTCGCCAACGCCTATCGAATCGTGGGTCATCACATACAGCACGGGTATATTCATCAGCGCAGTCATTCTGATTCCTGCTTTCATATAATCGGTAAAGGAGAAGAAGGTGGAGCAGATGGCTTTAAGTCCGCCATGTAGCTGAATGCCGTTGCAAATTGCCGCCATGGCGTGTTCGCGTATGCCAAAGTGAATATTGCAGCCCTCTCTGTGTTCGGGTGAGAAATATTCCTGTCCGCTTATTTCCGTCTTTGTAGAGGGAGCAAGGTCAGCAGAACCGCTCATTATGTTGGGAATACACTGAGCAATGGCATTCAGAATCTTGCCCCCGCACGAGCGTGTAGCTTCAGGTTTGTCAAAGAAGGGGAGTTTGCCCTGCACGGCGTCCCAGTCGGGTTGTGCGCCATTCATAAACGATTTATACTTTTTCGCAAGTTCGGGATAGTTCTTTTCATACTCAGCAAAAAGGCGTTTCCATTCAACTTCCTTTTTGGCTCTCTCTTCGGCAATGGCAAGGCAGTATGCTTTTACGTCCTCAGGTACCTTGAAGGGAGGGTATGTCCAATTAAGATTTTCCTTTGTTGCCTGCAGATTGACCTCGCCCAAGGGTGCGCCGTGGCAATCGGCCTTGCCTGCAAGGGGCGAACCGTAACCAATAGTAGTTTTGCATATAATAATTGTAGGTCTCTCTTTCTCTGCTTTAGCTCTGACAATTGCATTGCTAAGCGTAAAAAGATTATTTGCGTCCTGCACGCGCAAAACTTGCCAACCCTGAGCTATAAATCTTGTTGCAACATCCTCGTCAAAGGTGTTTTTCATGTTGCCTTCAATGGTAGTGTCATTGTTGTCATAGAGCAGTATAAGTTTGCCCAACTTCTGCGTGCCTGCAAAAGAGCACGCTTCGTAACCAATTCCCTCTTCAAGGCAGCCGTCGCCGGTCAGAACATAGGTATAGTGATCTACAATGGGGAATCCGGGTTTGTTAAACAGCGCTGCAAGGTGAGCTTCGGCAACGGCAAAACCAACGGCGTTTCCTACGCCCTGACCAAGCGGCCCTGTGGAAGTTTCTACACCGTCAGTCTTTCCGTATTCGGGGTGACCGGGCGTGCGTGAACCGAGCTGGCGGAAGTTAATAATGTCCTCTTTTGTTATGTCGTATCCAAAGAGGTGCAAAAGTGAATATAAGAGCATTGAGCCGTGTCCGGCAGAAAGAACAAATCTGTCACGGTTGTCCCATTTCGGGTTGTGACAGCTGAAATTAAGGTGGTCTGCAAACAGTTCAAAGCCTATCGGCGCTGCACCCATACATATTCCAGGATGCCCGGATTTTGCGCGTTCAATGGCCTCAGCCGAAAGTACTCTGATTGTGTCTATGCTTTTCTGCTCGATTGACATATTGTTTTCTCCTTATATACCTGCAAGCCTTACTACTTTAATTGAGCATTCAGGTGTTTTGTATGAATTTTAAAAGGTTGGACGTATCAAGGGAGGGATGGTCTTTAAGTATTTCAAAAAGTTTTGTTGCTATAATCTTATTCCCGCCCGATGAGTTGCTTTCAAAATTTATCGGCATAACGGGGTCATGCACGCTCATGCGCAACAGAAACCAGCCGTTGCCGTCGTCTTTACCAAAGCTGACTTTAACGCCCTCATAGTTGTCCGGCGCAATGTCAAGCTTGTCGCGGACAGCTCTTTGTTTTACATCTTCAATAATTTTTTCGGCTTCCTCACCGAAGTTTTCAACTCCGTCTTTAAAGTTGATTCTTATCTCATTTTCCTCTACGGGATATTCAAGGTCTTTAATCAGATCTCCCAACTTTTGCTTATTCTTAGTTTGTTTTGCAAGGCATATTAGTATGCGCGTTACAAGATAAGCTCCGTCGTCCAAAAAATAATTGTCAGCAAAAGCGGCATGTCCGCTTGTCTCTATAGCAAGAGGGCAGTATTCGCCCGATTTGTTGCGCCTCACGGCCTCATCAATGACGTTTTTATATCCGCGTTTAAACCGCAGATGTCTGCCGCCGCGTTCTTCAATGAACTTCGTCAGGCCGCTGCTTGTAACGCTGTCCGTAACTATCGTTCCGCCTCTGTCCCCAAGAACCATTGTGGTTGTCAGCGCAATGAGCTTATTTCTGTTTATCTCCAGGCCGTCGCAGTCAACTGCGCCGGCTCTGTCAACGTCTGTATCAAAAATTATGCCCAGATCGGCATGTTCTTTCAATACAGCCTCTTTAAGGCACGCCATAGCCTGTCTGTCTTCGGGGTTAGGTATATGATTGGGGAATGTCCCGTCCGGTTCCAGAAAAATACTCCCCCGCGTATCTGCACCAAGCGGCTGCAACACCATATCGCAGAAAAAACCGCCGGCACCGTTTCCGGCGTCCACAATTATTTTCATACCCGCAAGCGGAGTCCGTTCTCCGCATGCTGTGCGCACCTTTTCAACTAACATCGCGCAATAATCTGCAAGGAACGAACGGCGTTCTACAGTACCGCGTTCCGCTGCAATTTTATTAAAATTTTCTTGTGCGGCAATTGCAAGTATTCTGTCTATGTCCTTGCCGTCAAGTCCGCCGTCAGGAGTAAAGAATTTTAATCCGTTCCTGTCCGCAGGCAGATGCGAAGCTGTTATCATTACAGAGGCGTCGCATCCGAAAGAGCTTTTTAACAGCATGAACATTGAGGGGGTGGAGCAGAGTCCGCAGTCTACGGCATTTATGCCTTCATCCGTTGCCGCCTTTAGTACCTGCTTTAAAATTCTGTCGGTAGAAATCCTCACGTCATGGCCGATTGCAATGGATGATGCATTTTGTGAGTACTTTTGTCTGTACCAGATGCAAAACGCCCGTATTATGCAATATACGGCTTCGTCGGTAAGGGTAATGTCCGCCGTCAGTTGGCTTGCAATTCCCCTTATGTCGCTACCGCTCTTCAGAATTTTAAGCTTATTGTAATCCATACGACTTTTATTATACAATATTTAACACTCATTGACAACTATATAAACGACTTTTGTTGTAATTTTAAATGCTCAAAGTTTTCAAAAAGTCGCATAAATATTTTGTATTTGACCTTAGGTATGATATAATGACGGAAAAGAATTTTGTACGGAGAGATTTATGGCAAGTAATGAAAATCGCAATTTTGTTGAACAAATAGCAGATATAAACAGTAATTTTCCCCAGTGGTACACCGATGTCGTCATAAAGACGCAGTTGGTTGACTACGGCCCTGTCAAAGGCACTATGGTCATACGCCCCTACGGCTATGCAATATGGGAAAATATTCAGAAAGAATTAGATAAACGCTTCAAGGCTACAGGTCACAAGAACGCGTATTTTCCTTTGCTTATTCCCATGTCGTTTTTTTCCAAGGAGGCCGAACATGTTGAAGGATTTGCTCCCGAAGTTGCCGTTGTAACTCATGCCGGCGGTGAAGAGTTGGCTGAACCTCTTGCAATACGTCCTACGTCAGAAACGATAATAGGCAATATGTATTCAAAGTGGATACAGTCATACCGTGACCTTCCCGTTCTCATCAATCAGTGGGCCAATGTTATGCGTTGGGAAAAGACCACGCGCCCCTTTTTAAGAACTTCTGAATTTTTATGGCAGGAGGGGCATACAGCGCATGCTACTGAAGAAGAGGCAATGGATGAAACGCTGAAAATGCTGCAAGTTTACAAGGAATTTGCCGAAAATTGCCTTGCCATTCCTGTAATTACAGGAAAAAAGACCGAAAAGGAGAAATTTGCCGGCGCCGTGGCTACTTTCGGCATGGAAGCCATGATGAAGGACGGTAAGTCCCTTCAGGCAGGCACTTCACATTATCTTGGCCAAAATTTTGCAAAAGCCTTTGATATCAAGTTTCTTGATAAGGATGGCGTTCAGAAATATGCTTATACATCAAGTTGGGGCGTGTCAACGCGCCTTATAGGCGCTCTCATAATGGCCCACGGCGATCAGCGCGGGTTGGTTATTCCCCCGGTTGTCGCGCCCTATCAGGCAGTCATTGTGCCTATTGCCGCTAAAAAAGGCGGCGTAATGGAAGCTTGTCACAAAATTTATGAACAGCTCAATGCTCTTGGAGTCAGGACAATATTGGATGATTCGGATAACTCCCCCGGTTGGAAGTTTAACGAATGGGAGATGCGCGGCGTTCCTGTCCGCATAGAGGTTGGTCCCCGTGATCTCGAAGCAGGCAAAGTCATGCTGTTCCGCAGAGATACCTGTGAAAAGAGTTTCTGTAATGTTGAAAATATTACGCAGGAGGTAGAGTCCCTTCTCGCGTGTGTGCAGAAAGATATGCTTGAGGCGGCAAAGGCGCGCCGCGACTCGCGGATAATCGATGCCGACAGCATCGACGAGATTTTGAACGGAGTGGAGGCGGGCAATTTTGTCAAAGCCGGTTGGTGCGGTTGCCGTCAATGTGAAGATGCCGTCAAGGCTCAGACCGCCGCCACAGCGCGTGTTTTTGCTGAAGAACATTCTCATAAAAAGTGTGCTGTCTGCGGCAAAGAGGCAAAACACACTGTAATTTTTGCCCGTGCATATTGATTATATTATATATTTTTGTTTAGTGGGTGCAGCCTGTGGCTGTGCCCTTAATTTTATCTAATTTTTTTGTTGATAAATCAACACTTTTTGGTTGACAAAACATAAACAGGGGTGTATAATCACACAAGGTTGATTTATCAACCAAGAATACAAAATTAAATCCAAGGAGTATTTATGGAGAAAACAAAACACAAAAAGCGGATATGGTTGCGCGTGCTTTGCATAGTTCTTGCAGCAATAATCGTCATTTGTGCGGCGCTTGGTATAACCGTTTGGTGTGTCTGGGGTGACGAAATTTTAACCGTAGCAAGTTTTACTCATCTTCGTGCCCGCAATGATGACAACAATGAAGGATCAGTCTATAGCATGGAAGTCAGCGGCGGATATTATTTTGATGAATTTCTTGCTTTAGGCGGCGCGTCAAGTGACAGCGAACTTATCAACTTCATTACCGAACACATCACCCGCGGTCTGATTGATATGACGATAAGTGAAACAAATATAGGCTGCTCGTCATTTATTGCGCAGACCCAATCCGGCGATATCTTGTTTGCGCGCAATTACGACTTTGATAAGACAAATATTTGCATAACAATATGCGATCCGGGCGACGGTCGTCATGCGTCGTTCTCTACAGTCGATCTTAATTATGTCGGTATGGATATAGATAGCGACGTTGAGGGCTTGATGAATAAAATCACATGCCTTGCCGCTCCCTATGCGCCGCTGGACGGTATCAATGACGCCGGCGTCAGCTGCGGCATATACATGTCCTATCAGGGTGAAACAACTGTGGCTACTGATCAGCAGGAGGAGGGAAAGGACAATATCACTTCAACAACTATGCTTCGCCTTATCCTCGATTATGCTGACGATGTAGACAGCGCAATAGAACTGATTAAAAATTATAACCTGCATGATTCGGCAAACACCTCTTTCCATTACATGATAGCTGACGCTTCAGGCAAGAGCGCAATAGTAGAGTGGGTGCCTGCCGATGGTGTTACAGATTCCACGGACAATGATGGTACTGCACGCACATTGAATGTTATCTATAACGATGATCCTATGTACGAAGAAGTGCGTGAATCTTCGGCATTTGCCTATCAGACTATAACCAATTTTATTATAACACCGGGTTACTATGTCGATGGTGAGGAAATGCCTGGTTTGGATAGATACGAGTACATCAATGGACAGCTCGCCGAAGTCGGCGGTATAGTCGCCGATGAGCAGGCCGCAATGGATATTCTTCAAGCCGTGGGCAGAAGAACATGGAATGGTGGCGGCGGAGTAACCGTTCACAGCGTAGTATATAATCTCACTCAAAAGACCGTCTATTGGGTTGCAAACGAGAATTACGGCGACTCAACAGCAACGTGGTACTATTCTTTTGAAACGGGACAGCTTACACAGGTACTTTAAAAGATTGAATTGATTGCATTTACTGAATACTACGTCGTGCAGGCAACTGCCTGCACGACGTAGTTTGCTAAACACTATTGACTCTTTGCAAAATTTGTATTAAAATAAAAATAAAAGAGAAAAAATTATGAATATTTTCAAACGTATATTTTGTCGTGCCTATCAGGCGGTATTTTATATTGCTCTGCCCTTTTTGCCCTATCGCCAGCCCAAACCGCTCGGCGGAAGCGACGAGGCTGCCGCGCTCTTAAAACAAAAAAATAAGCGCAAGGCGCTTATCGTTACCGACCCCACAGTTTACAAGCTTGGTCTTTGCGATAAGCTCATCGCCGACATGAAGTCGGTGGGGGTGGGGAGTGCTGTCTATTCCGACACGGTTGCAAACCCCACTGTTTCAAACGTGCAGGCGGCGGCCGACCTCTACAGAAAGGAAGGTTGCGATTGTATAATCGCCGTCGGCGGAGGTTCAGCCATGGACTGTGCCAAGGCTGCAGGCGCGCTCATAATCAAGCCAAAAAAATCTATATATAAAATGCGCGGCGTATTAAAAGTGTTCGGCAAATTGCCGCTTTTTATAGCTGTGCCTACCACAGCAGGTACGGGAAGTGAAGCAACTATAGCCGCCGTTATAACCGACGATAAAACGCGCGATAAATTTACAATAATCTCTTTCTGCCTTGCTCCTCATTATGCCATTCTGGATCCGGACATGACTGTCGGGCTTCCTCCGTCCGTCACGGCAACAACCGGCATGGATGCGCTCACTCACGCAGTAGAAGCCTATATAGGCAGGTCAACTACGCGCATGACGCGCCGTCTTGCAGTTGAGGCAACAAGCATAATACGTGCCAATCTCTATACTGCGTACGTCGATGGAAAAAATAAACATGCCCGCCGCCGTATGCAGTATGCGGCATACTGTGCAGGTCTTGCCTTCACTATTTCGTATGTCGGTTATGTTCATGCCGTCGCGCACTCGCTGGGTGGAAAATATAATACGCCTCACGGACTTGCAAATGCCGTAATATTGCCACATGTGTTAAAACGCTATGGCAAACATGCGGAGCGCAAACTCGCAAATTTATCGCGAAAGAGCGGCGTGTCTGATGTAATGGCTTCAGATGAGCAGGCGGCAAGTCAATTCATAGCCTTTATTGAAGAATTGAATGAAAAAATGAATATCCCACGCAAATTGCATGTTGCGGAGGAAGATATTCCTGAACTTGCCCGTCATGCCGATAAAGAGGCAAATCCACTCTATCCCGTTCCCGTACTCATGAATGCTGCGCAGCTCCGCGCTATTTATTACGATATAAAGGAATAATGCTATGCAGAATTTATTGGACAGACAAAAAAAATATTTTTCAACGGGCGCAACGCTTTCCGTCAGGAACAGAATTGCTGCGTTGAAGCGCCTTCGTGCAAACATTTATGCAAACGAACAGAATATCTACGAAGCGCTTAAGTCTGATCTCGGTAAGAGCGCTACTGAAAGCTATATGTGCGAAGTCGGCATGACTTTGTCGGAAATCAATTTCATGCTCAAGCATATTCGTAAATATTCCAAGGACAGGCGTGTAAAAACGCCCATGGCTCAGTATTTTGCCAAAAGCTATGTCAAAAGCGCACCGTATGGTTGTGTGCTTGTCATGAGTCCATGGAATTATCCGTTCATGCTTTCGCTTGAACCTTTGGTCGATGCAATAGCGGCAGGCAATACTGTAATTTTGAAACCCTCCGCATATTCTCCCGCCACAAGTAAATTGCTTGCAAAGATAGTTAAGGAGTCCTTTCCTCCCGAACTTGCAACAACCGTTCTCGGCGGCAGAGCTGAAAATGCGGCGTTGCTCGACATGCCGTTTGATAAAATTTTCTTCACAGGTTCGGTTGCTGTCGGCAAGGAGGTTATGCGCCACGCCGCCGAAAGACTTATTCCCATAACACTCGAATTGGGCGGAAAGAGTCCATGCATAGTCGACAAATCTGCAAATATCCCTCTTGCGGCAAAAAGAATAGTGTTCGGCAAGTTTTTAAACTGCGGCCAGACGTGCGTTGCTCCCGACTATATTTTAGTACACTCTTCAGTTAAGGATAGGCTACTTGTCTGCCTTGAGCAGGAGATCGCCAATCAGTATGGTCAGTATCCCCTCGAAAATGCCTCCTATGGCAAAATTATCTCACGCAAGCATTTTGACAGGGTAGTGGGGTTGATAGACAAAAATAAAATATTCTGCGGCGGGCAAATAGATGATCAAGCATTGAGGATCGCTCCCACCGTAATGACAGATGTCACCCGCAATGATGCTGTCATGGGTGAGGAGATTTTTGGCCCCGTGCTGCCGGTGATGACCTTCAATGATATCAACGACGCCATCGCCGATATCAACGCTCACCCGCATCCTTTGGCATTATATGTGTTTGCAGACAAGCGCACCGCGGAAAAAGTCACCTCACTCTGTCAGTTTGGCGGCGGTTGTGTGAACGATACAATAATCCACCTTGCAACGTCAGCCATGGGCTTCGGCGGCGTTGGTGCAAGCGGAATGGGGGCTTATCACGGTAAAGCAGGGTTCGATTGCTTTACACATTATAAATCGATTGTCGATAAAGCTACTTTCTTTGACATGCCCGTTCGTTATCAACCATACAGCACCTTCAAATCAAAACTCATCAAATTTTTTATGAAGTAAATTATCTTGTTAATAACAGCGTGCGCCGCTCTGTCAATTTGCTTTTCAGAGCGGCGCACGCTTTTTGTCTGATGTGGTATTATTGATTTTTATATTTTAATAATATCAGTTGTTATTTTTATTAAGTTGTGATATTATGTATATATGTTAACTTATAATTTAGACAGTAAGAATAAATATTACAGTCTCTATTCATGTATCCGTAACGACATATTGAACGGACGATTACAGCGTGGGGAGAAACTTCCGTCAAAGCGCGCTCTCGCTGCCAACCTCTCTGTCAGTGTCGTGACTGTTCAGATGGCCTACGCGCAACTGCTTGCCGAAGGTTACATAATTTCCAAAGAGCGCAGCGGATATTTTGTGGCCGATTTCAGTGTTGAGTCCCGCGGTGAAATGTCGTTGGTTTATCGGGAGGAAATTAAAGGCAAGAACTATGCTTTCGACCTAGTGTCCGGCTCAACTCCGGCAGAACTCTTTCCGTTTTCAGTGTGGGCGCGGCTAATGCGCAACGTCCTCTCTGATGAGGGGGAGCATCTTTTGGAGCGTATTCCTTGTTGCGGCGATTTATCGCTTCGGCGTGAAATTGCCGCCTATCTTTACCGCATGCGCGGCGTAACGGTCGATCTGGCAAACATAGTTGTGGGGGCGGGCGCCGAATATCTGTACGGCATGGTGGTACAGCTGCTCGGTTGCGATAAACTTTTTGCCGTTGAAAATCCAGGGTACGGCAAAATATATTCAACTTATAAATTATATGGGGCAAGGTGTACATTCATTGCGGTCAACAAAGACGGGATTGACCCCGCCGTTGTTGAAAGTTCTGAAGCCGATGTGCTGCACATATCACCATCTCACCAGTTTCCTACAGGCGCCGTAATACCTGTCGCAAATCGAGTCAGATTGATAAAATGGGCGCGCGACAGCGGCTCGTATATAGTGGAGGACGACTATGACAGCGAATTTCGCCTTGTTGGTAATCCTCTGCAATCCATGCTTGAACTCTGTCCCGACAAGGTAATATATATAAATACGTTTTCAAAGTCACTTGCGCCGTCCATGAGAATGGGGTACATGGTTCTTCCTCCAGAACTATGCGCACGTTTTAACGAATTGTTTGGTAATAGCGCAAATGTTGTTCCTCTTTTTGAACAGAAGACGCTTTCAGTAATGATAGGTAGCGGTCACTTTGAACGACATATCAACCGTCTTAAAAATTATTATCGTACTGTCCGGCAGGAAGTACTTGCAGCTTTAAACTCGCTTCCTTTTCCTGTTCAGGTCAACGATACCGGCTCTGGACTGCATATAACTGTAAAATTTCCATCCGCGCGCTCAAGTGAACATATAAAACTCTTTGCGGAAGATAGGGGAATAAATATCCGCTGTCTTAGTGATTATCTTTTGGCTCCTCAAAGCGGATATGAAAAGGAGGCTATAATAAATTATAGCGGCCTTAAAAAAGGTGTGGCCGCCCAAATTGCTGCTTTGTTCACTTCAAATTCTGTTTAGGGCTATGTCATTCCATGAATCATAGACATATTCCACAGTTGCGGTATTGTATTCCATGTCGCAATAATATAGAATAAAGAAAAAACAGAGGAGTGATAAATATAATGAAACAATCAATTGGTGAATTTTTAGCTACCCTGCGCCGCGCCAACGGCTATACCCAGCAGGAGGTAGCCGATAAACTCGGCATTTCAAACCGTACGCTTTCCGCGTGGGAGAGAGGTGCTGCTATGCCAGACATACTACTTTTGCCCGCCCTTGCCGATCTGTACGGGGTCACTGTTGATGAAATACTTGGCGGCGAGCGCAACGGCGGGATAGAAAAGCCTTCCGTAACTCAAAAATCCCAGAATAAAATATATAAGCGCAAGCTTGCAAAATTCACATCTACGGCGTATGTCCTCGCAGGGCTCATGTGTCTTGGTCTGTTGCTTTTTTATATAGGAATGCACATTGATATAACCACGTTGGCATGGGTGGGATGGCAGTGGTGGCTGTTGTTGTTTTACATCGGCATGATAATGTTTATTGTTTCAGCTGTAGTGCTGTTCGCAATCTGGCGCGGTAACGAAAACAGCTTTGAAGAAGGCGAGGACTCGCATCAATTTATAGTTGGACTTCGCTTTTGCGTAAGTAATTGTAGCTATGCTTCATCAGTGGTATCTTTATTATGTGCAGTTGTCGGTTTAGCCACGCTTTACTATTATGGTTTTTTACTATTTATAATTTTTATCGTGATTGCGGTATCGTTGTTTATTTTCGCGATGATAGTGCGCCGTAGCGCAATTAAAAAGTATGGTAGTGACAAGCAGAAGGATAAAGCTAAAAAGAATAATAAATTTTTTAAAAAGTGTGTTGCGTTTGCTATGATACCCATTGGTATTTCGCTGGTTGGTATTGTAGTATTCTGCCTGTGGATGCCTATACGAAATATTGAGCTGTACAGCGATTCTGACGCACAGTCTTTCAAACAATATCTTGAATCATGGCAATATCCATACGATTATGTGGGTGATGATGAGGAAAGCGAAGTATATTACAACCTCACTGAACTTGCGGAAACAGCCAAAGTCAATGAAGTTATTGATCTCGGTCACGGCGTGCAGGTACTGTTTTCAGAAGATAAAAGCAGTTGCGCTGTGCAATACAGAACAATTGCGTCAACTGCCGAAATTACAGTCGAAAGGGTAAGCACGCGGGATGGTTCATTTTCTGTCTATAATCTCAGATTTAGCAATATTAGTGTTTCCGTGGGTGGAATGGCGTCGGCATTAGGCTACTATTTAGGGGACTACATGATAGTTGTCAATGGCGATAGCTACCAGCTTATGCGCGAGGTTTATTATAATTACAGTGCGGGCGCACTCGTAATCGGAGGCGTGGTAATAGCTGCCACTCTCATTACATTGTTAGTTATATTTTTGGTATTGCAGAATAAACTGAAAATTAGCGATTAAAGTTTCCTCTGCCGCAAAACTACGGCAGAGGAATAGTAGGGCTATCATCTTTTTAAAAGTTCGTCTGAAAGTTCTAAAATGCGTTTTGCATATTTTGCCTTGCGTTTCTTTAATATGATATTGTATGCGAAGTAATTTGCCACACATATTGCAATGCTTATAGTAGCGGCAAGAGTTGTTACTAACAATAATACCGTAAAAAACGCACGCTATACTCAAAAAAGCTCGTTCCGTTTAATCTGAAATTCCCAGACCAAACAACATATTTTCGACAGATCGGTATTGAGCAATGCAATGGTTACCGTGCGTTTCGCCCTTACATAAGATCTTTAAGTTATTTTTTACATATTTATTTAAATAGTTTAAAATGGTATGGTACAAATATGTGTCGTTTGCTTGTCTTTTAAAAAGTATTATGTTATAATATTTAATCAATAATATGTTGTATATTATTATAATAACATTTTCAAGGACTGCGGTCAAGGAGAGAAATTAACAAATGGCAACGTATATCAATGAACCTTCACACACATTCAACGAATATCTTCTTATTCCGGGTTATTCTTCAAGTGAGCACATCCCGGCAAATGTATCGCTGAAAACGCCTCTCGTCAAATTTAAGAAGGGCGAAAAACCCGCAATAGAGATGAATATCCCTATGGTTTCGGCAATAATGCAGTCGGTATCCGGCTCCAATCTTGCGCTGGCTCTTGCCCGTTGCGGCGGTGTATCTTTTATATACGGATCGCAATCTGTTGAGGACGAGGCCGCAATGATTGCAAAGGTAAAGGCGTACAAGGCGGGATTTGTTGTCAGCGATTCCAATATCGCGCCTACGGCAACTCTTGCCGATATTCTCGCGTTGAAGGAAAAGACAGGTCACTCAACCGTAGCTGTAACTCAGGACGGCAAGGCCAACGGCAAACTTCTCGGCATTGTAACCAGCCGCGATTACCGCGTCAGCCGTATGCCTAAGGATACGCTTGTAAAAGATTTTATGACGCCTCTGTCGGAGCTTATTACTGCTCCGGCAACAACAACCCTCTCCGAAGCCAATGATATAATATGGGACAATAAATTGAACTCCCTGCCTTTGGTGGACGAAAAAGGCAACATGCAGTATTTCGTTTTCCGTAAAGACTACGATGACCACAAGGGCAACCCCAACGAACTTCTCGACGCCAAAAAGAGGTATGTAGTGGGTGCAGGTATCAACACCCGCGACTATGAAGAGCGTGTTCCCGCCCTTGTAGAGGCTGGTGCTGACGTCCTCTGCATAGACTCCTCGGAAGGTTTCTCTGAATGGCAAAAGCGCACGCTTGATTTTATTCGCGGCAAATACGGCGATAAAGTCAAGGTTGGCGCAGGCAATGTTGTCGACAGGGACGGATTCCTGTTTCTTGCTGAAAACGGCGCCGATTTTGTCAAAGTGGGCATTGGCGGCGGATCTATCTGTATCACTCGTGAAACAAAGGGCATAGGCAGGGGGCAGGCCACAGCACTCATAGAAGTTTGTGCCGCACGCGATGAATATTTTAAAAAGACGGGTATCTATGTCCCCGTCTGTTCTGATGGCGGCATTGTTCATGACCATCATATAACCCTTGCCCTTGCAATGGGTGCAGATTTTGTTATGCTCGGTCGTTACTTTGCCCGTTTCGATGAAAGTCCTACACAAAAGCTCTTTGTCGGAGGTACTTATGTAAAGGAGTATTGGGGCGAAGGCAGCAATCGTGCGCGCAATTGGCAGCGCTATGACCTTGGCGGAGCTTCAAAACTCTCGTTTGAAGAAGGCGTTGATTCTTACGTTCCCTACGCCGGACCTTTAAAGAGCAATGTGGAGATGACTACAAACAAAATACGCTCAACAATGTGTAATTGCGGCGCTCTTACGATTAAGGAATTGCAGGAAAAAGCAAAGATTACCTTGGTTTCAGCTACCAGTATTGTAGAGGGCGGCGCACACGACGTAATTCGCAAGGATACTTCGGCTGACAGAAAATAATTTGCGCGTGGGTTTTGTGTTATAGCTTTTAATATTATAAAATTTAATTTAGCAAGTCGGCGCCGCCGCGGAAATATTTCCGCGGCGGCGTAGTTCTTAATTTGGTTTTGTTCTGGCTTTGAACAGGAGAGAGGCAATGAAGGAAAATACCACTGCCGCAGTTACACCCGCGCTTGCCGCAGCAAGCGAACCTGTAACGGCGTAAAACAATCCGCGTTCCGCACCCTTAATTGCTCCGTTTGCCAACAGGTACCCGAATCCGCTTATTGGTACGGTTGCGCCTGCTCCTGCAAATTCTACCAGTGGCTGATATGCTCCCACAGCTGTCAGTACAACTCCCGCCAACATAAAGTAGACAAGTATCTTCCCTGCGGTAATGTCAGTGATGTTGATTATTATCTGTGCAATAAGGCAGATGGTTCCGCCCACGGCAAAGGCCTTAATAAACATAAGCACAATTTCAAAAATTTCGCCTGCCATTTATACCTCCAACTGAATTGCATGGCTAATGCAGGGTATCGATTCGCCCTGGCCCGATGATATGGTGGAAAGCAGAGCGCCTGTCGCTGCAAAAAGAACTCTTTTGAATAATTTGCTCTTGAGTTTTGATACCACATAGGAATTGAAAACTACCGCGCTGCATCCTGCGCCGCTGCCTCCTTGAAATTCATCTTCGATTACTTTATAAATTATTTCTCCGCAGTCGACATGGTTATTTGCAATATCGTAACCCTTTTCCCAGCATAAATCTTTAAGCAGTCTGCTGCCCAGCGCCCCAAGATCTCCCGAAAGTATAATGTCGTAATCTTCAGGCGTTGTGTTAGTATCGCGAAAGTGCTGTATCAGCGTTTGGGCGCAGGCGGGCGCCATTGCAGCGCCCATGTTGTTTACGTCCGTAACTCCGTAGTCAACTACTTTGCCCATGGTGGCATTGACTATTTTAACTCCCTCGCCGCAACGCGATATAACGCACGCGCCGGCACCCGTCACAGTCCATTGCGACTGGGGTGGGCGTGTGGTACCCTGCTCAAGCGGATATCTGTACTGTCTTTCGGCAGAAGCAAAGTGACTGCCGGTGGCCGCAACGGCGTTGTTTACATAACCTGCGTTTACCATTGACGCGGCAAGCAGAATGCTTTCAGACATGGTCGAACATGCGCTGTAAACGCCTAAAAAGGGGATAGCAAAATCTCTTGCTGCAAAGGAGGCTGAAATTATCTGGTTCAAAAGGTCGCCTGAAAATAACACGTCTATCTGTTCGCGGTTTAAAGATGCGTTTGAAATAGCTGTGTCTATCGCATAGGAGAGCATCTTGCACTCAGCTTTTTCAAATGTGCTTTCGCCGAACATATCGTCGTAAAGAGCTTTGTCCACATAATTGCCTACTATGCCCGCGCTCTCTTTGGGACCGGCAATCGTTCCGGTCGCTATTATTTTCGGTTCTTTAGCAAAATATATTGTGTGTCCGCGCAAAGTTTGCTGTATTTGCATATTTGCAAACAGTATGCTACATATCTTAATAATTATGCGGCGCAAATCATATAATGGTATATGAAAAGGAGAAAAATACGTTTAAAGACAAAGTTTATAATCGTCATAATTACTGCGGTGCTGATAGCTCTCATTGTGATTTTCTTCAACAATGCAACCTCTGTAATTTTAGCTGTAAGCAGTGCGCAACTGCGGGCATTGAATACTTCTGCTGTAAATCAGGTTGTGGAGGAGGTAATTCCTGACGGTATCGGCTATGGTGAAATAGTCACGGTAATTTATGATGACAGCGGAGATGTATCGACAATTTCTGCCAATAGTTCTATGGTAAATTACATAGCGCGCCGCACGGCCTATCTTACACAGAGCAAACTTACGCAACTCAGTCAGGACGGAATAAACATACCTTGGGGAGCGTTTACGGGCATAGAGGCTCTATCCGGGTATGGCGGTTCTATCAACGTGAAAATTGTTCCCGTAATTGTTACCGAGTGCAATTTCATATCGCGTTTTACCTCGGCCGGCATAAATCAGAGTCTTCACTCAATATATATAGATGTCGTAACAGAAATAACAATCGTTTTAGCTTCGCGCACAGAGTACGTTTTTGCCTCTGCCGAAGTGCTCGTCTGTGAAAGTTTAATAAACGGCGATGTCCCGCAAATCTATCTACAGGGCGGCTTGCTGGGTTCAAGTTCGCTTGTTCCGTGATAGCTCAAAGGCGGCGCAGGCAATCGCCTGCGCCGCCTCAGTTTTTATAAGTTTTATCTCAACGTAATGTCAAGTTCGAGGGAAAGATTGTTCAAAATCTTTTTTACATAGCTATCGCATTTTTCAGGTGTAATGGCCTGTTCCTCAGGCGTAAACGTGAGCGTAAAAGCCATGCTCTTTTTGTTAGCACCGACCTGTGTGCCTGCATATATGTCAAAGAGCTTTACGTCTGTTACATATTTGCATGAGTTATATATCACTTTTTCAATGGCTCCGCAGGTTATATCCATGTCTGTAACTAAGGCCAAATCGCGCGTTACTTCGGGGAATTTGGGTAAAGGCTTATACCTGAATGGCTGTGTGCAACTCATCAGTTCTTCATAATCAAGCTCGGCAATAAATACTGCGCGTTCAAGCGACAACTCGTCGGATATGGACGGATCGAGTCTGCCGGCATAGCCTATTACCTTACCGTTACACAGTATCTCTGCGCATATTCCGGGATGAAGGAAGGGGCGTGTTGAACTTACAAACTCAAATTTTACCCTGATACTTTCTGCAACAGCCTCTATTGCGCCCTTTAAATCAAAGAAATCGCATACGCCAAAATACCCTATGCACAACTGCTTGCGCTCTTCAGGGAAATCGGTTAAAGGGAGTTGTCCGGGAATATACACGTTTGCAATTTCAAACAACTTGCCTTGCATATTTCCGCGGCGCAGATTGCGCACTATGGTGTTCAGCATGGAGGGGGCAAGCGTAGTGCGCATTACGGATAAATCTTCGCCGATGGGATTCTTAATCCTTATGAATTTTCTCTCCGGCGCATCCTCAGGCATCTTAAGAAGGTCAAGATCTTTCTCCGAGTAGAATGAGTATGTTGAAATTTCATACAGACCTTGTTCCACAAGGGTGCGTTTCAAAGCGTATTCTGCCTTCTGTTCGTCATTAAATCCACCGTTTGTTACTGCTGCCGTAGGCATGAATGTGCCGTTTATATGTTCATAGCCGTACATTCTGATTATCTCTTCGGCTATGTCGGGATATTCGTCAATATCCTCACGGTAGGCAGGCACATCCAACGTCATTGAATCACCGTCAACCTTCACACCGAAGTCAAGGCGCTTCAAAATGGAGCAAATTTCCTCGGTCGGCACAACAATGCCCAACAGTGCATTTATTTTTGCAATGCTTACCTGCATGGTTTTGGCGCCGTTGTGCGAATATTCTGTCTTTATATCGCTGTGAACGTCGGTCACGGTACCGCAGTCAAGTGCCTGAATCAGGTTTAATGCCCTGCTCATAGCAAGTTGAGTAGTGTATTCATTTACGCCCTTTTCAAACATAGCCGATGAGTCGGAGTGTTGGCCGAGCGCTCTTGCAGTTTTTCTGACATTATCGCGCGCAAATTTTGCCGCCTCAAACAACAGTTCTTTCGTGTCGTTCTCTATCTCGCTGTTCAGTCCTCCCATAATGCCGGCAAGCGCCGCAGGTTTATCGCCGTCGCAGATGACAAGGTTTTCGCTGGTAAGTTTAAACGTCTTTTCGTCGAGAGTGGTAATTTCTTCTCCGTTTTTTGCCCTGCGTATAACTATTTCCCTGCCAGTAAGAGTGGAAAGGTCAAAAGCGTGCATGGGGTGTCCCATCTCAAGCAGTACAAAGTTAGTAATATCAACAACGTTATTTATTGAGCGCAGGCCACACAGCGTCAGGCGCTTTCTCATCCAAAGGGGGGAGGGAGCTATCTTAATATCTTTTACATAGTGCGCTATATACCGCGGACAGAGTTCGGGGGCAAGGTCGGTGATCTTTACGGTTTCATCGCTGTGGATTGTTGTGTATGTGCAGTCGGGGTGCTTCAACGGCTTGCCGAGCACTGCTGCCACTTCGCGTGCGATACCTAAAATGCTTTGGCAATCGGGGCGGTTTGCCGTTATGCTTATGTCAAAGATATAGTCATCCAATCCCAACAGCGGCTTAATGTCGGCACCGTTCGTCCATGTATCAGGCAGAATGAGCAGTCCGTTATAATCCGCTCCGTCGAACATGTCGCCGTTTACGCCTATTTCCACGCCGGAGCAGAGCATGCCATAAGATTCAATGCCGCGCAGTTTTCCTTTCTTTATGGTCATAACGCCTTCTATGGTGACGTGATCCTTTGCTGTGGCATATACGGTCGCGCCGATTGTTGCAACGGGCGCTTTAATACCTTTTGCCACGTTATCGGCTCCGCAACAAATCTGCAGAATGCCGTGCTCGCCGCAGTCAACTTTGCACACATGCAGATGTGTTCCTTCAACAGGTTGACATTCAATTACTTCGCCAACGACCACTCCTGTAATGTCCTTGCCGATTTGAATAAGTTCTTCAACTTCAAAGCCGCAGCCGAATAACTTTTTTTCAAGTTCCTGCGCGCTTACATCTATATCAACATAATCTTTAAGCCAGCTTAAGGGTGCTTTCATAACTATGATTATCTCCTTTTTGTCAGTTCTTGAATTGTTTTAAAAATCTCACGTCGCCTTCAAAAAGCATCTTCATATTATTGATGCCGTATTTGAGCATAGCAATTCTTTCAATACCCATGCCGAATGCAAATCCCGTGTACTCATCAGGGTCAATGCCGCATCCCTCGAGCACGCGCCTGTTTACCATTCCCGCGCCGAGGACTTCTATCCAGCCTGTACCCTTGCACAGCCTGCAACCCTTTCCTCCACATTCAAAGCAGCTCACATCAACTTCAACCGAAGGTTCGGTGAAGGGGAAGTACGAGGGACGCAGTCTTGTCTTAACGCTGTTTCCGAATACTTTTCTTGCGAACTCATCCAACATGCCTTTAAGGTCGCAAAGTGTAATGCCTTTGTCCACAACCAAACCTTCCATCTGTCCGAACATCGGTGAATGTGTGGCGTCGTCGTCGCTTCTATATACTTTGCCTGGAGAAAGCACCTTTATTGGCGGCTGTTTATTTTCCATTACTCTTATCTGTCCGGCTGAAGTCTGCGTGCGCAGCAACAGCTCGTCGGTAATGTAAAACGTATCTTGCATATCGCGCGCGGGGTGATCCTTTGGTGTGTTCAGAGCGGTAAAATTATAGTAATCGTTTTCAATTTCAGGCCCTTCAAACACCTCAAATCCCATGCCAGAGAACACGTCAACAAGTTCGCGTATTACAAGTGTATTGGGGTGGTAGGCGCCATGCGGAAGTTTGCGGCCTGGCAGAGTTACGTCCACTTTTTCAGTCTTGTAAAGCTCCTCAAGCTCAATCTTTTTTACGCTCTCCTCAATCGCGTCAAACTTATCATTTGCCCAGTCACGCAGCGCGTTTATAATTTTTCCAATCTCAGGACGTTTCTCCTTGGGAACATCGCGCATACCCCTCATCAGTTCGGATATCTCACCCTGTTTCCCGAAAAAGGCCAGCTTAAGTTCTGCAAGCGACTTGCTGTTCTTTATGTCTTTTGTAACTTCATCAATCTTTCTTTTGAGTTCTTCAATTCTTTCCTCTATCATAAGAAAACTCCTGTAAAAGTAAAATAAAAACCCCGTGTCGTAAAGACACGGGGAGGAAGTCTATTACCAACTTACTCGGTACCACCCGATTTCGCAGCAATTATGTTTTACTGCCTTTTTACCCATTGACGCAGGGAGTGGCGGGACGTACTACTTTTTTATTTTTCGCGCGTCCGGCTCGCGGGTGAATACCACACTTGTCGTTTAAGGCAGCTTTTCAGCCTATGAGCATGCCATCTCTTTTAAACCACGTTAAGCGCGTCTGTCCCGGTCATAGCCGTTAAACTGATTACACAGATTATACAAGGTAAAAATTTTGTTGTCAATCTTTTTTAATCGTAAATAGAATTGCCGTATGAGTCAAATGCCACAACTACCGGGAAGTTTTCTATTTCAAGCCTGAAAATTCCTTCGGATAGTAAATCGTGAAAGGCAATGCACTCGCTCTTTTTTATTGCCGTGGCATACAGCGCTCCGGCTCCGCCTATCGCGGCGAAATAAATACGCCCGTTGCGCACCACCGCATTCCGTACTTCCTCGCTCATTTCACCCTTACCAATTATTCCGCCAAGTCCCGCATCCAAAAGATCGGGTGCAAAACTATCCATTCTTGAAGAGGTGGTGGGTCCGCAGCTGCCGCTTGCCATTCCAGGCTTTGCAGGGCAGGGGCCGGCATAATAGATGTACGCGTCTTGAAGCTCAAACGGCATGATTTCGCCGTTCTGCATAATGTCCTTAATGCGTCTATGTGCGCAATCTCTTGCAGTCAGGATAACGCCATTCAAAAGTACGCTGTCGCCGGCATGCAATTCCTTAATTTCCTTATGTGTTAGGGGTAGATTTAAGGTTTTCATTAAAGCACCTCCTTGCAGCATCGCATACAGTGGCATTGAATGTTTATTGCTACAGGCAGTCCCGCGATGTGTGTGGGGGCCCATTCACAATTTACACCGAGGGCGGTTACTTTACCGTGGAATCCCTGACAGCCAATGTCCAAGCTGTTTATCTTTTCAAGCGCACGCCGCTCAATATCGGCGATATCTTCGCGGGAGTTGTGTACGTTCAAATCGCGTGCAAGAGCTTTCTTTGCAAGCATTGTGCATGTATCGAAACTTCCGCCTATCCCGACTCCGACAATGACGGGAGGGCAGGGGCGTGATCCGGCGATTTTTACAGTTTCAGTTATCGCGTCTATTATTCCGTCAATGCCCTGGGCAGGTTTAAGCATGTAAACTCTGCTCATGTTTTCGCTTCCGAACCCCTTCGGCATAAATGTTATATGTATTTGTTCCCCCGGAACAATCTCCGTGTGCAGAACGGTCGGAGTATTGTCGCCGGTATTTCTGCGTGTTATCGGGTCGCACACAGATTTCCTGAAATATCCGTCTTTGTACGCCCTGCGCACACCGTTGTCTACGGCCTCGCGCAGCGGTGCGCCTTCAAAAAAAACCTGTTGCCCTATTTCCATCATTACTACAGCCATTCCCGTATCCTGACATATTGGCATATCTTTGCTTTCCGCTAACTCAAAATTATCGCACAGTACGCCGAGGGCAAACTTTGCTGCGCCGTTGTCCTCAATATCACGGGCATGGTAAAGCGCATTTTTGCAGCTGTCTGTCAGGCTTACGCCCGCTTTCAGTGCCATCCTGTAAATTAAATTTTCAACTTCTTTTGTATCAACTATTTTCATAAATAAAATTTTAGTACATTTTTTATTAAATGTAAATCAAATATTTTACTAAAAATTTTTTTTGCTGTATAATAACCGCATGAATTCACTTTTCGACGAAAAGGCCGGCGGGGCAAAGGCAGGTGCAGTTTTTAGCGTCGCAGTTTGCCTTTATGTTGTTATCAATTTAATAGTTTCTCTGTTTATAGAGGAGGCGGGTATTTCGGGCGACGCGATGATTTATCTGGGCTATATCTGTTCGCCCGTCGCAATAATCATTACCCTTGCACTTTGCGCTAAATTTTTAAATACGCCGCTGCGCCTTTCGGCGCCCTTAAAGTGTTCGCTGAAATATTTTTTGATAAGTGTTCTTTGCATATTCGGATTGCTTTTTGCCGTTTCCCCTCTGAACAGCCTGTTTTTGGAGTTTTTAACATATTGCGGCTATACTCCGAGCGACTCATCGCTGCCTGATTTTGGAGGCTGGGGCATGCTCGCCGGTATCTTGATTATCGGCCTGCTGCCTGCATTGTGCGAAGAGCTTCTGTTCCGCGGCGCCGTTTTGTATAATGCCGTTGCTGGTACGGGAACGGTCAGTGCCATTTTTCTTACCGGATTTATTTTTTGTCTGTATCACGGGTCGATAGAACAGACCATCTATCAATTTGTCTGCGGGTGCATGTTTGCCCTGCTGGCTGTTCGTTCCGGCTCAGTTTTGCCGTCTATGCTCGCTCATTTTTTAAACAACGGCGTAATAATAGTGTTGCAGGGGCTGTCACTTTTGGACGAGTCGGGAAATTTGATCATGCCTCAGTGGGCGTCAATAGTTGTAACCGTTCTCGCCGTGCTGTCGCTTGCGGGCGCGCTTGTCTGGCTTATTTTCGATAAAAAACAGCTTGTCCGCGGCGAAGGTGGAGAGGTAAAAAAGTTTTTTATCTTTGGCTCGGTTGGCATACTAATCATGGCTTTAATCTGGATATTGGGGCTGTTGACTGTATGATAAAGATTGATATAGTCTGTGTAGGCAGAATAAAGGAAGATTTTTATCGTGCCGCCGTCGCGGAGTATTGTAAACGGCTTTCCCGCTTTTGTCGGTTAGAGATAGTTGAAATTCCTGAAGGCAAAAATATTGAAGAAGAGGGGAAGGCCATTTTAAAGCGCGCGCAAGGCTATAAAATAGCGCTGTGCATTGAGGGAAAAAAGCTGTCCAGTCCCGCCCTTGCCGCGGATATAAAAAAATTGTGCGACAGGGGTGAAAATATGAATTTTATAATAGGCTCGTCCGAGGGGCTTTCGCCTGCAGTCAAACAGGCGGCAGACCTCAGACTTTCTTTTTCTGATATGACTTTCCCCCATCAGCTTATGCGTGTCATTCTGTGCGAACAGATTTACCGCGCCTTTATGATAAACGGCGGCGGCGAATATCACAAGTAACTACCTTAATATAATATTCTTGTGATATATGATGAAGTGTCGTCCTTTTACGGTAGATATAGAGGGCTCAAGTGTATAATAGGCTATTCACTTGAAAATAGGGCTATTTTCGCATTCCATGTCGGTGACGCCTTTGGCAGGCAGTACTTATCGTCCTATGCCATACACGGGCGCGAGTGGATAACCGCCCGTCTTGCCTTGAAACACATAAAACATCCAACGAAAGAGGGAGGGTGGATTGTTCCTCTTGTCAATCCGGACGGCGCTGTCCTGTGTCAGTCGGGACGATCAATGTGGAAGGCTAATGCGCGCGGTGTCGATCTTAATGTCAATTTTGATGCGGATTGGGGTGCGGGCAGACTCAATACCCGCGTCCGTGGTTCTGAGAACTGTATAGGTGACAGACCTTTTTCTGAGAGTGAAAGCAGTGCTCTTGCGGCTTTTACCCGCAAAATCAAACCATACGTAACCTTCAGCTTCCACACCAAGGGCGGGGAGATTTATTGGGAATTCAAAGGTGAGGGCGATAAAAACGGCGCACGATTATTGTCAGAATCAACTGGTTACGCTGTCAGAAAAATAATTGGCAGTGCGGGCGGCTATAAGGATTGGTGCATACAAAAACTCGGTATTCCTGCCTATACGATAGAGTGTGGTTCAGACAGTCTTCCTCATCCGATAAAACGCATAAGCGCACTTAAAAATTGCTATGGCGTATTAAAATATTTTACTGCAAATTATGGAAAATAAATTTATGAAAAGCGCATTAAAATGTGCGCAAAAAGCATACGAGGATGGCGAAGTCCCCATCGGCGCAGTTGTCGTTCTGGACGGCAAAGTCATTTCCAGGGGACATAACCGCCGCACGGGCAGACAGATAGCCACAGCTCATGCAGAAATTGAAGCTATTGAAAAGGCCTGTAAGAAATTGAAGAGCTGGCGTATTCCCGAATGTGAACTGTACGTTACGCTTGAGCCTTGTCCTATGTGTATGGGTGCCGCTTTGAATGCTCGTATAAGAAAAATCTATTTCGGTGCATTTGAGGATAAGGGGCGTTCGCTTACAAACGAAATAGCAAACGCTAATCTCCTTAATCATAAAATCGAGGTGGAGGGTGGCGTCATGGAGGAGGAATGTCGAGCAATTTTATCAGATTTTTTCTCCGATATGCGCGCACGCGAAAAAGCAAAAAAGGAAAAAACATAACATTAAATTTTTATATTTAAAAAAGTTGTGTTTTCGTGTTGACTTTGCGCGGCTTTGATTATACAATTAAAATACAACTTAATAATACTATCTTAATTACTGCAATAAAAAAGCACGGCCTGCGGAAAAGCGGGTTTGCATAATGGGCGCTATACGCCCGACGAATGAAAAATCGGAGGATTATTACTTCAATGATCAATCACGGCAGCGAAATCAAGCTCTTTTCGGGTAATTCAAACAGACCTTTGGCCGAATCTATAGCGGCTAAACTCAACACCACTCTTGGCGAAATGGAGCTTACCCATTTTTCCGACGGTGAAATTTATGTGCGCTACGATGAATCTATACGCGGCAAGGATGTTTTTCTCATTCAGTCCACGTCAGATCCGGTGAACACCAATCTGATGGAATTGCTCATCATGATTGACGCGGCTAAAAGAGCTTCAGCCGGCAGAATTACTGCGGTCATTCCGTATTTTGGATATGCCCGTCAGGACAGGAAAGCGCGCTCGCGCGAACCTATTACGGCAAAACTGGTTGCAAATCTTTTAACTTCTGCAGGAGCTGACAGAGTTCTCACTATGGATCTCCATTGCCTCCAAATACAGGGCTTCTTTGATATTCCTCTCGATAACCTCGTCGGCGGGCCTACGTTGTATAACTATTTTAAACCCAAGACTGATGAAAACTTCGTCGTGGTTTCACCCGATATCGGCTCTGTGGGAAGAGCGCGTAAAGTGGCTGCCCGCATGGACGTAAAAATGGCGATTATTGATAAGCGTCGTCCCAAAGCCAACGTTATGGAAGTTATGAATATTATCGGCGATGTCGAAGGTAAAAATTGCCTTATGGTCGATGATATGATAGATACCGCAGGCACAATTGTGCAGGGTGCAAAGGCATTAAAGGAAGCAGGCGCAAAAGAAATTTACGCATGTTGTTCTCACGGCGTTCTGTCAGGCCCGGCTGTTGAAAGGCTTGCGTCTTCGCCTATAACAGAACTTGCCATGCTTGATACCATCAATATTCCTGCGGAAAAGATGTTACCAATCTTTAAAATGATATCAACTGCAAATATTTTTGCTTCGGCTATTGAAAATGTATATATGGATAAGCCGATGTCGAAAATTTATGATTGATTTTTAAGCGCATTATTTTATTTTAACACGGCCACAGCATGTCTGTGGCTTTGTTTTTGAATGAAGCGGCGGTTTAAATTTATGCCGCATGGTTAAATATATATGAAAATAATTGTCGGCTTGGGTAATCCCGAAGAAAAATATTTTAAAACATTTCACAATATGGGCTGGCTCGCTGTCGGTGACCTTGCCTCCAATCTGGGCGTAAAATTCAAAAAGCGTGAATGTGAATCTATATGTGCGGAGGCCAATATCGGCGGCGAAAAAGTGATTATTGCACGCCCGCTTACCTATATGAACTGTTCTGGTCGGGCGGTAAAACAGCTGCTGGCAAAACATAAGGCAACTCCTGCCGATCTTATTGTCATCTATGACGACTACGATATTCCCAAAGGTCATGTACGCATCCGCCCGTCAGGCAGTGCCGGTACACACAATGGCATGCGCTCTGTGATAGCTGAAATAAACTCTTCGGACTTTGTTCGTATCCGCATAGGTATCCGTGACCCTGAAATCAACATACCGATAATAAATTATGTGCTGTCGAATGTTCGTCCCGAAGATTATGAGCTGTTTGTTGCCGCCTGCGAAAGAGCAGCCTCCGCCGCGCTTGCGCTTGCCAAAGGGGAGGAGACACAGCAGGTAATGACAAAATATAATGGCTGATTACCTTTTGCCCTGCGGGGTCATTGCTGAATGAAAAAAAACTTTTTTTGCTGTGACAATTTATATGGTGATTATCCTGCCATTCAAAATGATGTCCGCCTCGGTACTCCGACGGCGGTTTTCGGCGTTTCTGATAGCCAAAAATATCTTACAGCTGGTATCTTTTCTGGTACAGTGTTGTATGTGGCTCCCGATCATGTCGCTGCGGAAAAGGCTTACAATGCTATAAGTACGCTATCAGGCAAGAGGTGCGCGTATTTGTCGGCGAAGGACGACGTGCTTTTGTTTAAGGATGCACTCTCGCGCGATGCGCTCTTTCGTCGTTTAAAGGCATTGAACGAAGTGTTTTCGGGTGCGGAAGTTGTTGTGTGCGATGTTGAATCGGCTCTTCAGCTCGTTCCTGACAGTTTGCCGCGTGTGCATTTCAGCAAGGGAAGCGAACTCGATTTTGTCTCTTTGCCGTCCTGCCTTGTCAAGATGGGATATACGCGTGAATATTCGGTTGAAAGCGCTGGCACGTTTGCCGTGCGTGGTGATATATTGGACATCTTTCCTGTCGGAGCGGAAAATCCCGTCAGGATAGATTTTTTCGGCGATACGATAGAGCGGATACGTCCTTACGACTATGTCAGCGGCGAACGGTTGGATGATGTATCTTCTGTAACAGTGATAGCTGCTACCGATAGCGCCATACCGGAAGCCGATATTCCAAATATACTTTCGGCTCTGTCATCGGGACTGAAAGATTGCCGCGACCAAAAAGCATACGAGCGCTCGTGTGCCATTGCCGACGATATTAAAGCCGGTATCTCATCGGGAGCGTCTTTTCCTGGCGCATCATTTCTTATGCCTTTATTGTCCTCGGTGCGGACGGTATTCGATATCATTCCCCAGGACAGTCTTATCATACTTGATGAATGTAAAAGTATATCTGATAGGCTTAACTCTGTCTGCAAGGAACACCGCGAAAGGTATAAAAGTTTGAAGGAGGGGGGCGAAGTATTTGATTTTTCAGTTAGGCAATTCATAACCGAAGAACAATTCATCTCGCGTTTGCAAACTTTCCGCAACCTTGCGCTTCAGACCTTCACATCTTCTACAATATTTTTTCGACCGCTAAAAACTTATAACCTGCGTTCCACGCCCACGCCGTCATATCTCAATTCGATTCCTGCGCTCATTCAGGATATAAAGAGTTGGCTTGCCAATAAGTACCGCGTACTTGTCTTTACGGGCAGTGTGCAACGCCTTGAAAAACTTACTGAAACGCTTGACGCCGAATATATTTCTGTCAATCCTATTCCCGACAATTTGTCAGCAATGCGCGGCGTTTGCATAAGTTCGGATGAACTTAGTAAGGGGTTTGTCCTGCATGAGGCCAGGCTCGCAGTTGTCGGCAGCGGCGATATCTATACAAAATCAGTCCGTCGGGTGTTGCGCCGCCGCAGGGGCGACATGTTTACATCGCCTGAAATCGGCGACTATGCCGTTCATGAAAAGCACGGTGTGGGCAAAATAACCGGTACAAAAAAGATTGAAACGACCGACGGCATAAAGGAATATATTGCCATTGAGTACCGTGGCGGCGACGTTTTGTATGTCCCCGTCGAACAGATGGACATTCTTTCAAAATACACAGGTGAAAGCAATCCTTCGTTGTCAAAGATCGGCGGGGCAGAATTTGACAGGGTGAAGGAGAGGGTAAGGCAGTCTATAAAAAAACTTGCCTTCGACTTAAAGCAATTGTATGCCGAACGTTCGCAAAAGAGGGGATACGCCTTTCCGCGTCATGAAGCCATGATGGATGAGTTCGAGGCCGCGTTTGAATATGAAGAAACGCCCGACCAGTTGGCAAGCATTGAAGAGGTCAAGAACGACATGTGCTCAGACAAGGTCATGGACAGATTGCTCTGCGGCGACGTCGGTTATGGAAAGACGGAAGTCGCTCTCCGCGCCATTTATCAGTGCGTTCTCGGTGGCAAACAAGCGGCGTTCATGTGTCCAAGCACGATATTGTCAGAACAGCATTACCGCACAGCTATTAAGCGTTTTAATGATTTCGGCGTGAGAGTGGAAAAGCTCAACCGTTTCAAGACGCCCGCAGAACAGCAACTTGTCTTGAAAAAACTTGCCGAAGGTGATATAGACGTCATTATCGGTACTCATCGCCTACTGTCTGGCGATGTTGCCTTTTATGACCTCGGGCTGCTCGTACTCGATGAAGAACAGCGCTTCGGTGTTGAACACAAGGAAAAGATCAAACACATAAAAAATGATATTGACTGTCTTACCATGACCGCAACGCCTATACCGCGCACTTTACACATGTCGCTTGCAGGTATAAGGGATATAAGTACTATAAATACTCCGCCTAAAAAGCGGTTGCCCGTTCAGACTTATGTCGTTGAGGAAACGCCCGCCCTTGTTCGTGACGCCATAGTGCGTGAACTTTCCCGCGGCGGACAGGTATTTGTGCTGTACAACAGGGTGGAGAGCATCTCTTCCTATGCCGGTAAATTGTGTGAGTTAGTGCCTGAAGCTAATATTACCTATGCTCATGGAAGAATGGATAAAACCACGCTTGAGGGCAATGTTTTCTCATTCTACAGAGGCGAAAAGAATGTGCTTGTAACCACAACAATTATCGAAAACGGCATTGATTTGCCCAACGCAAATACAATAATTGTGATTGATGCCGATCGCCTCGGTATTTCTCAGCTGTATCAGCTCAGGGGCCGCGTGGGTAGGGGTGATCGCTTAGCTTCGGCATACTTCACCTTTCGTCCCGATAAGGTGATGACGAGTGAGGCTACTGAACGCCTCAAGGCTATAATGCAGTTTACAGAGCTTGGCTCAGGCTTTAAAATAGCCATGCGCGATCTGGAAATACGCGGCGCAGGCAATGTTCTCGGAGCAGAACAGCATGGGCACATGGACAAGGTCGGCTATGAACTGTATTCCAAGCTGTTAAAGGAAGAACTTACGGGAGAAAATATTTTTTCTGCCGAACTCGATATCAAGGCCACGGCGTATATACCTGAAAGCTATATCGAAAGCAGCGCCGGCAGGTTGGACGCTTACAAACAGATTGCAGAAATACGCAATGTTTCGGATTATAAACGCGTTCTCGGTTCTATAGAAGAAAATTACGGCCGTATGCCGGACAGCGCGTTCAATCTTTTGATTATTGCCGTTCTTAAAGCGTATGCTTCGCTGTTCAGCGTCAAAAAAATCAGCGTTGATTCAAAAGGCGGCAGTCTTGAACTTTCCGCAATCACGGCGCTGAGCGATGGAAGGTTGTCGGCCGCCATACAAAGATATTCATCCAAAGTCACACTTTCAATGGCGCGTGCTCCGATCATAGTTTTTAAACCGGCCTCAACTCCGGTTAAAACTATGGAGGGGATGACAAATTTTTTAAAATTTGCGGCAAGTTTCACTCAAAATCCATAAAATTTGTTTGCTATAATACTTTAAATATCGTATAATAAATGCGTATCGTAAAAAAATGACGAATGTCTGTCTGCTTATCCGGCAGCTTCGCCAGCGGAGATTTTTAATGAAAAGTAAAATGCTTGTTTGCGGCGCTCTTGCGGCCGCCTTCACCATGTCTGTTGCTTTTTCGGGATGCGGTAATGCTACGCGAAACGAGGAGGATATGGGTCAGGTCATAGCCACCGTAGATATTTCCAAGAGTGAAAACCTTGAAAGCGAGGGGCTTTCGCAATACACTTCGGCTATAGAATCTGAAAAGAATATTCTTAAAAGAGATCTTGTAGCCTCTTTCTATAATGTTGGCTATTCGTATGTGCAGAGCGGTTATGACTCTGCTGAAGTATTTGAAATGCTTGTGGACGCGCTGACAACAACGTCGGTCGTGACTCAATACGCCACATTAAAACTTATCAGCTTAAAGAGCGAGGATGAGAACGACGATTTTTCGTTCAGTGAATATCTGAGCCTTTCAACTGAAATCGAGAGATATGAATATCTTCTCGAAGGCGAAGTGAGTGACGAATCTGAAAGCGATCGTGTTTTGCTTGCGAGATATGCGCTCTATTCAAGCATCAATTCCTCCCTTGATTCAATAGAGGAGGATATAATAAACGGTGATGATGATAGTTCATCGTCAAGCGATACGCGTACAACTCCGAGCGGAGCTGGCGAAGAGATTGAAGATTTCCTTCCCCTCAATGATGACGGAACTCTCAATTATGGTATTTATACGGGTTATTCCGACACCGGTTACAGTTATCTTATAGGCGATTCAGGCATTTATGAGGACGATATGTTGGAAGGTTCTACCAAGGCGACCCGCCGTCTGGCCTACGCGTCTTTCTTAAGCAGCCTTAAGCAGAATTATCTTATAACTGAAGATGACGAGGACGTGCGCGATGTATTGTCGCTCTCCTATATTCAG
Source organism: uncultured Clostridia bacterium (assembly GCA_964447305.1). Classification (GTDB taxonomy): domain Bacteria; phylum Bacillota; class Clostridia; order Christensenellales; family Borkfalkiaceae; genus Coproplasma. Next base: position 37,632 of record CAYURN010000002.1, read on the forward strand.
GAAGAGTATCTCTCCCAATTACAGCAGCAGGTAATAAATGAATATTACGAGAGGTATCAGGCAGAGCAGGAGGCTTTGATTGAAACTGTCGATGAAGATGGCGTTTATACATTCTTGCAGGAGCGCTATGAGAAAGATTTAGCAGATCAATCTGTTTCAAATTCAACTGCTTCGGCTTTTGAAAGCTCCATGAGCTCTCTTTCCGATACGTCGTTTATTCTTTATGCTCCCGCAACGGATGGTACTGATGGCGGTACTTATGGTTTTGTGTACAACATTCTTTTACCTTTCAGTTCATCCCAGAGTGTAAATATTGATTCTTCCGACACCTCGGCGCAGTACTATTTTGCAAGAATGGCCCTCCTTGATAATATTATAGCAACCGACCAGCGTTCGGCATGGTTCAATGGCGAAACCGATTATTCTTTCAATGCTTCTGAAGCAGGCCTTGATTATTACAACGGTGGCGATAGCGAAAGGATATATCTCTTCTTTGAAGAGAATCTCACACAGACTCAAAGATACCAGACTCTTGATAAGTACGCAGGCAAATATACTTATAACGGCACGGTATCAAAGAATGCCGACGGCTCTTACAGTTTAGTTCCCAACAGGCTGACTGTTGATGATGTTCTCAATGAAGTTGAAAATTATATTGAATATATTATGGGCGGCGATACCGTTACAATAGAGAAGCAGGATAGCTATAATGTAAGCAGCTACACAGACTATTACACGGAAGAAACAAAAGATCTTCCCGATAGCCAGAAGAAAATAGATTATTCCCGCTTTGTGTATGCAATCGGGCATGTTGATTTAGGTGATGAAACGACATCGCTTTCATCTTTCCTTACCAATATGTTTGTTGAAGACAGCGCGGCTTACAAGGCAATGAGCGCTTTTAATGAATTGCAGTATGCCTATACTACCGATACATCTGTTCTTTCGGAGTACATTGGATATTCGGTATCTGCTTATGACACAAGTTATATCCCCGAATTTGAATACGCGGCTCAGGCAGCAGTAGCGGAGGGTGCAGGTACTATCTATGTGTGCGCTGGCGATTACGGATGGCACATTATTTATGTTACAGCCACATTTGATACGGCTGGCGGCGCCGTCTATGGCGATGTCGATTGGACGGCTGAATATGTTCTTAAAGATGGAACATTCCAGAATATGTATTATAATTGGATAAAGGATACTGTCTTGTCAGATGTAACGACTACTCGCCGTACATTGATAAATGAACTTTTCGGCGGAGACACAACCGTTACTTTGTATGAAGACGCTTACAGCGACTTGCTTGCATTGTAATTTATCAATCAATTATAAATCATATTATTGGAGAGATATATATGGAAATATGGCAGGCTGTGGTGCTTGGTCTTGTTCAGGGTCTGACCGAATTTCTTCCCGTTTCATCAAGTGGTCATCTTGCATTTGTGCAGAGCCTGATGGGTGTTGAGCTCGGCGGGATGGATTTATTGTTCGATATTATTTTACATGTCGGCACGCTTGTTGCCGTTTGCGCAGTGTTCTGGCGCGATATTATCGACCTCTTTAAAAGGCCTTTTAAAACATTGTTGTATTTGATTGTTGCAACTATACCCGCAGGAATTGTAGGTTTGTTTTTGATGGATTGGTCAGAAGACAATATAAGCAACAGTCAATATTTAGGCATATTTTTGGCAGTATTCTTCACGCTGACAGCCATTTTGTTGCTCGTCACTGAAATATACGCAAAACGCAGATCCAAAGAGAAGGAGTTGCCCCTGTGTTGGCGGACAACAATACCTATGGGACTTGCTCAGGCAGTTGCGGCGCTGTTCCCCGGAATTTCGCGCAGCGGTTCAACGATATGTGCCGGCGTTCTTGCAGGCGGTAAATCTGATGAATTGTCAAAATTCTCGTTTTTGATGAGCATACCCGTCATTCTCGGCAGCTTTGCAGTTTCTCTTGTAAAAGGCGCTGTAAATGGTGAACTTTCTGCTTCATTTACAGCAATGGGTTCAAATGCCGGCTGGTGCATTGCGATAGGTTTTATCGTTGCGGCGCTTTCAGGTCTGTTTGCAATCAAAGTTATGCTCGGCGCAATAAGAAAGGCCAATTATAAATGGTTCAGCCTGTACCTTGTTCTGTTGGCGATTGCATGCGTAATTCTGTATTGCTACGGAATTATTTAAAATAACATAACATGATAAAACTTCAGCGGCGGAGCGCACTAAATGTGCGCTCCGCCGCTTCAATATAGTAATATTTTAAAATACTTATAATGAAATTTTATTCGACAGTTTCAACGTTTATCAGGTTAGAGTTGCCGCTCTTCCCGTTAGGGGTGCCGCCTGTAAGCACTATCTTATCGCCTTTTGTTACTAACCCTGTACCTACGGCTGCGCGCTTGGCATAGTGGAAGAGTACGTCCACGGAATAAAACTCTTCGCTCATTATGGGAATAACGCCCCATGAAAGGCCAAGCTTTCTGTATGCCCTCTGGTCGGTTGTCATTCCTATAATGTCTATCATAGGTCTGAATCTTGACACGGTTCTTGCCGTGTTTCCCGTGCGGGTACATACAACAATAACTTTTGCTCCTATGTCATGAGCAAGCGTACATGCCGAGTGTGCCAAAGCCTCAGATAGGCTGTTTACATGATATTCAGTTTCATCTATATATGCAATGTGTTCGGTATTGGCTTCGGCCTGCTTGGCAATCCTTGCCATTGCTTTTACGGCTTCTACAGGGAATTCTCCTGCGGCGGTTTCGCCTGAAAGCATGATGGCGGAGGAGCCGTCGTAAACGGCGTTTGCAACGTCAGAAATTTCTGCTCTGGTAGGTCTGGGCTGCTTGATCATCGATTCAAGCATTTCCGTTGCGGTTATGGAACGCTTTCCGCTTATGCGGCACTTTCTTATAATCTGCTTCTGTATTGCAGGCAGTTCTTCATAAGGAACTTCAACGCCTAAATCTCCGCGGGCTACCATGATGCCGTTGCTGACCGCGATTATAGAATCAAGATTGTTTACGCCCGAACGATTTTCAATTTTTGCAATTATTTCAATTTCGTCGTTGGTATCTCCGCATTCTCTAAGCCAGTTCCTGACATCCAACACGTCTTGAGCGCGCGATACAAATGAACAGGCCACAAAATCTATGCCTTGCTCTACACCGAATTTAAGGTCGGATTTATCCTGTTCGGAAAGGTAAACCATATCCAGATCTTTATCGGGGAAGAACATGGACTTTCTGTTTGAAAGTTCGCCGCCGACTATAGTTTTGCAAATGACGTCGGGTTTTTGCACCTTTACAACCTCAAATATGACAAGGCCGTTATTGAGCAAAATCTTGTCGCCGGGATTCATCTGTTCACAAATTCCTTTAAACGACACTGTCACTCTTCCGCTATCGCCTTCGATGTCCTGGGTGGTAAAAGTGAATTCATCACCGTCACGCAGTAAAATTTTTCCGTCTTTAAATGTTCCTATTCTGAATTCAGGACCCTTAGTGTCAAGCAAGATGGGCAGAGGAACTCTCATCTGGTCGCGCACTTTTTTTATTGTCTTGATTTTTTTCAAATGTTCTTCATGCGTTCCGTGCGAAAAGTTCAATCTTGCAACATTCATGCCGGCTTCAACCATCTTGGACAGCACTTCTTCCTTTTCACTTGAAGGACCGAGGGTGCAGATTATCTTTGTTTTTTTCATACAAAACTCCTAATGCAAATTTATCCTTATATATTTTAAAACAAAATCTTGCAAAATGCAATAGATGGCGAAAAATAGTTTTGAATAATTTATAAAATATGCTAAAATTATTTTAAATCCGAGTTAATTATGCGGTCGCGGGCAAAGTATTTTGCGTGAGGAAAGTCCGAGCATCAAAGGGCAACGGTGCCTGCTAACAGCAGGTGAAGGCGACTTTAAGGAAAGTGAACAGAAATATACCGCAGAATTATTTTCTGTAAGGTTGGAATGGCGAGGTAAGAGCTCACCGTAGCGGCGGTAACGTCGCTAGCCAATTAAACCCCACCGGATGCAAGATTGGGGCGTCGGCTGATTTAAATATCGGGGCTGCCCGTCCGCCGCCGTCCGTCAATATCGCTGGAGTTTGCAGGCGACTGCAGACGTAGATAGATGACCGCACACGACAGAACTCGGCTTATAGATTAATCTCGGATTTTTACAGGCCGCACATACTTGATAAGTGCGGCCTGTAAAATATTTCAATTTAAATAATAATGTCAGATTATGTTTGATATTTTTCTTTTTTTCGTATATAATTATTAAACTGTAGACTGTGTAATATCATTATTAACTAATGCAGTCTGTTTGCTAGGAGAATATGTTGAAGTACCCAAAACCTTTTAAACTTAAGCGCCGTCCTGTTTTTGCATTGTTCAAGGCGGTGATTATGCGTATGTTTTATCATAAGCCAGATATTGAGCTTTTGAATGAAATCAGCCAGCCGTGTATTTTTGTCAGCAATCACGACGCCAAGCGCGGACCTGTTATGGCAGAGCTCTATCTGCCTGTGCGTACGGCTAAATGGGGAGCCTACCAAATGCTGTGCGACTACAATACCCGCCGCATCTATCTGCGCGATGTTTTTTATATCAAGAAGCAGAACTTTGGCAGGGTGATAGCATCCTTAAAGGCCTTTTTTGAAGCGTTCTTTTCGCTTTTTATTTACAGAGGAATGAATTTTTTACCTACATATCCGGATACGCGCATAGCGGGGACAATACGTCAGAGCGTTGATTTATTGGAACAAGGCATGTCAATATTGATTTTTCCTGAAGATTCAGAGGGCGGATATAAGGAGGAGATAGGTAAATTTTTCCCCGGTTTTGTCCTGCTTGCTGAAAGTTATTACAGAAAAACGGGAAATGACATTCCAGTATATCCGATATATTATCATTCCGGAAATAAAAGGATGGTTATAGGCAATCCTCGCTATGTTCACCAGTTGAAACTGGATGGTAAAAACCGTGATGAGATAGCGGATATCCTTTGCAACGATGTAAATAATTTATTTGAAAATTATATAAAACAATTATAACAAAATGTGCGCGCGGGTGGCTTAAACGTCACCCGCGCTTTGTATTTAAAAATTTAACTTGTTTATAAATATTTCATAATTTTTACAGCCTATTGTTGTCAAAAAATTTGTAAATTGTTGCGCAATTGTGTTATAATTTATTGTGAATTAAAATCCTTTTTTAAAGAAAAAAACAGTATGTCTAAATTGATGGGTATTGACGTCGGCTCTACGACTGTTAAGGTTGTTGCCATTGACGAACAATTAAAAATTTTGTATAAATCATACGTCCGACATTATTCAAAGGTAAAGGAAACCGTTATTTCCGAACTTGAAAAAGTGCGCACACAATATCCCGGCGACTACAGCGTGTCCATTACAGGCAGTGCAGGGTTAGGACTTTCCCAGCGCAGCGGACTCAATTTTGTTCAGGAAGTTCAGGCCGCATTTATTGCTATACGCAGGTACTATCCGGATGCCGACGCTGCGATAGAACTTGGCGGCGAGGATGCAAAGATAATATTTATAACGGGTGGCACAGAACAGCGTATGAATGGCAGCTGTGCAGGAGGCACAGGTGCGTTTATCGACCAAATGGCTACTCTGCTTAACGTTACGGTGGAGGAGATGGACAAACTTGCCCTAAAAGCAGAGAAGATTTATCCCATAGCTTCCCGCTGCGGCGTGTTTGCAAAGTCTGATATTCAGCCTCTTATAAATCAGGGAGCAAAGAAGGAAGACATTTCTGCTTCTATCTTTCAGGCGGTAGTCGACCAAACGGTGTCGGGGCTTGCGCAGGGCAGAAGAATAAAGGGTAAAGTTCTTTTTTTGGGCGGACCTCTGTACTTTTTAAAATCTCTCAGGAAGGCATTTATCCAAACGCTTAATCTTGGCGAAAATGCCATATTCCCCGATGACGCCCCCTGCTTTATGGCGATAGGTGCGGCGCTTAATTCTCAGTCATGTAAATCCGAAAGTCTGTCGTCGGTCATTCAAAAACTGTCCAATGTCCGCGACAGCGATGAGATAGAAACAGGATCTCCGCTGTTTAATAATAAGGCGGAGTACGCCGCTTTTGTTGCCCGCCACCGTGCAACTGATCTTAAGTTCTGCGACATAGCTACATATAAAGGCGATGCCTATCTCGGAATCGATTCTGGCTCTACAACTACAAAACTTATACTTATAACTCCCGATTGCAGAATTTTATATTCTCATTATCAGTCCAATAACGGGCAGCCGCTCGATATCGTCATTGATAAGCTGAAAGAGATTTATGGGATGACGGAGGGAAGGGTAAATATCCGCGCAAGCGCTACGACGGGTTATGGCGAAGATTTGATAAAGGCCGCCATAAAGGCCGATTTCGGCATTGTGGAAACGGTTGCACATTTTAAAGCTGCACTTCATTTCAATCCTAAGGTTGACTTTATAATTGATATCGGCGGACAGGATATTAAGTGTTTTAAAATTAAAAACAGCGCTATTGATTCCATAATGCTCAACGAAGCATGCTCATCTGGCTGCGGTTCCTTTATCCAGACGTTTGCCAAAGCGATGGGTATGGAGATAGATAAGTTCTCTCAGGAGGGACTGTTTGCAAAACATCCTGTAGAACTTGGCTCACGCTGTACGGTGTTCATGAACAGCGCTGTAAAACAGGCGCAAAAAGAGGGCGCAAATGTACAGGATATCTCTGCCGGATTGTCGTCGTCTATAGTAAAAAACGCTATATACAAAGTTATCCGCGCATCGTCTGCCGACGAGCTTGGCGAAAATATCGTCGTTCAGGGCGGCACTTTTTTGAACGATGCAGTTCTGCGCTCCTTTGAGCTGGAAACGGGTAAAGAGGTAATTCGCCCCGGCATAGCGGGTCTTATGGGTGCATTCGGTGCGGCGCTGTATGCCAAGGAGAATATTGTCGGACAGAGTACTACAATTAAGGAAGACGCGCTCAAAAAATTCTCATATAAATCTGTATCTACAAATTGCCATGCGTGTACATCCAACTGCAACATAAATGTCTTAACTTTCGATGATAAGCGTAAATTTGTGTCAGGCAACAAATGTGAACGCGGGGCAGGACTGAAGCCGGCTTCAGCAGAACTCGATATATATTCTTATAAGCAGGAGCGCCTTTTAGATTGTGTGCGCGGCGACAACAAGCAAAGTCACAAGACACGCGTGGGCTTGCCCATGCAGCTTGGCATGTATGAACAGCTCCCACTGTGGGCAGGATTTTTTGAAACGCTCGGCTTTGAAGTCGTGTTATCGGAAAAGTCCTCCCGTCAGCTCTATTTTAAAGGACAGCATACAGTTGCTTCGGATACGGCCTGCTATCCGGCAAAGCTCATACACGGCCATATAGAAAGTCTTTTGGATGCAGGCGTAGATTTTATCTTTATGCCGTGCGAAAGCTATAACCTTGACGAACACGATTCTACAAATCATTATAATTGTCCTATTGTTGCCTATTACCCGGAACTGTTAAAAGCCAATAACGAGCGGCTGAACGATGATAATTTTATAATGCCGTATATTGATTTGAATGAAGAAGATAATACTGTTAAAAAGTTGTTTTCCCTTTTCAAAAAGTATGGTATCACAAAAAAGCAAGTACGTTCAGCTCTCAACGATGGTTTTGCCCGTCTTGAAAGTTATCATTCGGATATAAAGGCAAAGGGTGAGGAAATTCTTGAAAAGGCCGAACGCGAAGAAAAGCCGGTTATTATTCTTGCCGGCAGACCTTACCATCTTGACAATGAAATCAATCACGGTATAAATAAACTTCTGACCTCGCTCGGCATGGCGGTGCTTTCGGAGGACAGCGTGTTCGATAAGGGTAATTACGTTAAGGTCAACGTGCTCAATCAGTGGACGTATCATGCCCGTCTTTACCGCGCAGCAGAATTTGCCTCACGGCACGAAAACGTCAATCTCGTTCAGTTGGTGTCATTCGGCTGTGGTATAGATGCAATAACTACTGACCAGATGCGGGCCATATTAGAAAAGAGCGGTAAGTTATATACTCAGATCAAGATAGATGAAATTAACAATCTTGGCGTAGTAAAAATCCGTTTGCGCAGCATGCTTGCGGCAATTGAAGAGAGCAAGCGTAAAAAGGTGATAAATGCAAGATAAGATTACTGTAGACTATACCGACGATTATCCCCGTTGGAAAGACGAATACAAGGATACATATAAAATACTTATTCCCGACATGCTGCCTTGGCATTTTGCCATTATCGAGCAATTGCTGAAGATGGAGGGGTATGATGTCGAAATTCTTAAAAATGATACTCGCGCAGTCATTGACGAAGGGCTTAAGCATGTTCATAATGATACATGCTACCCCTGTCTGTGCGTCGTCGGGCAGTATATCGACGCATTGAAGAGCGGTAAGTATGATGTGAATCATACAGCAGTACTTATTTCGCAATCGGGCGGAGGTTGCCGTGCGTCAAACTATATTCCGCTCATCCGCAAGGCTCTTAAGGCCGAATTCCCCAATGTTCCCGTAATCTCGCTGAATTTTTCTGGTTTGGAAAAAGATTCATCATTTAAAATAGGGTTAAAACTCCTTTTAAAACTTGCGTTTGCGATATTCTATGGCGATAGCATAATGTGGTGCTATAATCAGACCAAGCCGTATGAGGAAAAGGAAGGTGATGCCGATAGGGCGCGTGATAAGGCAATGTCGGAAGTTATTGATGCCTATAAATCGGGAAAGTATTATAGATATAAAAAAATCAATAAACACATTATATCTGTTTTTTCTGCCGTAAAGCGTACGGATATAGAAAAAGTCAAAGTCGGTATTGTAGGGGAGATTTATGTTAAATATGCCTATCTTGGCAATAACCACCTTGAACAGTTTTTGCTATCGGAAAATTGTGAACCGGTTGTGCCGGCGCTGATGGATTTTGTGCTTTACTGCATAGTAAACAATATAAATGATTCTGACTTGTACGGTAAAAAGGGAATCTTCTATACGGTCAACAGAATTTTATATAGAGTTCTCTATCGCATGCAGAGGAATATTATCAAACAATTTGAAACTAATGGCGCCTTCGAGCCAATTCATGATTTCGAACACCTTCGCAAATGTGCTGATAAAGTTATCAATCAGGGCGTTAAAATGGGTGAAGGCTGGCTGATTCCGGCCGAGATGGCGGCACTTGCGGAAACAGGTACTGAAAATATTGTGTGCGCCCAGCCGTTTGGTTGTTTGCCGAACCATATTGCCGGCAAGGGAACAATCAGAACGCTCAAAAATATGTACGAGCATGAAAATATTGTCGCCGTAGATTATGACCCCTCGGCAACAAAGGTCAATCAAGAAAACAGAATCAAATTGATGTTATCTACCGCAAGGGAAAATTATAGACAAGTAAAAAATATAGAAAATAAGTGATCATATACCCATACAACTTGTCACTGAAACCAGTAGATTTTAACTAAAAAGTAACCTATCGGCTTAGTCGATAGGTTACTTTTTTCAAAACTTTTAAAAAGCATATAAAAATGCTTGCTTGTTACGCCGCGTAATGAATTATACTGTAATCGAGGTAATTAACTATGGCAGAGTATAAAGCAATTCCTAAAGGATATATGACTGTTGGCGAAGTGGCAAAGAAAATGGGTGTAACCGTCCGCGCATTACAGTATTATGATCGTGAAAGCCTTTTCAGTCCTTCCGCTACAAGTGAAGGTGGCAGAAGGTTATACACGGATAAAGACATAATAAAGCTGCATCAGATATTGTCTTTGAAGTCATTGGGTTTTTCGATAGATGAAATCAAAAACCGGCTGACTTTCATAGATTCTCCGGAACAAGTTGCTGCCGCACTCGCTGAACAGAGCAAAGCTATACAGGCACAAATTTCCGCGCTTACACAATCCTTGCAAGAAATTGAAGCGTTGAAGGGTGAGGTTATGCAAATGCAGTCGGTTGACTTTAAAAAATATGCCGATATAATCGTCAATTTACAATTGAAAAACGATAATTACTGGCTCATCAAATATTTTGACGAAAATACGCTTGACTATCTGCGAGGGAAGTTCGATAAAGAGAGCGGACTTGCATTTATGGCAAAATACCAATCTCTGCGCGATAAGGCGGTTGAATATCAAAATACAGGCGTTGCACCCGAAAGCGGTGACGGTCAGGCCTTTGCCAAAGAATTTTGGGAGTTAATAACAGAATTTACTGGCGGAGATATGAGTATGTTGTCTCAGCTCATAAAGATGGGGACAATAGATACTGAAAATGCGGAGTGGAATAGTAAGCAGGATATTCTGAATGACTATCTTGAATCGGCGCTCGAAGTATATTTCAGTCGCTCAGGGGTAAATCCGTTCGGGGACAAATGACAATGAATATGGTAGAGGTAAATGGTTTAAAGAAAAGTTATGGCGAACACGCTGTTCTTAAAGGTATTGATTTTACCGTACAGAAAGGTGAAATTTTTGCTCTTCTCGGCGTCAACGGCGCAGGTAAAACAACTGCCTTAGAGTGTATAGAGGGGTTACGTTCCTATAACGAAGGGGAGGTTCGGCTAAACGGTAGGATAGGTATTCAACTGCAATCGGCTACTTTACAGGCATATATTAAGCCTTTGGAGGCGATAAACCTGTTTGCTAAATGGAACAAGACTACGCCGGATAAATCTATGCTTGAAAAACTTGGTATTTACGAACTATCAAAGAGTAGATATGTGGACTTGTCTACGGGCCAAAAACGCAGATTGCACCTTGCCCTTGCGCTGATAACAAACCCCGACATAATCTTTCTTGACGAACCGACCGCAGGGTTAGACGTTGAAGGACGGGTGTTTCTGCATGAGCTGATAAAAGAGATGAGAGCAAGCGGGAAAACAATCGTGCTTGCCAGCCACGATATGGCGGAAGTTGAGACGCTCTGCGATCGCATTGCCATATTAAGAGATGGAAAAATCGCCTTTTCTGGTACAATTGACGAGCTTACAGCAACGGTCGGCAGAAGGCATACTGTTCATATTGCAACTGCTTCAGGGCAAGTATGTTTTGAAACGGATAATCTTTCCCGATGCTTGCTTGAAAAACTTGCTGAATACAGCGATAATGGAATTGAAATTTACGGGATAAAGACGGACAGAGGAACGCTTGAACAGCATTTTATAAGTATTGCAAGGAGCGATGCAAAATGAAGACATTTTTATACGGAATAGGCTTACAATTCAGGTTGGATATTCGCAGCAAGACAATGCTCATTACCTGTTATCTCGTTCCGCTCTTGTTCTTTTTCATTATGAGCGGTGTATTCACTTCGGTCGATCCGAATGCGGCGCAAACTCTCATACAGACAATGTCTGTATTTGTCATTACAATGAGCGCGCTCATAGGACTTCCGCCTTCTTTGGGTGAAGTATATGGTGGGGAGGTAAAAAAGGTATATAAGGCTAACGGTGTTCCGCTTTGCCTGGGCGTGATTACGCAGTTTATTTCCACGTTCATACATACGCTGATCGTCTGTCTAATTATCTTTACGTTAGCGCCGATTGTATTTGAAGCACAAATGCCGCAAAATTTACCGTTGTATTTTTGTTCGCTCGTCATTTTGCTGTGCGTTACGCTTGCAATCGGGTGTATTATAGGGTTACTTATAAAGTCGCAGGCAAAGCAGACAATGGTTGCAATGATCATCTTCTTGCCCTCCATAATGCTTTCCGGGATAATGTTTTCTGCAAATATGCTTCCTGAGTTTATGCAATATCTTGCCTATATATTTCCTGCGACGATCGGGTTTCAGGCAATGACGGCTTTTGAAATCTGGAATATACCGGTTCTGTTATCTGTTTTTGCGCTTTTGTGCGCAGTGATTGCTATCATGTTGAAACGGCTATCATGTTTTAGGACATGATTCATATAAGCAATATAAAGTTGTATAGAAGAGAGTATTACTCTAACAGTTGACTGTTAAAATTTTTTTATCAATAATTCTATGTTTTATCGAAAATAAATTGACAAATTGCGATAATTAAAATATAATATATAAGTAATGTGTATTGCTGCTATGGCTCAGCAGGTAGAGCACGTCCTTGGTAAGGACGAGGTCACCGGTTCAAATCCGGTTAGCAGCTCCATAAGCTATATAAAAATAATAAGCGTCAGTGAAAAACCGACGCTTATTATTTTTATATGGAGAAACCACGGATAAGACAGTGGGGGGATAGATCTTTGGCTTATGTGAATCACTCGACAAAGAAGTCTCGCCCGCATAGCGGGCGGCGGGGGTTAGTGTTACACAATTTTATTGTATGTGCAATGATAAAACTAAAGGCAATTTACGTTACGCATAGTATTACGCAAAATCTTATTAAAGATTATTTGCTCTGATAAATCGTTTCAGACATTCACATTGTTTGCCATCTTTATCGTATCCGGTGTCATTACAAATAGAACATTTATATTTGGGTTCAAAATCTGTTTTTGAAAATCCAAGATATCTCAACCTGTCATCGGCATCTTTTTCTAATTGAGCAATGCGCTTTGTAATTGTTTCAACATCCTCTTCGTTGTACACTTCGGCAAAAGCCAATTTTATTGACAAAGAATTGAGTTGTTTTTTAATTTCTTTGTAAACTTTGTCTTCCATGGCTTTTGCCATAGCCTGTTCGGCGCGGTTTTTCGCCTCCGCACGCAAATCATAGTAATGCCTTTCAATAATAGATTTACTGCTTTCGTTGCTGTTGCGCAACTCTCCCGCCTTAGGTGCAGGAGGGGTGGTTATTCCTTCGGTTTTCCATGATGAAAGCACGGCATTCATGTAGGCAATCGGATTGTTTTTGCCTTGTGACATTTGTGCGGCAGCAAGTATTGCGTTGTCATCGAATTGCCAATTGCGCCAGCGTCGCAAGCACTGTCTGTCATAGTCAATTATTTTGCGGTTCAAATCGCAGTTCTTTAATATTTTTTTAATAAATTTATCGTCGGCTGCATTTTTTTCCAATTTCTCTTTGACGGCATTAAATGTAATTATGCCGTCGTCCGTGAGAGATAAAACAAAATCGTCCATGCTTTCAAACGATCTCCGTCCTTGAAGAAAGCAGTAGTCAGCGATGAGCGAAAGTGTGTCGATTTCAAATCCATAATCGCGCCATTTAACGATATAGTTGTCTACATACGGGGAAATATTTTGCGCATATACGCCCAATGACTTTGCAATATCCATTGCGCATGCGTATAGCGAATTTTTTTCCTTGCAGTAATTTTCTATCTCTTTGGAGTCAAACTTTCTATTTTTATAAAGTTCTTCAAGGGCTTCATCTATCTTTTGTGATGATTTTGCTTTAAAATATTTTGCCGCACAGATAATTGCTTCATCGGAAAATCCAAGCTCTTTCGTCCACTTTTCATAGAGGGAATTGTCGGTCGGGTCAGGTCGCCTGGTAATTCCTATTGCTGAATAAATTTTTACAAGCGAGGGTGTAGAGGAAGTATAGGAGGAAAGTTTTTCTTCGACCTTTTTCGCCGTCGTTATTCCGTCCTCAGCAAAATTTTTTGCCACCTTTTTTATGTATGGTAATTTAATGTCATCGCCCTTTAAGTTTACGCAATAACTTATAATCATAAGAAGCGCATTTTGCTCGAACGCGTACTCGTCCAATAAATAATAATATTCCATGAACTCGTTGGTTGAGATCATTCTGCCTGTTATGACCGACTGTACGGCAGAGGCAAATGAGGCATATTTTTCGGGTTTAATCTTCTTGGGGGTACCTGTTATGTTGTCTGCGTCTAAAATTTTTACTTCAAAAGGAGATTTAGATTGAATGGAAACGAGTTCAAACTCTTCAAGGTAATAAAAACAATTTTTTACCTCGTCTTCATTTATTTCAAGTTTTTTGGCGAAGTCCTCCACGGTATAATTGGCAATACTGTTCTGGCTGACGTATAGGGCTAAAAGATATACCTTTACAGCCTTGTCGTCAAGAACAGGTAAATATTTTATTATAAACTTATTCTCTATTTCCGTGTGACTTTTAGCCTTCAAATCGTCAGGCGCATAAATAAAAGCCATATCGTAAAACTCCTGCTTAATGCTTGATTTATTGATTAAAAAGAGCTATAATACTTATCAGAATATTATAAAATTATGCTTAGTAGATCAACTATTAAATAATAATTATATTTTTATTATACCTTGGCGCAATAAAAATTGCAATAATATTTTCAGTCTAACAAATCAATAAATGTTGTCCGGCAATTTTGCTTTGCCTTATAGGAGAGAAATTTTGTCAAATATTTTAACACCCCTTTCGCTTTGGAAAAATTTTGATGATAATCAGCCGTTGATTGACAGCGTCTGTGATCTTGTAACGCGCGACGGAATTACTTACGAATCTGTTAAGTTCTATGGTCGCAGTACAGGCGTTGGCAGGGTGGTTGTACACGGCGTCTTTGCTTACTCGCGTGAAAATCCGTCCAACAACGGCGTGCTGATTATTCCGGACAGCAGTGAAACTGTTGATGAAAATCTTCTTGAGCTGTTTGTAAAGAATGGTTATTCGGCTCTGATGGTAGACATCAGGGGTAGGTGGGATGGCGTAGAAAATTACACAATCTATCCGTCTGATGTTGAATATGCCAACTATGCGCATGCCAAAACAAATTTGACATCGGTCGATGATAGCGCAGACAAAACTTCTTGGTATGAGTGGGTTGCTGTCGGACTGTATTCATGCAAGTATCTAAAGAGCCGTATGAATGGCGGAAAGGTTGGTTTGGTGGGTATTCGTGACGGAGGAGAAGTAGCTTGGAAACTTGCATTTGCGGGTGATTTTGCCTGCGCCGTACCCGTTTGCGCGGGAGGATGGCGCTCATACATGGGCTACAGTAAGTTCGGCGGCGGCGAGCCTGACTTCGATGAAGGTAAACGCCGTTTCATGGCTGCCATAGACTCGCAGTCATACGCGCCTTATGTCAAATGCCCCATTCTGATGCTTTGTTCTACAAATGACCCCGCATTTGATTATGACCGTGCTTATGATACTTTTTCCCGCATAAATCCTCAGGTTGTCAATCAAAGCGTCATAGCATACTCCATAAAAAGTAATGCCTGCATAGGCATGAAAAGCGTCAAGGATATGTTTATGTTCCTTGATAAACATGTCAAAGACAGGCAGGTATTTATTTCTAAGCCTGCTGAACTCGTGGTTGGCTTAGACGATGATTCTAATTTGATTGCCCGCATAAAAATTGACGACGCCGGCGAGGTTGCTCAGGTTGGCGTATTTATGGCAGAAGATTGTATAAATCCGACCACTCGCGACTGGATGCGTGCAAGACCTGTAAAGAATAGTGATGATAACCGTGAGTTTTATCTGGATATTTATGAAAAAACCAATATTCTGTTTGCTATTTGCTTTGTGACATATAGCAACGGCTTTACTGTGTGGTCAAAGATTACTGTCAAGAAGTTAAGCGGGGCATTCAGGAATAGTCAATTAAAAAGCAAGGTTATGTATTCTGTACGCAATGGTGTGGATTGCTTTTCTCTTGCCGACTATGCAAACTATTCAATCGCCAAAACTTTTTTTGCCGGAGAAGATTTTTTTCCTAAAATAATTGAATGTGGAGATGAAAAATTAAAGGGGCTCTATTCGCCGTGCGGGCTTTCCACTTATCGGCTCAATAGTCCCATGTTTATGCCCGCAGCCGACAGTATTCTTAAATTTGATATATACGTTTCCAACGATTGTGTATTGGATATAATTATGGCGTCTGTTCATAATGATGATAAATTTTTTGTTAAAATCGGACTTATTGGCGGTATGTGGCAGAGCATTGTGCTTGATAGCAAGAGTTTTAAAAGTGCAGACGGCAGGGCGTTGGATAACTTTTTAGGCGGCTTTTCGTTGACAATTAAATGTCCTTCTGAATATGCTGTTAATAATGTTATGTGGCTGTGAGAATGGAAGAGTTTCCCATTTCAATAGGTTATAGAAAACGAAACCGTGTATTCGATTTTGCCGTCAATGCGATACTTGTTGTTCTGATTATAATAATCTTGCTTGAGCTTACCTTTTTTTCCAGGTTTAAGCGGTTTTATGTAGTTGGCACTTCTATGTCGCCGACATTGATCGGTGCCGACGACTACAATACAGCTGGCGGCGATTATGTCTATGTCGACACTTATGCCGTGACTGAACGGTTTGATATTGTAGTTATAGATGTCGGCAGCGGAAAGTATATCATAAAAAGGGTAATAGCTTTTGGCGGAGAGTGCGTAGAACTTATAGATGGCGTGCTCTATATTGACGACCAGCAGATAGACGAACCTTATGTTTCGCCTGAAAACAATAGTGCTGAGCTTGATTATAATACCTATGGCCCGGTTACTGTTCCGGAAGGCTACGTGTTCGTTCTTGGCGACAATAGAAATGTCAGCAGAGACAGCCGCGATAGCAAATACGGTATGATAGATGTTGACGATATTGTGGGCGTAGTCGAAGAATGGTCTCTTGAACTGCGATGGTTAATAACGCCGTTCAGTACATTTTTTGATTTTACATTGCCGGGCATATTTTCCGGTTGTGCGAATTGATATAAATTTTTTACAGGAGACAATTTTATGCGAGCGGTTGTAACCGTAGTCGGGAAAGACAAGACTGGTATTATCTCCAAAGTTTCCACTTTTCTTGCCGAAAGGCAGATAAATATTTTGGATATCAGTCAGACGATTCTCGATGAATATTTTGCTATGATTATGATGGTTGATTTAAGTAATTGCTCTATGAAGCTATCGGCCTTGGCTGAAGAGTGCCTTTCAATGGGCAATAAGATCGGTATGTCCATTCATATCCAGCATGAAGATATATTTAATGCGATGCACAGAGTGTAAGGAGCGTGTATGTTCAATTATAAAGACGTTCTTGAAACTATTGAAATGGTGGAGCGCGAACATCTCGATATCCGAACCATCACTATGGGTATTTCGCTATTGCCTTGTGTCCGCGCAACCGCTAAGGAAACAGCTCAGTGTGTATATGATACTATATGTAGTCGGGCTGAAAATATAGTAAAAGTTGCCGCCGAACTTTCAGCTGAATATGGTATTCCGATAGTCAATAAAAGAGTTTCGGTTACTCCGATCAGTTTGATATGTGCGTCGTTTGCTTCAGAATCTGCCTTGATTGGCAAAATACTTGATAGAGCGGCCAAATCGATAGGTATAGATTTTTTGGGTGGATATTCCGCGCTTGTCCATAAAGGTATGGCCGCTTATGAAAAAACTTTCATTGAGAGTATACCCGAAGTTTTAGCTTCGACAGACAGATTATGTTCTTCTGTCAATGTCGGTTCTTCAAAAAGCGGCATCAATATGGACGCCATAAAGCTGATGGGGGAAGTAATCAAGAAGACAGCGGAAGCTACTGCTGACAGGGATGGTTTTGGCTGTGCTAAGCTGGTCGTTTTCTGTAATGCTGTGGAGGACAACCCTTTTATGGCGGGAGCTTTTCATGGCGTTGGTGAGAGCGGTACGGTCATCAATGTAGGCGTATCGGGGCCGGGAGTTGTACAGCATGCCATCGAAGTTATCCCCGATGCTGATTTGTCTGAACTTGCGGAAATGATAAAACGCACGGCGTTTAAAATTACAAGAGCGGGTCAGCTTATTGCGAAAGAGGCGGCAAGGCGTCTTGACGCAGAATTCGGTATCGTTGATTTGTCGCTTGCGCCTACGCCTGCGCGTGGCGATTCTGTCGCTCAGATTTTGGAGGAGATGGGACTTGAATGTGTCGGAACCCACGGAACAACCGCCTGTCTTGCAATGTTGAACGATGCAGTAAAAAAGGGAGGTGTAATGGCAAGTTCGCGTGTGGGAGGACTTTCAGGTGCTTTCATACCTGTGTCTGAAGATATCGGCATGATTGAGTCTGCTGAAAAAGGCGTTCTTTGCCTTGATAAGCTTGAGGCAATGACAGCCGTCTGCTCAGTAGGTCTTGATATGATAGCTGTTCCGGGAGATACATCTTCCGATACGATAAGCGCAATCATTGCCGACGAAGCGGCGATCGGTATGATAAACAATAAAACCACGGCGGTAAGGATAATACCTGCGCCTGGTAAAAGCGTAGGCGAACAGGTTAATTTTGGCGGACTGCTTGGAAGGGCTCCTATAATGCCTGTACATAACCAGTCATCAAGTAAATTTATACGCAGGGGCGGATTGATTCCTGCTCCGATACATTCAAATAAAAATTAAATTTAGAGGTGGAAAATTGCAAAGAAGTCAAGTTAAAGAAGAGTACAAATGGGCGATAACGGATATTTATCCCTCGGATGAAGAATGGGAAGCGGACTATAACCATGCTATGGAAATGATAAATTTTTCCTGCTATGCCGGCAAACTTAATGATAGACAAACTCTTTTAAAATTTTTCAAAGAAAACGACGAGTTTATGAAGCTTGCGGAAAGACTTGCCGTATATGCTCATATGCGCCATGATGAAGACACAAGAATTTCCAAATATACTTCATATTATAGCAAAGTCGGTATGTTGTTTTCTAAATATTCTTCCGATGTGGCATTTTTCGAACCTGAACTTGCCAAGCAAAGTGAAGAATATTTAGTCTCATTGCTCTCCGATAAAGATTTTTCTGATTATGATTATCAAATCAAGCAATTTATTAAGCGAAAGACTCATGTGTTATCAGAAGCAGAGGAGAAGCTGATTGCCCTCGCTGGGGAAACATTTTCAACTTTCCGCGATACATTCGGCATGATTGATAATGCCGATCTTCCCCTGCCCGACATAGAACTTGACGGTAAGAATGTTAAACTTTCGCATGGACTCTATGGGCTTGTCTTGCACTCGTCAGACAGAGATAAGCGTAAAGAGGTGTATGAGAAGTACTATGCTGCGTATACTAGTTTGTTAAATACGATTACATCCACCTACTATGGCAATGTTAAAAAAGATGTCTTTTATAGCAAGGCCTATAAATTCAACTCGTGTCTGGAAAGGGCGCTGTTCGAAGAAGATGTAGACAGGATAGTCTACGACAATTTGCTTGCTTCTGTAGAAAAAAGTTTTCCTGCTATGCACCGCTATATTGCAGACCGCAAAAAGTTACTCGGATATGACAATCTGTATTTCTATGATATTTATGCGCCTCTCGTACCGGATGTGGACTTTAAAATGTCCTATGATGACGCGTATAACTACGTCATTAAAGGTCTTGCTCCGCTTGGTAGTGAATATCAGGAGTTGCTTAAAAAAGGTCATGATGAGCGTTGGATAGACGTTGAAGAAACGGAGGGTAAACGCAGCGGCGCGTATTCCACCGGAGTTAATGGTGTGCACCCGTATGTGCTTTTGAATTACCAGCCCACGCTGAGTGATATTTTTACGATAGCTCATGAAATGGGACATTCGCTTCATACCTATTTCTCTTGTGAGAATCAGCCTTATGCAAAGGCAGACTATCGCATATTTGTTGCCGAAGTTGCAAGCACGGTCAATGAAGTACTCCTTCTTAAATTTATGTTGGCAGAAGCAAATGATGAAAATTTGAGAAAGTACCTTTTAAATTACTATCTGGATTCAATACGCGCAACTCTGCACAGGCAGACGCTGTTTGCAGAATTTGAATTTAAAGCTCATGAACTTGTGGAGAAAGGTGAGCCGTTGACTAAAGAAAATCTTTGCTCGCTGTATGCCGACCTCGGTAAAAAATATTATGGCGACGCTATAGAGCATGATTATAATATATCGTGCGAGTGGTGCAGAATTCCTCATTTCTACACATCATTCTATGTCTACAAATATTCAACGGGTATAATAACGGCAATCAACATTGCAAATAAGATTTTATCCGAAGGGGATAAGGCTGTTAAAGATTACTTCAAATTTCTTTCGGGCGGTTCTTCTACCGATCCTGTTTCACTTTTAAAGCTTGCGGGCGTCGACCTTACAAAGAGGGAACCTTTTGACTTCGCTATGGCCGAATTTGAAAAAACATTACTTGAATTCGAGAAATCTATGGGTTTATAATGTACTATGTCAGACAAAAATAATGCTATGCCCAACCATTTGGATGCCGAACAGGCACTTTTGGGCTGTATGCTTATCGACAACGAAATACTTCCGGATATCCTTGAAAACCTGACGGAGGATGACTTTTATCAGGAATCTCACAGATACATTTTGTCTGCGATGAAGATGAACTATAACAGTCATAAACCTGTCGATTTGGTTACACTCATTGACAGGCTTGAAACAGAGGGCAATCTTGAACGTGCGGGAGGTGTAGCATATCTTACGGAGCTTACTCAGATTACTCCGTCCTCGGCCAATTATAGCAGTTATTTTGATATTATCAGACGTGACTGCGTCAACCGTCGTCTTATCAGAGCCTCGCGTGATATTATTAAATTTGCCCAAAGCAGCGATGATAGTCTGAGAAGCGTGCAATATGCTGAGAGCCATGTCTATGATATCTCGCGTACAAATGATTCGTCTGCTGTAAAGGATATCCGTGAAAGCGATGCGATTGATCAGGTTATCAACAAATTTCAGCTTTTGGCGGAAGATAAAGACGCGTATCGTGGCGTAATGACAGGTTTTACACGTTTGGATAAGCTCACGAACGGGCTTCAGAAGACAGATCTCATTGTAATTGCGGCAAGACCCGGTATGGGTAAGACTTCGCTTGCCATGAATATTATTGAAAATGCCGCATTGAACAATGATAAGGTGTGCGCGGTATTTTCACTTGAAATGCCCGAAACGCAGATTGTGCAAAGGCTCATGTGTAGCTATGCGGGCGTTTCCATGTCAGATGCTCTTTCCGGCAATCTTTCCCCGAACGATTGGAAAAAGCTTGCTAAAGCAAGTGAAAAGATGCGCAAGTGCCGAATCAATATAGATGATTCGTCGCGCGTCACTCCGGCAGAGATATTGTCAAAATGCCGCCGTATAAAAGCAAGAAATAACGGGTGTTTAGATCTTGTTATGATTGACTACATACAGCTTATGTCCAGCGGCAGCAAGGGCGGCGATGTCAATCGTACTCAGGAAGTAGCCGAAATTACCCGTGAATTGAAGATTATGGCCAAGGAGCTTAATGTCCCCGTCATAGCGCTTTCACAGTTGCGCCGTATGCAGACAAAGGAACCTCAGCTTTCAGATCTCCGCGAATCGGGTGCTATCGAGCAGGACGCCGATATCGTAATGTTTATAAATCGTCCGGACGTAACAGCTACGGACGAAGAGATAAAGAAGAATAATATTGTCAAGGGCATGGCTGATTTAATAATTGCTAAGCATCGTAACGGCGGGTTGGACAGGATAAAACTGCGCTTTAAGGGTGAACTTACAAAATTTGTCAACCCCGAACCGAATGATAATTTGCAACCGCCGGTATTCGATAATCAGCCTGCCGATGATGATTATTCAAATGGCGGGGAACCTATTCCGGACGATATACCTTTTGATTAAATTAACTTGCGTAATTGCATAAAGAAATTTGTCAATCGAATAGTTGCATGATTTGTCTTATGAATACTTGCATTGAGAAGATAGACTCAAAGTCACTAAAACTTGCAAAAAAAATATTGGATAATGGTGGTCTTGTCGCTTTTCCTACGGAAACAGTTTATGGACTTGGCGCAGATGCTTTAAATGAAAACGCTGTTAAATTGATTTATACGGTAAAAGGCCGTCCGTCGGACAATCCTTTGATAGTTCATGTACATGATGGGTACGATATAAATGAACTTGTATGCGATGTTCCGCCTTATGCAATGTTATTGGCTGAAGCGTTTCTTCCCGGAGCGTTGACTATGGTCTATCGCAGCAAAGGAGTGGTTTGTTCCGCTGTGTCGTGCGGCCTTGATACCGTAGCTATACGCGTTCCTTCACATGAAGGTGCACAGAACTTTCTGAAATATGTGGGGCGCCCCATAGCTGCGCCAAGCGCAAATATTTCAAAACATGTCAGCCCTGTTACGGCTCAACATGTCTTTGATGACCTTAACGGTAAAATTGAATTGATTTTGGACGGCGGTAAATGTTTAGGTGGAATTGAGAGTACTGTCCTCGATTGTACGGGCGATGTTCCGTGCGTTTTACGCAGCGGACTTGTTACGCGGGATATGATAGCTCAAGTTGCCGGGCAATGTGACGAGTATCGTATGATTGAAGGACAGCGTGTCCGTTCGCCGGGCATGAAATATAAACATTACTCTCCCAGATGTAGAACTGCGCTTTACAGTTATAATGACCGATTTTCGGCTCTTGAACACTATAAAACATGTATTGAAAATGGCGAGCGGTCATGTATTATGTGCGACAGCGCGGTCGCAAAAGATATGGATGACGCCTTAATATTAAATCTTGGCGACAATGAAAGAGAGATCGCGTCCAATCTTTATGATAAATTACGTGAGGGAGAGCGCATTGCCGATGTTATTATAGCCGTTGCTCCGCAGAAGCAAGATGGTGTAATGGTGGGAGTAATGAATAGACTTTCAAAAGCATGTGGCTAAAAAGATGAAAAGAAAAAAGATACTCTTTGTATGTACGGGCAATACCTGTCGCAGCCCCATGGCAGAAATGATTTTGCGTTCAAAAATCAAGGAACGCAAGATAAAGTGGTGGGATGTCATGTCTTGCGGCGTTCATGCTCAGTTGTCCGAAGGTATGAATGAAAATTCGCGGCGCGCCTTAGATGAGAATAGTATAAAAATAAATGAAAAATTTTCGCCTCGGCAGCTTAATCAGAAATTGATTGATGGCAGCGTTTTGGTAGTTACTATGACGCAATCCCACAAGCAGATGCTCGAAGGGTGTGGAAATGTCGTCTGTATAAGTTCGTTTTGCGGCGGCGAGGTCCCCGATCCGTATGGTTGCGGGATAGACAAATACAGGCTCACCCGCGATATGATTATATTGGCTTGTGATAAAATAATAGATGATTATATTTTAAAATATGAGGAATAAGACTTATGAAAATTGCTATTGCATGTGATCACGGTGCGCTCAATTTAAAAAGAGAGATAATCGGCTATCTTCAGGCTAACGGCTATGATTATGTTGATTTTGGAACAAATTGCGCGGATAGCTGTGATTATCCCGATTTTGCGTTGCCTGCGGCAGAAGCTGTTGCGAATGGACAATGTGAAAGGGGAATTGTTGTGTGTTCCACGGGTATAGGCGTTTCCATTGTAGCAAACAAAGTCCCCGGTATAAGGTGCGCACACTGCCACGACAGCTATTGCGCTAAATTTACTCGTCTTCATAACGACGCCAATATGCTTGCCATGGGTGAAAAGGTTATAGGTGTAGGCTATGCCCTTGAAATTGTTGAAACATTTTTAACTACGCAGTTCGAGGGAGGGCGGCATCAGCGCAGGGTCGATAAAATTACGGCCATAGAAAAAAAATATTCTAAATAAAATAAGATTGTTATTTTTGCGGAAAAATTAATTTTCCGCAATTTTTTTATTAAAAACACTTTACTTCTTTACTGTAATAAAGTATAATAGGGTTGTCAATGATTATAGGTGATAAAATGAAAGATAACACTGCACAAATAAATCAACTGTATGATTTACTTCTAAAGTTGCAGACCCGCGAAGATTGCAAAGCTCTGTTGGATGATCTGTGTACATATAAGGAAGTAGAGCAGATGGCGCAGCGTGCGTACGCGGCGAAATTATTTTTAGAGGGTAAAACCTACAATGAGATTATTGCAGAAACAGACATATCAAGTACAACGCTTTCGCGTATTTCTCGCTCTGTTTCCCATGGCAGTGGCGGTTACAAAAAGTTCATAGATTACGTTGGTAAAGAAGATGGTTAATATAAAAACGGAAGAAGCTGTTTTGTCCAAACTCGTTTCGTTGTATAAAAGACATGGCTATAAAATATATAAACCTATCTGCTTTGAAGATTATTCTCTCTATCTGGACAATATTGACTTTCTTATAAGCAAGAATGTTTTAACGTTCAGCGGAACGGAGGGTAAACTTTTAGCGCTCAGGCCAGACGTTACGTTATCTATAATCAGTCATGCGCAGAATGTGAAAGGGACACAAAAGCTGTTTTATAACGAAAAGGTCTATCGCCGTTCAGCTGACGGCGGTGAATTCAAGGATATCAATCAGGCTGGTGTTGAAGTTATAGGCGATATTGATGTTGCCTGTGAAGCGGAAATTGCGATGCTCATAGCGGATACGCTTGACGCAATAAGTGATAATTATATTCTCGATATTTCGCATATGACATATACCGAAGGGCTTATGTCGGCACTCAATCTCAGAAATGAAGATAAAGAGCAGGTCTATTCTTATATCCGCAGTAAAAACATTCACGATTTCTTGGCTTTTGCTCAAGATAAAGGACTCAATGACGAGGCGGTAAATGCCTTTCAGAAGATAATCAATATCAGCGGAGATGCTAAATCTTCCCTGAAGGTTATCCGTGATTGCGTATTGAATGACAGTATGCGTTCAGCCGCCGACGAGCTTGAAAAGTTGACAGATATCCTGACCGGGCTTAACTATATTGAAAAAATCAATATAAATTTTTCAATAGCCAACAGCGCGGATTATTACAACGGCATAATTTTTAACGGATATATCGGCGGTGTTTCAAGGAGTGTTTTGTCTGGCGGAAGGTACGATAAGCTGCTCAAAAAAATGGGGAAAGAAGGGGGAGCGATAGGTTTTGCTCTTTACTTGGGTGTGCTGGAAAGATATTTTCAGTCTGACAACAATTTTGTTGATGTTTTAATTATTTATGATTGCAGTACGCAGTATGAGGCACTTAAGCTAAGTAATCGGTTATTGAAGGATGGTAAGTCCGTAAGAATTTCAAAAAATATGCCTGACGACTTGAAGTTTGGTGAAATAGTTGACCTTACGGGAGGGCGCAATGATTAGTATAGCGTTGCCTAAAGGCAGGTTGGGAGATAAAGTATATAATATACTTAAATCCGTAGGTTATGGGGTCGACTCCTATGAATGTAATAGCCGCAAACTTATTTTTTGCGACGAGAACAGGGGAATAAGCTACTTTTGGGTAAAACCTTCGGATGTGGCAGTCTATGTTCAACATGGTGCGGCAGATGTAGGAGTGGTGGGCAAAGATATTATTGAGGATAGCTCTCCCGATATTTATGAACTTGCCGATCTTAGGATGGGCAAGTGTGAAATGTGCGTAGCAGCAAAGAGCAGTTGGCATGACGATGCGTCAAGACCGCTGAGAGTAGCAACTAAGTTTGTCAATGTTGCAAAGAAGTATTATGCAAAAGTCGGCAGAGATATAGAAGTTATAAAGCTTAATGGCTCGATTGAACTTGCTCCAATACTTGGTATGTCTGACGTAATAGTTGATATAGTTGAAACAGGCACTACGTTAAAGGAAAATGACCTTAAAATTTTTGCGCATATTTTCCCTATCAGCGCAAGATTGGTTGCTAACAAGGCTTCATACAAGTTCAAAAATGATGAAATTTTGACATTGACAAAGAAGCTAACGCGTGAGGTTAAAGTAAATGATTAAACCTATAAAATACAGCGCTGAGCGCAGAACTGAAATTTTGAAGCGCGAAATAATTGATACTTCTGCGGTTGAAGATGCTGTCAGAAAAATAATTGCCGATGTCGGCTTGCGTGGAGATATCGCTCTCAAAGAATACACCTTGAAATTTGACGGCGTAGATTTGGAAAACTTATATGTCCGTGAGGATGAGTTTATTGAAGCTGAAAAACTTGTCAGTGACGATTATAAAGCCGTTCTCCAACGCTCGGCGGCAAATATTCGGGCGTTCCATGAAGCGCAATTAAATAATGGTTTTGAAATTAAAAACGAAGACTGTGTCTTGGGGCAGAAAGTTACACCACTGAAAAGTGCAGGGCTTTATGTTCCAGGTGGCAAGGCAGCTTATCCGTCTACCGTACTGATGAATGCAATTCCTGCCGTGATTGCGGGGGTCAAAAGAATCGTAATGGTAACTCCGCCCCTTCGCAACGGCAAAGTTAAGCCTGAAGTGCTGGTGGCCGCAAAAATAGCCGGCGTATCAGAGGTATATAAGGTTGGGGGAGCACAGGCTATTGCTGCTCTCGCTTATGGCACCGATAGCATACAGAAGGTTGATAAAATTACAGGGCCGGGCAACATTTATGTGGCTACAGCTAAAAAACTTGTTTATGGTATATGCGGAATTGATATGATTGCCGGCCCCTCGGAAATATTGATAATCGCCGATGATGGTGCCGATGCCAATTGTATAGCGGCAGATCTGCTGTCTCAGGCTGAGCATGACGAACTTGCCACAGCTGTCCTGATTACAGATAGTTACTTCCTTGCGCAGGAAGTCTCGGAATGTCTTGAAAAGAGGTTAGCGGGACTTTTAAGACGCGACATCGCCGAAAAATCAATAAACAGCAACTGCAAATTGATTGTTGTTGATAATTTGGATGAGGCCGTTGAGCTTTCAGATGAACTTGCTCCCGAACATTTGGAACTTGCAGTAAAAAATCCGTTTGAGCTGTTGGGGAAAGTCAGCAACGCAGGCTCTGTCTTTTTGGGGTATAACACCCCTGAGCCTGTCGGTGATTATTATGCGGGACCAAATCATACACTGCCAACGAGCGGAACAGCAAAGTTTTCTTCACCGCTCGGAGTACTTGATTTTGTTAAAACTACTCAGTATATATATTATACTCCGAAAAAATTGAGTGAGAGCGCTGACGATATAGTAGCGTTTGCACGTTCAGAGGGATTGACTGCTCATGCGGAAAGTATAACGGTGAGGACTGAAAAATGAGTAAATTTGCTTCCGGAGATATAAACGGTATCGCGCCTTATGTTCCGGGTGAACAGCCTCAGGATAAAAAATATATAAAATTAAATACAAACGAGAATGCCTATTTTACCAGCGAAAGAGCGGTTAAAAGCATATCCGAAGCGGTATTGAAAAATTTGAATAGGTATTCCGATCCCGAAAGTAAAACTCTTGTTAAAACAATTGCTTCATATTACGGCGTCGAAGTCGATAATGTTTTGGTTACAAATGGTTCAGATGAAGCCCTGGCTTTTTGTTCCCTGGCGTATGCAAGGGGAGGGGTCTGTTATGCTGATGTTACGTATGGTTTTTACGACGTGATTGCGAAGTTATATGGTTGTCCTGTGGAGCATATACCTCTTAATGAAGATTATTTAATTGAAATTGAGAAGTACTATGCCAAACATAAAACCATCATTTTAGCCAATCCAAATGCACAAACGGGCATAGCGCTCCCCAATGCGGATATTGAAAAAATAATTCTAAGCAATAAAAACAATATTGTTGTTGTTGATCAGGCGTATGTGGATTTCTTTGGCGAGAATGCTATTCCGCTCATAAAGAAATATGAAAACCTTATAGTTGTCAACACCTTTTCAAAATCGCGCTCGCTTGCGGGGGCAAGAGTGGGGTATATAATTGCGAATAGCAAATTGATTGACGATTTAAAGGCGATCAAAAATTCTTTTCACCCCTATAATGTGAATACCGTTTCCGCTCTGCTTGCAAAAAATGCGATGGATGATGACGAATATTTTAAATTGACTGTCGGCAAGATAATCGATTCGCGCACAAGACTGAGCGTCGGTCTTGCAGGGCTGGGCTTTAAGGTTTTGCCGTCATCAGCCAATTTCGTGCTTGCCCGCACAGATAAAATCAATGGCAGAGATTTATATCTCATGTTAAAGGGTAAGGGTATTTTAGTCAGGCATTTTTCTGACAAGCGAATAGAAGATTTCATACGTATTACGGTCGGTACTGATGATGAAATAACATTTTTACTGTCGGCTCTTTCCGAGCTTTTGGAGAATTGAATGAGAAGTGCAAAAATAGTACGCAAGACGCGTGAAACTGATATAAATCTGGAACTTAATCTTGACGGCGGCAATTATTCAGTAAAAACAGATTGTGGTTTTTTCAATCACATGCTTGAGTTGTTTGCATGCCATAGCGGTTTTGGGTTAAATGTTGAATGTGCGGGTGACGTAGAAGTTGATTACCATCATACTGTTGAAGATGTAGGGATTGCTCTCGGTCAGGCGTTTGCTCAAGCGTTGGGAGATAAAAATGGTATTGCCCGATATTCCAATATAATACTGCCCATGGATGAAGCGTTGGTTATGTGTGCCATAGATATCAGCGGAAGGGGTACATTGAACTACGACGTAGTGATCGAAAGTGCAAAAGTCAGCGATGACAGCGATACCGTCAGTCAGAAGACCGTGGGACTGTTTGATACTGAACTTGTCGAAGAATTTTTCCTTTCATTCGTGCGTGAAGCAAAAATTACACTTCACTTGACAAAACTTTACGGAAAAAATACTCATCACATAATAGAATGTTGTTTTAAGGCTTTTGCTCGCACTCTGTCAGGCGCGGTGCGTATCGTTGGCGACGGAATACCATCAAGTAAAGGGATATTATGATTGCTGTAATAGATTATGGAGTAGGTAATTTGTTTTCACTCAGCTGTTCGCTGAATAAAATTGGTGCGGACAGTATAGTTACCAACAACAAAGATATCATAAGAAATGCGTCGGCTTTAATACTTCCGGGTGTTGGGGCGTTCGGGGATGCAGTGGCAAAATTGCGCGAAAATTCACTTGATTTAACTGTAAGGGAACTTGCCTTAAAGGGTAAACCTTTGCTAGGTATTTGTCTTGGTATGCAGATTTTGTTCGACAAATCTTATGAATATGGCGAATACAGCGGTCTTGGTCTGATTGGTGGATGTGTTGATGCACTCTCTAATTATGTAACAAATCTAAAAATTCCACATATGGGATGGAATAGCTTGGATATCAGAGCGCGCGATTGCCCTATCCTTAAATATACATCAGATGACGAGTATGTTTATTTTGTTCATTCATATTGCGGCATTTGTACGGATAGCGACACTCTTGCTGCAACCACAAAATACGGAACAGATGTCACTGCAGTAGTGTGGGACGGCAATAAAATTTTCGGAACACAGTTTCATCCTGAAAAGAGTGGCGACGTCGGGCTAAAAATTTTAAAAGCCTTTGCTGAATTAGGAGAGTAAGATATTATGCTGATATTTCCGGCAATAGATATAATCAACGGTCAGGTTGTACGCCTCAAGCGCGGCAACTACAATGATGTCACAAAATACTTGCTTCACCCCAGACAGGCAGTTGAAGATTTTATAATGCAAGGCGCGGATCATGTTCATATTGTCGATTTAGATGGTGCGCGGAGCGGCAATGCCGATAATGCCGCCATAGTCGAAGAATTGGCTAAGAATTATAAAATTTTTATTGAGGTCGGCGGAGGAATCAGGACTGAAGACCAGGTTAAAAAATATTTCGACAGCGGAGTGGGTAGAGTTATACTCGGTACGGCTGCCGTCAGTAATCACGAATTTGTCGAAAAAATGTGTGCAAAATTCGGAGAAAAGATATCCGTGGGCGTCGATGCTAATGGCGGAAAGGTTGCTATAAGCGGGTGGGAGGACGTCACATCTTTAGACTCCTTAGCTTTTTGTAAAAGGTTGCAAGACATGGGCGTTGATCACATTATTTATACTGACATTAGCAGGGATGGCTGCCTAAATGGTACAAATTTAGATGTTTATAGAGTACTGTGTCAAACATTATCGCTAAAAATTACGGCGTCCGGCGGAATATCTTATATTGATGAAATTTTAAAATTAAAAGATTTAAATGTATATGCGGCGATTATTGGCAAGGCTGTTTATGAAGGAGTTTTAAATCTCAGTCAGGCCATTGAAGTTGCAAAGGAATAACTATGCTTGCTAAACGAATAATCCCTTGCCTTGATGTAAAAGACGGCAGAGTTGTTAAAGGGAAAAATTTTGAGGGACTTAAAGATGTGGATGACCCCGTTAAACTCGCGTCGTTTTATTCGTCTTGCGGGGCAGATGAATTGGTGTTTTATGATATAACAGCTAGCTTTGACGGACGAAAAATTTTTGCCGATATACTCAAAGATGTCGCGCGTAACGTGTTTATTCCTCTTACGGTTGGCGGCGGTATAAATACGCTTGAAGATTTCGACCGTGTTTTGAAATGCGGGGCTGATAAAGTGAGTATAAATACCGGTGCTGTCAAAGATCCCTCGCTTATAACAAGAGCTGCAGAAAAGTATGGTAATCAATGCGTTGTTCTGTCAATGGATGTAAAACGTATCAATGGTAAGCTTAAAGTGTTCAGTCACGGCGGAAGATTTGAAACGGATATTGATGCAATAGAGTGGGCCAAATTCGGGCAAGCTCACGGGGCAGGAGAAATTGTGGTTAATAGTATCGATACCGACGGAGTAAAGGGTGGTTTCGATATTGAAATGCTAAAAGCAATTTGTAGCGTAGTAACAATCCCCGTAGTTGCAAGCGGTGGCGCAGGAAATATTCAACATTTTATTGAGCTGTTTAAAAGTGTTAATGTCGACGCCGGATTGGGAGCATCCATATTTCATTATGGAGAAACGCGCATAAACGAACTGAAAATAGCATTGAAGGATGCCGGAATAGAGGTAAGATTATGATGATAGATATCAATGAACTTAAATTTGATGAGCGCGGTCTGATTCCAGCAGTGGTCACCGATTATTATACTAAAGAGGTGCTTACTGTTGCCTATATGAACAGAGAGAGCCTTGAAATAAGTATCAATGAAGGCAAGACATGTTTTTGGTCGCGCAGCCGCCAAAAATTGTGGAGAAAGGGCGAAACAAGCGGCAATTTTCAGCATATAGTCAAAATTAAAACAGATTGCGACCGTGATGCTCTTACAGTAGAAGTTATTAAGGACGGTCCGGCTTGTCATCTCGGAACGGACAGTTGTTTTAATGACTATGTATATAGAAATGATAAGATTACTGAATTTTCTTTGGTCGATCTTTATCGGTTACTTTCGGATAGAAAGCGCGATAAACCAGAGGGCTCATATACCACATATCTTTTTGAGCAGGGAATAGATAAAATTCTCAAAAAGGTCGGGGAAGAGTGTACTGAAGTCGTGGTTGCCGGCAAGGGTGGAGATAGTGCGGAAACGATTTTTGAAATTTCTGACCTTATATATCATGTTCTCGTTCTCATGGTTGAAATGAATATTGATACAAAGGATATAGTTGATGAGCTTGCCAAGCGACATATAATAGACCATAAAGTTAAACAACAAAAAATGAAATAAAAATTTGGGTCGCCGCGGCGCAATTTCACTTGACTTTGGCAAGCAATTATTCTATAATTCTAAGCGTTATGCGGATATGGCGGAATTGGCAGACGCGCAGGTTTCAGGTTCCTGTGGGCGACCGTGCAGGTTCAACTCCTGTTATCCGCACCAAGTCATAATAGCTTGAACTTCTTTGTCATAAAAAGAATGTTCGGGCTATTTTGTTATATAGAGGAATTTGAAAAGTTCCGAAAATAAAAAGAGGGGCACGCGGAAATTCCGCGTGCCCCTCGTGCCGTTATTCAAGCCTTAAAGCGTTTATTAAGTTTACTTGCCGCCGCGGTCTTTGCCGTTTGTCTTGAAAGAAGCGGGGGTTATTTGCTGTTTTTATGATAGTTGTCCTCACTTTAACAAGGACAAAAAATTTAAAAAGTACACGTTCTGTAAAAATCTTCTCACCTATATACACCCGAAAACACCGAAATTATTCCACAGCATAAAAAGTTTACTCGTTCATTTATTAGAGAAAATTTGCTACATGCTTGAGTGGTTTCAGAAAAAATTTGTGCAAGTTTCCTTGCCGAGTTAAAAACTCCTCTGTGTGGTAGTCTGTTTAATGCTTGTTTTTATGCAGTTCAGCAAAAAATTTTACAAGATTTTTACTCCCTCGTGTAGCCTTTAATATGGCAAAAAGTTTACATTTCACGATAATCATATCCTTGACAGCGGACAAAAAAATTGATAGAATAGCTATGATTTGCGATTGAGTTGCAAATTTGAGGCGATATGAAGGAGTATTCTACAAGGCAACGGACGGAGTTGCTCGATCTTTTCGCCAAACGGCCTGCGCACGACTTTACCGCGGACGAACTTGCGGCAGAGCTTGCAGAAAGCGGCGTAAACCGCAGCACCGTTTACAGAAATCTGAGTCACCTTACAAGGGATGGCGTTATTACGCAAAAGATTTCTGGCGACGGCAGGCGAAAGGTTTACAGATTCAATGCCGCACACGGTTGCGCAGGGCACCTGCACCTTTTGTGTGTTAAGTGCGGAAGCATAGTGCATATGGATGGCGAGTTGACCGGGATAATTACCCGCCTTACAGACAGTGTCTGCGGGTTTAGTCTGAACACCGAGTCGACGGTTATAGAGGGGCTGTGCAAAAATTGCAGATAGAATAAAAAAGGAGGTAAATTTATGAGCACTAAAAAAAGATTGGTATGCATGGCGCTTACCTTTCTGTTTGCGCTTGCCGTAATTTTCCTCCTGAACTTTTCCGCAACAAACGTCATACACGAGTGTACGGGCGACCCGTGCCCCGTGTGTACGATTTTGCAGACCGCCGAAGAGATAGCAGGCGGCGACGTGCAGGCGACTGCGGAAATAGAATGTGCAACCTACCCCGAAGCTACCGTTGAAGCGGATTGCGTTACAACTGGAGAGAGGGTACACCCCACCCCCGTTTCGCTTTTTGACGTACTTACAAATTAATACGGACGATTAAAACAAGAGTTCTTTTATGTGTTTGCTGAGTAAGAAATTTATTCGGCTTTTTTGTGTATACAATCGCACCGAAAGAGCCCTTGTTTTTTATGCCATTTTTTATTAAATTTGTAAGGAGATATATAAAAAAATGAAGAAACTTATGGCGCTTGTATGCGCTTTTGCGGCGACGCTGTGCGGAGGTTCACTTGGCGGCTGCTCTTTTACAGACGACAGCCCCGCGATAGTGTGCACGGTATTTGCCGAATACGACTGGGTACGCGCCGTGCTTGGCGAGCACGATGAATATGAAGTTAAACTTTTGCAGGACGGCGGTACCGATATGCACAGCTACCAACCGACCGTTTCGGACATAGCGGCGATAGCCGAATGTGAATTGTTTATATATGTGGGAGGTGAATCTGACAGCTGGGTGGAAAGTGCGCTGTCAAGCACATACAACGAGGAGCGCCGCACCATATCGCTTATAGAAACCATAGGCGACAGAGCCCTTGACGAAGAGCAGACCGAAGGCATGCAGGACGACGATCATGACCACGACGACGATGACGCAGAGACCGATGAACACATGTGGCTTTCGCTGATCAACGCGCAGATAGCCGTGCGGAAAATTGCCGAGGTGCTTGGAGAGATTGACGAGGAGAACGCCGCCGACTATGCCGCCAACGCTGAAAGCTACTGCGCGCAGCTTGCGGAACTTGACGAAAGTTACCGCAACATGGTTAAAAGCGCGCAGTACAACACCGTGGTGTTCGGCGACCGCTTCCCTTTTTTGTACCTGATGAATGACTACGGCATAAATTACTATGCCGCCTTTTCTGGTTGTTCCGCCGAGGCGGAGGCCACCTTTGAGACGATTATCTTCCTCGCGGAAAAGGTGGACGAGCTGGGGCTACCCGCAATACTCACGATAGAGGGCAGCAATGTGAGCATTGCCGAAACTGTGCGCGATAACACCTCCTCAAAAAATCAGCTTGTGCTTACGCTCGACTCCATGCAGTCGGTGACGGCTGACGACATAGCAGAC
Organism: uncultured Clostridia bacterium; assembly: GCA_964447305.1. Lineage (GTDB taxonomy): Bacteria > Bacillota > Clostridia > Christensenellales > Borkfalkiaceae > Coproplasma. The sequence continues at coordinate 71,413 of CAYURN010000002.1, forward strand.
GGTGTAAACTATATTTCTGCCATGCAGTACAACCTTGAAGTGTTGGCGCAGGCGCTGGGCGCACTGGTGTGAGGTGAAGCATGGAACAGATGATATGTACCGGACTTGCCGTAGGCTATGACGGGAAGCCCGTTGTCGAGGGACTGAACTTTTGCATAGAGAGCGGCGACTACCTGTGTGTGCTGGGCGAAAACGGCGCAGGCAAGAGCACGCTTATGAAGACGCTGCTCCGACTGATACCACCCGTGAGCGGAAAAATTACATTCAATGGAATGAAGCCCAATGAGTTAGGCTACCTGCCACAGCAGACGAGGGTGCAGCGCGACTTCCCCGCTTCTGTGCGCGAAGTAGTACTTTCGGGCTGTTTGAACGGGTGCGGCTGGCGGCCGTTTTACAGCAGGGAGCAGAAGGCGAAAGCGCAGAGAGCCCTTGAACTTATGCGCATGGACGGCTTTGCCGACAGGTGTTACAGGGAACTTTCCGGCGGACAGCAACAGAGGGTGCTGTTGGCGCGCGCACTGTGCGCTTCGCACAAGATGTTGCTTTTGGACGAGCCCGTTGCCGGACTTGACATTGTGGCGGCGAAAGAGATGTATGAGCTGATTTCAGAGCTGAACAGAGAACAGGGCGTTACCATAATTATGATATCGCACGACGTTGCCGCGGCGACGGGATGCGCCGACAAAATTTTGTATATAGGCAAGGAGCTGTTCTTCGGCACAAGTCGGCAGTTCGAATGTGAATTTGCCGCAAAAACATTCGGAGGTATTTATGAACGTATTTGAAAAACTTGTTCAATATCTGCAATTCCCGTTTGTGCAGTATGCGCTGATTGTCGGAGTTCTGATAGCGCTCTGCTCGTCCCTTTTGGGCGTGACGCTCGTTTTGAAGCGCTACTCCTTTATAGGCGACGGCCTTTCGCATGTGGCCTTCGGCGCCATGGCCGTAGCCGGCATTGCAGGGCTTACAAACGATATGATAATAGTTATGCCCGTGACCATAGTGTGCGCGATTATTCTGTTGCGCGGAGGCAAGAACGCCAAAATCAAGGGCGACGCTGCCGTTGCCATGATTTCTGTCGGCGCGCTCGCCATAGGTTATCTGCTTTTAAATCTGTTTTCAACATCATCGAACATTGCGGGCGACGTGTGTACCACGCTGTTCGGTACCACATCCATTCTCACGCTGACGCAGGCGGAAGTGTGGCTGTGCGCAGTTATATCCGTACTTGTAGTGACGCTGTATATATTCTTCTATAATAAAATATTTGGCGTGACCTTCGACGAACAGTTCGCAAGTGCGACGGGCGTGCGAACGCAGATATATAATCTGGCGATAGCCGCGATAATTGCCGTGATAATAGTGCTGGCAATGAACCTTGTGGGGTCGCTGCTTATATCCGCGCTGGTAATTTTTCCCGCACTCTCAGCGATGAGGGTATTCAAGCGATTTAAGTCGGTGGTGATATGTTCGGCAATAGTTTCGGTGTGCTGCGCACTGCTCGGAATGGTTATATCCATAGTGGGTGGAACACCCGTTGGTTCCACCATAGTTGCCGCCGATATAGTTGCGTTCATTCTGTTCTATCTTGCGGGACTCATAGTACGGCGGAGGAAAGCATGAAGAGAAAGATTATTACGATATTCTGCGCGCTGTGCGCGGCGGCGTGTCTGCTTACGGGGTGCGGCACGGGCAGTTATATACTGAACGAAAGCACGTTTTTTTTAGTTATGACCAACATGCAGTATTACCCCGAACAGTATGTAGGGGCGCACATTGAGTACGACTGTTTTGTGTATCACCTCGAAGACGTTACCGGAAACGTTTATGTGTGCGGGGTACGCAAGTGTTCGTCGGGATACGGTTGCACGTGCGGCAACGACACGATTATTGGTTTTTTGCTCGACTATGACGACGAAATACCAGAACCTGTAAACCAGAGCGAAGACACCAACGACAAGGCGTGGATACACATTACGGGCACGCTTGCCTCGGCAGATAAAACGGATATAGAAATTTACGCCTATACTGACGGCGTGATTGACACAATCAAAACAGAGGTGATATCCTTCCTCACCTTTAAAGCTAGTTCGGTTACGGAAATAGAGGATTATTCTGGGCTGAATTATTACGTTACTAAATAGGAGAAATAATTATGGCAAATAAAGTTATGAAGATTAAACGTCAACAGGAAGAACGGCAAAGAAGACTGAAACAAAGGGCAAAGCGTCTGCGATATTTAGACATAGCCGCAGCGTGTGCGGCTTTAGTAGCCGTGCTATGCTTCTTTTTCGACTTTGCGCAGGTTTACAACTCGAACTCGGGTGTTGAAGTGAACGTGAGCGGGTTTTCCTTTGCAATTGCGGCGCTGACGGGTAAGTTCGATTCGGCTTCGGTAATATACGGCGATATCTCAGTGCCGTTTTATTACTACGCGGAGGATATGAGTGTGATTTTGGGCGCGCTTGCACTGATGGCATTGATTGCCACCGTTGCGGTGATAGCGTTGCAGGCATGGGCTATAATAAAGCCGCACAAGAGGCTGCATATTTTAAGCATTATAGTTTCGGTTGCGCTTGCAGTTTTGCTTATAGCGTGTTTTGTGGTAGGTTTGGCAATGAATGATTCAAACATAATCTCTGTATATTGTAGCGGAAATACGGCGTGTTCTATACGCTCGTATGCGATAGTGGCCGCGGTTGTGGCTGTAATTCTTGCCGCGGCAGAGATATGCATTGCCGTGAAACACAGCGACGTGAAAACCATGCAGTAATAAACTTTCAATCGGTTAATAATTTTGTGTTGAACACAGCATAGTTGATACACACCGCAGACATATATACGCTGTAATTAAACGCCGCAAGATTTATATTGTTTAGTTCACAATCGCGTTATCTTGCTAAACGGGCGCGCGGTAACAGCCGCGCGCCCTCAACATAAAATCAGCAATAAATTTTTTATATATGACTATTTTGGCATATTTATTATGTTATAATGTCGACAAAGAGGTAAAAACTATAAAAGCAACTACGCTCGCTATTCAAGCGACAATCAGACGGAAGCGTCTATTGAGGGACAGCTACGCGAGTGTATGGAATTTAACGAGCGCACGGGAATAGACGTTTTTAAAATGGCGTTATCCAACTTCCGCAAAATAGACATAACCACACAGGAAGGCAAGCGCAAGATAATAGATACATTTATCAATGCTATTTATCTTTACGACGACCACTTGAAAATTATATACATGCCAACGGCAAAGAAGAAACAATCAGCCTTGCAGAACTCGAAAGTTCAACCTTGTTTTCTCGCGGGGCACCAAAAAGATGAGGTAGCGAAAGCTGCCTCATCTTTTTGTATGCTATTTTTTGCTGTATATTTTAATAATTATAGTTTGCTATTGCAAAGGTAAAATATATCTGTTAAAATATAATAAAAAAAGAAGTACATAAATGAGTGAGTTGAGAAGGATACCCAATGTTGGAAAACGAACCGAGCAAGATCTGATGGCGATGGGGTATAATACCATTGAGTCATTGAAGGGTAAAAATGCACAACAATTATATGAGGAGGAGTGCGTATTGAGGGGCGAACGGCTTAATCGCCGACAGTTATATCTGTTTCGTGCTGTAGAGTACTTTGTAAATACCGATAATCCTGATTTTTCTAAATGTCGATGGCGGTATTGGAAGGACGAATTTATTAAACCTTCGCCCTGCGGAGCTGTATGTATTGAGTGCAAAATTTATCCGGCGCAATGTGCAGGGTGTACAAATATTAAGGGTAAAGTACATTGGCTGAGCTATACAGGACAGGATGTATGCGCTGTTTATGACTGTTGCGTAAATTCTAAAAAATTTAAAAACTGTGGCGTTTGCGAAAATTTGCCCTGTGATAGGTTTACTAAGGATCCTACAATTTCAGACGAGCAGAACGCAGAAAACCTTGCTAAAATGATTGCAAATTTAAAAAAGTAACGCTACGTAACAAAAAAATAACGGCGTATGCTCTTGTTTTCGCTCGACGTCTGTATTACAATTTGGACGGGAAGAATGGCTGTGCAATTTATTAGCGTTTAAAGAAATAAAAGTTGTTAAAATTCATTTATGATAAAAGGCTTTTATTGTTAAAGGGGGGGATAACGTGTATGAATCGAATAATTTACAGACCTAAGGGACGAGGATATATAATCTGCCTGGTTTTGTTGTTTCTTGTTCTCGCTGCAATTATTGCTATGGGGCTGTGGCTATTTACTGTAAACTTAGTAGCGGCGGTTATCTTGACAGCTATTGCGACCAGCGGAATTATATGGGCGATTATAGAGGTTGCTACGTACAAACTTACGATAACAAAGGAAGGTATTACCCTTTCAGAAAATCGTGTGCTTGCAAGCATACGGCAATATAAAGTTGAATTACGCTACGAAGGGCTGTGTGAAATAAAGCGGACATTTGCAACAGGGGAGGATGGTAGTAATGTTCCCGCGATTGCATTGTTCTATTCTAATGGTGTATTTAAATTCCTCAACGTAAAAAGATTTAATGATAAACAAATAAATAGTATTATGTCAGATATAATTAAAATTGCCAAGATTAGTGGATGTGATATTACTATTACATAGGAAAGACAGAAACGGCTATTTATTTAGAGGAGTATAGCGTAAGTTCTTTTTTGTTTAAACCTGCAATTTTACAACATATATACCTCTTTGTAAATATTTAACTAAATATTGTAGTTAGTCACACTTTAATTGTTGTCCTCAAAAAATAGTAGCTAAGCTTGACCTGTTAAAAAGATATTGATATAATTTTATCGATATAACAAATGTTTGCCGCAAAAAACAATATTGTTACTAAATATCTTTTTCAGGAGTTTTTATAATGGATTTCAAGTTTACTTACGAAGTCTGCGACAGCGTTGAAAAGCTCGAACAGGAACTCAAAAGAGTGAAAGAAGCGCAGAAAATTTATGCCACATACTCACAAGAGCAGGTGGATAAAATTTTCCTCGCTTGCGCTATCGCCGCTAATAAGATGAGGATACCCCTCGCAAAGCTCGCCGTTGAGGAAACGGGTATGGGTGTTGTCGAGGATAAAGTAATTAAAAATCATTATGCTGCAGAGTATATTTACAATAAATATAAAAATGTAAAGACATGCGGCGTCATCAGCGAGGACAAGGCGTTTGGCATAAAAGAAATTGCCGAACCAATAGGCGTAATCGGTGCCGTAATCCCTACAACCAACCCTACATCTACGGCCATCTTCAAAACTTTGATTAGTCTTAAAACGAGGAACGGTTGCATAATCAGTCCTCATCCTAGGGCAAAACAGTGTACTATAGCTGCAGCAAAAGTTATATATGAAGCAGCTGTTGAAGCCGGAGCACCGGAAGGCATAATAAGCTGGATTGATATTCCCACGCTTGAAATGACAAATTTACTTATGAGCGAAGTCGATACAATCCTTGCTACCGGCGGTCCCGGCATGGTCAGGGCGGCCTATTCGTCCGGCAAGCCTGCAATAGGCGTCGGTGCAGGCAACACTCCAGCGATAATTGATGAAACTGCCGATATTCAGCTTGCCGTAAGCTCTGTTATACATTCAAAGACATTCGATAACGGCATGATTTGTGCTTCGGAGCAGTCGGTAATCGTTTCCGATAAAATATATAATAAGGTTAAAAAAGAGTTTGCTTTGCGCGGATGTTATTTTCTCAAAGGGGAAGAACTTGACAAGGTTCGCAAAACAATTATAATCAACGGCGCACTTAATGCAAAGATTGTTGGTCAAAGCGCATATAAAATAGCTTGTCTTTCGGGCGTAGAAGTGCCTGAAAGCACAAAAATTCTTATTGGCGAAGTGCAGTCTGTTGACATTTCAGAAGAATTTGCACATGAAAAGCTTTCGCCCATACTTGCCATGTACAAGGCTGAAAGTTTTGAGGACGCTGTTGCCAAGGCTGAACGCCTTATTGCTGACGGCGGATATGGTCACACTTCATCAATCTACCTCAATGTTGCGGTAACCAAGGATAAACTTGACTATTTTGCCTCAAAAATGAAAACCTGCCGCATACTTGTAAATACTCCCTCATCACATGGCGGCATAGGCGATTTATACAACTTTAAACTTGCACCGTCGCTTACGCTCGGTTGCGGTTCTTGGGGTGGAAACTCCGTTTCGGCAAATGTGGGCGTAAAACACTTATTAAATATCAAAACTGTCGCAGAAAGGAGGGAGAACATGTTGTGGTTCAGGGCGCCCCAAAAGGTATATATCAAAAAGGGCTGTCTGCCCGTTGCTCTTGATGAGCTTAAGACTGTAATGAATAAAAAGAAAGCTTTTATTGTGACGGACAGCTTTCTTTACAAAAATGGTTTTACTAAGTGCATAACCGATAAACTCGACGAAATAGGTATAAGCCATTCAACTTTCTTTGATGTTGAGCCCGATCCTACGCTTGCCTGCGCTTTGGAAGGCGTAGCGCAAATGCGCTCATTTGAGCCTGATACGATCATTGCCATAGGCGGAGGCTCGGCGATGGACGCAGCAAAAATTATGTGGGTTCTTTATGAGCATCCCGAAGCTGACTTCCTGGATATGGCAATGCGTTTTATCGATATAAGGAAGCGTGTATATACATTCCCGAAAATGGGGGAAAAAGCCTACTTTATTGCAATTCCCACCTCAGCAGGTACTGGTTCAGAAGTTACGCCCTTTGCCGTTATTACGGATGAAAAAACGGGTATCAAGTACCCCTTGGCCGATTACGAACTCATGCCTAATATGGCGATAATCGATACTGATCTCCACATGTCGGCGCCTAAAGGTTTGACGGCCGCTTCGGGTATAGACGCTGTTACTCATGCGATTGAAGCGTATGCTTCTATGCTGGCTACAGACTATACCGACGGATTGGCAAAGCAGGCGTTGAAAGTTATATTTGAGTACCTGCCGCGCGCATACGATAACGGTCAAACCGATGTGGAGGCCAGGGAAAAGATGGCAAATGCTGCAACGATGGCGGGCATGGCGTTTGCAAATGCTTTCCTTGGCGTGTGCCATTCCATGGCTCATAAACTTGGCTCTTTCCACCATCTTCCTCACGGTGTGGCTAATGCTCTTATGATAGACGAAGTACTTCGTTTCAATGCGGCTGAAGTGCCTGCAAAGATGGGTACTTTCTCTCAGTATGACCACCCTAAGACGTTGCACAGATATGCAGAGATTGCTGAAAGTCTTGGCCTTGCCGGAAAGAATGATCAGGAAAGTCTGGATAATTTGATTGACGCAATAGATAAGCTCAAGGAAAAGGTAGGCATCAAAAAGACTATTAAAGATTATGGAATCGATGAACAGGATTTCCTCGCGCGTCTTGATGAAATGACTGAGCAAGCGTTTGACGATCAGTGTACGGGAGCAAATCCTCGCTATCCTTTGATGAGCGAAATCAAACAGATGTATCTCAACGCATACTACGGGAAAAATTAAGGAGGAAAATTATGAGTGAAAAAATTTTAGTTGCCAATATGCAGGGTAAAAACCTCTATCGCGACGGCGACTTTGCCATCAAAGAATTTGAGGCCGGTTATTCCAAGTCTGATATATTGAACGAGTCGTTGAATCAGGCACGAGTCGAAGAAACAGATTTAAACATTCCCAAAATTCATGCTGTTCAGGTGGTTGATGGCAAGTGGAGTATTGTCATGGACTATATAGAGGGTACTACTCTTGAAAAAATGATGGAAGAAAGTCCGGAAAGACAGGATGAATATTTAAATATGTTTGTCGATCTTCAGCGTACAGTCCTTTCAAAAAAGGTACCCATGCTTAATAAGCTCAAGGATAAAATGCAGTCAAGAATCAGCGCTGCCGCACTTGACGCGACCACGCGCTATGAACTTCATACAAGATTAGATTCTCTTCCTAAGCACTATAATCTGTGTCATGGCGACTTTAATCCGAGCAATATCATTATCACATCAGACGGTAAACCCTATATAATTGACTGGTCGCATGCTACACAGGGCAATTCGTCTGCTGATGTAGCAAGAACTTATTTGCTTTTTTATCTTGCAGGAAAGCCTGAGCTTGCTGAGAAATATTTAAATCTCTATTGCAAGAAGAGCGACACAGCAAAACAATATGTTCAAAAATGGATACCCATTGTTGCAGCTTCCCGCCTGACAAAAGCCAAAAAAGAGGAGGAGCAATTCCTTCTCAATTGGATAGATGTTGTTGATTACGAATAATGTTTATGGTATAAAAATGCGGTCGTCTGCCGCATACAATATTTAAAAATTAAAATATGGCGCCGAATAATGGCGCCATATTTTATATTTATTCAGCTCAACTTTAACTATTTAACATGCAATAGCAGAAAATCATGGTATATTCTATTGCTTTTTATTGCAAAAAATTTTATAATTTTATTATGTATGAAATTTTATGCTTTGTCAGAGTACAGTTTCCCGATGACCCGAATGTTGCCGATATGAAATATTGGTATCTATGTCCCTTTGATGGGCCGAGCGCGGGGGATAGAGTATTGGCTCCGCTGGGCAGACATAATCATACGCAAATCGGGGTTATATGTGAAGTTCGGATTACGGAAGATTACAATGCCCCGTTTCCGTTATACCTTATTAAAAATATAAAAGAATTATATAGATCTCAGTGAGGTGTTGGTATATGTACAAAATTATCCATAAACGCGAGCTTAATCCTACAGTCACTATGATGGATATATCCGCTCCGCTTGTAGCTGCAAAGGGTAAGGCGGGGCAGTTTATAATACTGCGCGTTGATAAGGATGGTGAGAGAATCCCATTGACAATCGCAGGTTGTAATGTCAATGAGGGGACGGTCAAAATTATATTTCAGGTCGTTGGCTCAACTACTATGGAGCTAAATGAAAAAAACGAAGGTGAGTTTATTGAAGATTTTGTCGGTCCGCTCGGTTGCCCCACAAAGACGGAAGGAATAAAAAAAGTCTGCATAGTCGGTGGAGGCGTCGGGTGCGCAATCGCTCTTCCGATCGCTCAGCAATTCCATGATTTGGGTGCGGAAGTTCATTCTATCGTCGGGTTCAGGAATAAAGATTTGGTCATACTCGAAGATGAATTCAGGGCATGTTCTGATAAGCTGACTATAATGACAGATGATGGCAGTTACGGCAGGCAGGGCGTAGTTACTCTGCCTCTCAAGGAAGCTATTGAAGCGGGCGAAAATTATGATGAGGTAATAGCCATCGGGCCTTTAATAATGATGAAATTTGTTGTTGATACAACAAAGCCCCATAATGTTCCGACAACGGTTTCGATGAATCCGATAATGATTGATGGCACAGGCATGTGCGGAGGTTGCAGACTCACAGTCGGAGGAAAAACGCGGTTTGCATGTGTTGACGGCCCCGATTTTAATGGATTTGAAGTTGACTTTGATGAGGCGATGGAGCGTTCTACCATGTATGCAGAATTTGAAAAGCGTATAAAAGATGAAACTTGCAATCTCTTTAAAAAGGAGGTGAGTCGTTAATGCCAATTCAACCTATTAAACATCCTATGCCCGTGCAGGCAGCTTCAGTCAGAGCAAAAAATTTTAAAGAAGTTGCTTTGGGTTATACTCCGGAAATTGCCGTTGCTGAAGCGGAAAGATGTCTGAATTGTAAAAATCAGCCATGCGTTAAAGGCTGTCCTGTAAATATTTCCATTCCCGAATTTATTACAAGAGTTAAAGAAAATGATTTTGAGGGGGCGTATCAGGTAATTTCACGATCTTCTTCGCTGCCCGCTGTTTGTGGCAGGGTATGTCCTCAGGAAACGCAATGCGAAAGCAAGTGTACAGTCGGTATAAAATTTGAACCTGTCGCTATAGGCAGGCTGGAGCGCTTTGTTGCAGACTACCACAATGAACATAATGAGGGTTTGGCCGATGTACCTAAGTCAAATGGTCATAAAGTCGCCATAATAGGTTCCGGACCTTCCGGATTGACATGTGCCGGTGACTTGGCTAAAAAGGGATATAAGGTAACAATTTATGAGGCCTTGCATCTTGCCGGTGGTGTATTGGTGTATGGCATTCCCGAATTTCGACTGCCTAAATCTATAGTTAAAAAGGAAGTGGATATCTTAAAGGCCTATGGAGTTGATATTGAAACAAATGTTGTAATCGGCAAAACTCTGACGGTTGATGAATTGTTTGCTGCTGGATATGAAGCTGTATTCATTGGTTCTGGTGCGGGACTTCCCAGATTTATGAATATTCCTGGCGAAAGCTTAAAAGGCGTCTATTCGGCGAATGAGTTCCTTACCCGCAGTAACCTTATGAAGGCGTATGAGGGAATCAGCCACACGCCGATAATGCATGCAAAGACAGTTGCTGTTGTCGGTGGCGGAAATGTTGCCATGGATGCCGCAAGAACGGCTTTAAGGTTGGGTGCTGAACATGTTTATATAATATACCGCAGATCCATGGAGGAAATACCCGCCAGAAAAGAGGAAGTCGAACATGCAAAAGAGGAGGGTATCGAGTTTAAAATACTTAATAACCCTGTGGAGATTATCGGTTATCATAATCCCGACGACAGGCGCGACCCCAAAAACGGTTTTGTAACCGGCATCAAACTTATAAAATGTCAGCTTGGTGATCCTGACGAAAAAGGCCGCCGTCGTCCCATTGCTATTGAAGGGAGCGAGTATGTTGTGCCTGTAGATTGTGTCATTATGGCAATAGGAACAAGTCCCAATCCACTGATTAAGAATACAACCGACGGTTTGTACATAAATAGCCATGGCGGAATAATTGTTGATGAGAATACAGGAAAGACATCTAAAGAGGGCGTCTATGCTGGCGGTGACGCCGTTACGGGTGCGGCTACGGTAATTCTTGCTATGGGTGCAGGAAAAACTGCCGCCAAGGCTATAGATGAATACATTCTGTCAAAAGGTAAATAATAAGACAGCGAAATTAGAATGGAGGAGGAATGTTTTTAGTTGATATTATCGACACCTGTTCGTCTGTAATAATTTATCGCGACGCCGTATCACATCAATTTTATAATGGTGAAGAAAACTATAGTACAATAATAAATAGTTGGCACGACATGACTTCCGACGCACTTGAAATGCCTGCGTATTGTGTAAGCATTGATAACCTCACGCGAGAACAGATGGAGGAGGGCAATTGGGTAGAATTTATATTTGACGGAGTCTGTGAATTTAATTCGATGTCGTTTGAAAAGCTGCTTGTCAAAGTCGAGGACAATTATTGCGGGTTTAACCTCATTCGCTATAACAGCGACGATGGCTATAGCGGGAGATGTTTTTACCTTCAGCTTAACGGTGGAAACATGTCGAATTTCAATATAGTTTTAAAAAATATTGCAATTTAGATATTTTTACGAAGTACTATGTTACGCATGGTAAAAAAGAGGATCTGAGTAGACCCTCTTTTTTACTATACACTTTATTTATTGTTTGTATTGAGCTTTGTATGCTTTTATTGCTTTTGACAGTTGATCGGGGCAGGAGGTGTTATTTCTGCAAATCACGCCCGACAACAAACTTTCGACCTCGTCGATATCTCTTCCTTCGACCAAACGGCCGACACCCTGAAGATTGCCATTGCAGCCGCCTATAAACTTTACATTATGTAACTTATTGTCGCTGTCTACCTCAAAATATATCTGGCGAGAGCAAGTTCCCGTCGTTTGATAAGTGAACATTTTTTTATCCTCCACGTTGTAAATTATTTTAGTCGCATAAATTTTCGTAAATTACGGAGTACACGTCAGCGGCTTTTTCTTCCCATTTTTTATAAATTTTGTTTGCCGTTTTTCTGTCAGGCACGACAAATTTGAGTTCAAGCATTGGCTGAATAGGTGCCAGAATTTTTAAAAATACCGTATATGTTCCGTCTTTGTTTTGATAATAATCTGAACGACATTCCTGTCTGTTGCGGTATTTGGCGCTATTTTTCTTGATAAATATAGAAATCTCTTCGCGTACACTCTTGGGTATATTTATGTAAAAGTTTGCAAGCGTTTCACGTCCATCAGGAGTAATGGTGTACAGAGTATCTTCGTCTTCATTAACAACACAAATAAAGTTGTCGTCTATAAGTTTATGGATTACATTTACGCAGTCCATGTAGCCCATCCACTCATTGGAAGATGAACACATGTCAACTATAGTTCTTTCCGAAAGGGCGCTCTCCATTTTGTCGAAAACAAATAAAATTATTAACTTGTTAATAGAAGTTTCACCCGATTTAATCATAATAACAACAATAAAAACCTTTATTTGTTTTAAAAATTACTGTTATTATACATAAATATTTACATAAAATCAAGATATTTATCTTAAAAATATTTTATTTTGAAAATCTTTATGTTATAATATTAAAAAAGGATTTATTTTCGGGGTGCATTATGGAAGATATTGGTGAGCAAATTGATAATTTCCTTAACAAATGTCAGGAACTAAAGAATTGCAAATTTATAATGGCCTCGACAAAAATCAGGGATCTATTAAAAGCTATTGTAAACAGTCGTGTGCTGTATGATTTGTTCTCGTCCGTTTCATCGGACTTTGATTATTTAGCTGCAAAATCAAAGTATCTGTTAGATATTTCAGACGGGTTTTATGATCGGGGTATGGTTGTATTGCCTCAATCATCGAATGATACGCTGGCGTTTATTTTTTGCCTGCTCGTTGAATTGGACAGGAATACAATAAACTTCAATTACTTTCTGCAAAAATATTTTTCAGACAACGATGGTAGTTTTTACGGTAGTTATTTTTCTTTCTGCGAACAGATAATTTTGCCGTTTGAACAGATAATTGTTGAAACATTTGCTAATTATCCAAATGGGTTGGATAACGATAATGAGGCAAAGCCTGTTCAGCAGCAAGGTACCGTCATGCAAGATTTACCGCAGATGCTATCAAATATCTCTTACTTGTTATCGCAGGAAAAGCAGTATATTTTGGAAAGTTCAATTCCGTATGAAGATAAGGAATGTGGATACATGTTGCTTACGGAATTATATAACGCTTTAAAGGGGCGCAATTTTGAGATGGCTAATGCCATTGCCAGAGGTTATAATTATTATATTCTGTACAACAAAACCTTCAGTTCCAACGCTCGTAAGCTGTTTGAAAGCATAGAACAATATAAGAAATCGACATGAGTTTTAAAGAAAATAAAATTGATTCAAAGGCTGTCTATCAAGGCAGAATATTCAGGGTAGAGGTAGATAATGTGGAATTACCAGACGGCAGATATTCTACGCGCGAATGCATCCGTCATTCGGGAGGAGCGGCCGTTCTGTTTATTAAGGACAATGCAATAGCCATTGTAAGACAATATCGCTATCTTTATAATCAAGAGCTTTATGAAATTCCGGCGGGAAAACTTGATTACGGCGAAGATCCGCAAGCGGCGGCTATGCGGGAGCTTAAGGAGGAAACAGGATACAGAGCCGTATGTTCGCAGCACCTTTTGGATATCTATCCGACCCCCGGTTATACAGATGAAATAATACATATTTATTATGTTTCTCATGCGGAATTTGTTGGACAAAAACTTGATGACGGTGAGTTTTTGAATATTACATTTATACCGATAGATCAAGTGCTTAAAATGATAAATTCTGGAATAATCAAGGATGCAAAGACGATATGTGCGCTTTACGCCTATCTGTCTTTGCAGAATAGAATTTTATTATAAATATTAAAATTGATAAAAGTTAAGCGGGCTGCATAAAGCAGTCCGCTTGTTTTTATTCTGCAAGTAAAAGCTTGGCGTCAATTTATTTAATCAATTGCATCCGCACCCGCAGCTGCAGCTGTTATTGCCGCAGAAAAGATTGCTCAACGTACCATTCTTCCACATAGTATATACGAGAGCTATGAGTATAGGGGTACAACTGCCGGAAAGCACGCCTTCAATCCCATTTTCGGAACAACTTGCCGCGATGAGCAAGAGTATAAGTATCCAAAGGCAGCTATTGCAACCCCCGAACTGCGAAAACATATTCATAAAGTTCCTCCTGTGAATTTTCTGCAAGGCGGTATGTACTTAAATTTTTTACCTTGCATTTTTTTTCTTTATACTTAATAATATTTTAAACAGCGAAAAAATGTTACATGGCCGTCAAATGCTTGCATTAAAGGCTTTTCAATGATATAATTTACAAACAAATAACAATATCGGTACTTTCGGCGGATATTTGAAAAAAGTCCGACCGTGCAATAAGTATAATTCTTTCTTTGTCTACGGATATTCATAGTGAAATCCGATGGAGGTTTTATGGAAAAAACTAAATCAACTTTTTTCAACGCAAAAAATATTGCGTATCTTGCAGTACTCACGGCTTTAGTGATTGTCCTGCAAACATGTAGCGGTTTCTTTACAATAGGAACGACAAGCCTTAGTTTTGTGCTCGTGCCAATAGTTTTGGGCAGTATAATTCTTGGTGTCGGTGCAGGCGCGTTCCTTGGGGCAGTATTTGGTTTTATTGTTATCTGCGACGCTCTTGGGGGCATGGACGCATTTACTCTGATTTTGCTTGAAGACAGCCCTGTTTTTACTGTTTTTCTCTGTCTGTTTAAAGGTATTGCGGCCGGTATGGTTCCGGCATTATTATATAAGTTCATTTCACGCCGTAGCAAGAGGACTGCCGTTGTAGTTGCTTCAGTAGCTGCCCCTATTGTCAACACGGGTCTGTTCATTCTCGGCGGGTTGATTCTTTCAGATGTGCTTACAGCAAATTTTGTTGCCGATGGTCAGACTGTCATCTATTTTCTGATTATTGGATGTGCCGGAATAAACTTCCTTATTGAATTTGCTATAAATCTTGTCCTGTCTCCCGCTTTATATACAGTAACGAGAGTGGTGGAAAAACAATTTATAACAAAAAAATATAAGCGTGTTGCTGATAGCAATAATACTTAATCCTTTGATTGCTGATTATGATAATCTGTTTTGATGTAGGTAATACAAATATAAAATATGCCCTGTTCAAGGGTAATGAACTTATTCTCAGTTTCCGCGTCGCCACTGAGCATAAAAAGACCTCGGACGAATATGGCGGGCAACTGATAAGCATCCTGAAAAATAATGGGATCTCTCCAGAAGAGATAGAAGGCGGTATAATTTCTTCAGTTGTGCCGCCTCTTGACTACACTCTTGAAAAGATGTGCTCCGTTTACCTTAAAATAACGCCGCTTATCGTCGCATCAGGACTTAAGACGGGTATGAACCTTAAGGTTGACAACGCTAAAGAGGTTGGCGCCGACAGAGTGGTGAATAATGTTGCCGCAGTCAATAAATATGGCGCTCCGCTCATTGTTATTGATTTTGGTACCGCTACAACTTTTAATGTTATCGATGAAAAATGTCAATTCCGCGGTGGCGTGATTGCTCCCGGAATAAAAGGATCGTTGGACAGTCTTGTGAATGGGACATCAAAATTACCGAGAGTGGAAATTGAGCGCCCCGATAAAGTTATCGGCACAAATACTGTCACAAATATGCAATCGGGCATATTCTACGGCTTTGCAGGGCTTGTTGAGTATATTGTCAAAAAAATCAAAAAAGAAATCAAGCTTGAAGGAATAAGAACTGTGGCGACGGGCGGATTTTCAGAAATTATTGCCAATGAAATTTCTTGCGTAGATTACGTTGACAAACTTTTAACGCTTGAAGGGCTCAGATATTTATATTACTTGAACAATGCGGAGGACTAAGATGAAAAAGGTCGGCGTAGCAATACTCGGTCTTGGCGTCGTTGGCGGCGGGACATATAAAATTTTAATAGAGCATCGTGAGCTGTATCAAAAAAGCCATAAAATTGATATTGTTGTTGAGGCTGTTCTTGAACGTAACCGCGAAAGAGCTCTTTCGCTCGGCGTTGAGCCTGCAAAAATTGCGGCAAATATTCAGGAAATTTGCTCCAATCCCGATGTCGACATTGTGGTTGAGGTCATGGGCGGCGTTGAGCCCGCAAAATCATTTGTGCTTGACTGTCTGTATGCAGGGAAGTCGGTAGTCACTTCAAATAAGGAACTTTTTTGTAAATACAGCCACGAACTTGAAGTCGCAGCAAAAAAGAATCATTGCGGTCTGTTCTATGAAGCGAGCTGTGTAGGCGGCGTCCCCGTTATTCGTGCCCTCCTGGACAATCTTCAGGGCAATAAAATTTTGTCTATGATGGGTATAATTAACGGCACAACAAATTATATTCTTACTAAAATGGCGGAGGAAGGAGCCGCCTATGAAGATGTTTTGAAAGAGGCTCAGCGCTTAGGTTACGCAGAGTCAAATCCTTCCGCCGATGTAGAAGGATATGACACCACTTACAAACTTTCCATTCTGTCAAGTCTTGCTTTTCATACAAAAATTCCATATACTAAAATTTACAGAGAGGGCATAACCGGAATTTCCATTGTCGATATTGAGTACGGAAAAAAATTTGGGTATGTGCTCAAACTGTTGGCTATAGGTAAAAACGGGGATAATGGCATAGAGGTGCGCGTTCATCCGTCGTTCGTAAAGAATACGCATCCGCTTGCCAGCGTAAACGACAGCTATAATGCGGTATTTATTACCGGCGACAGCGTGGAGGATGTTATGCTCTACGGCAGAGGAGCCGGCGCCTTGCCTACCGGTAGCGCAATTGTGGGAGATATCATCTACTGTGCCACGCATAGTAATTATCAATATTCGACATTCAAGAATACAGAGAATGCCTCCTCAAGTACTAAATTCGTAAGTAATTTTGAAAGCGCTTATTATATCAGACTAAATGCAATCGACAAGCCTGGCGTACTCGCAAATGTAACAACCGTGTTTTCTAAATGCAAAATCAGCGTTGCACAGATGTCACAGGAAGGAGAACCTGTCGGTGAAGATGGTACAGTTCCGCTTATATTTATAACCCATGTTACTTATGAAAATAATGTAAATAAGGCAGTAAAACTCATAAATGAAAGCGGAGATGTAGCAAAGGTCGCCGCGGTTATCAGGGTGGTTTCTTAAATTATTATAAAGCGATAAAAAACAGGGTCACGCCCTGTTTTTTATCGCTTTATTTATTACTAATTCGGAAATTTTTTCATGTTTATAATAAAATAATCCGAACCCAAAACCGATTAAAATCGCTCACGGATTCGGATTATGTACTTTGGCGCGGAGAAGAGGATTTGAACCTCCGTACGGGGTTAACCGTAACACGATTTCCAATCGTGCGCCTTAAACCGCTCAGCCATCTCCGCAAGCATGTATTATGATACAAAAAAATACGCAAAAAATCAAGCAATTTTATGTTGAGTTTGTTTTTTTCTTTACAAAATTTTTGTAAGATGCTAAAATTTAATAAACAAATCAAACGGCGGTATTTTTATGGCTCTGACTGATAAAGAAAAAATGCTTGGATTCGCGCTACATGCACGCGGTGCTCGGCAGGATGTTGTTGTAGAAATTCTTATGCTGCTCACGCTTGAAGATGAGCTTGACGACATGATGTGGTTCTTAAAAGAAAACCCTAAAGCCGGCGATGCCATGCTTTTGAAAGTTGCTTTGCAGTTAGACAAAGAATCCCGCGAGAAAGGACTTAAGTAGGATGGACAAATTAAAACTCGAAAATTATGCAAAACTTATTGTTAGAAGCGGTTTGAACGTTCAGGATGGGCAAGAAGTTATAATTACATGCGGCCTTGACCAATCAGATTTTGTAACGTATGTTGCCGAAGAGTGTTATAAGGCCGGGGCAAAGCGAGTCACCGTTAAATGGTCGTATATGCCTATAACAAAATTGAACTTTCTATATCGTTCCGAGGAAACTCTTTCCGAATTTACCGATATAGAAAGAGCTGAATGGCAGTACAGAGTAGATAAACTTCCATGCCTGCTTTGGCTCGATTCCGATGATCCCGACGGGCTTGCCGGAACAGACAGCGCAAAAATTGCGGCTGCAAATATGGCAAGATTCCCTTCGATCAAGCCTTACCGTGACGCGATAGAAAATAAATATCAGTGGTGCATAGCCGCTGTTCCCGGTAAAGCATGGGCGAAGAAAATTTTCCCTGATATACCAGAAGACGAGGCAATTGAAAAATTATGGGACGCCATTCTGACATGCTCATGCGTGACCGACGACCCTATAGCAGAATGGGATATTCACAATAAAAATCTTGCCATGCGCTGTAAATTTTTAAACGATTACCGTTTTGACAGGCTTGAATATAAAAGCTCCAATGGCACAGATTTTGTTGTGGGATTGAACGATAAAGGTATTTTCTGCGGCGGCGGGGAGACAACTCTTGGCGCTAATATTTACTTCAATCCTAATATACCAAGCGAAGAAGTTTTTACCTCACCTATGCGCGGCAGAGCCGAAGGAAAAGTTGTTGCAACAAAACCTCTTTCCTATCAAGGTAAGTTAATAGAAAATTTTTGGGTAAAGTTTAAAGACGGAAAAGTAGTTGAAGTGGGTGCCGAAAAGAATCAGGATGTCCTTGAGAAAATGGTGGCAATGGACGAGGGTGCTGCATACCTTGGAGAAGTGGCGCTGATTGCCCATGATTCGCCCATAAACAATACAGGTATCCTGTTCTATAATACGCTCTTTGATGAAAATGCAAGCTGTCATCTGGCTCTCGGTAGAGGATTCAACAACTGCCTTGAAAATTACGAGCAGTATACTAATGAAGAGTGCAAAAAGCTCGGCGTAAATTATTCCATGATTCATGTAGACTTTATGATTGGTGCAAAAGATATGTCGATAGTGGGAGTTACCAAGGACGGCGAGCGTATTCAGATATTTAAGGACGGCAACTGGGCGTTTTGATGTTGTTTAAATAGTATTTTGTCAGGCATAATTGATATTTTTTGTTAATTATATCAAAATGAAAGGAGCGCATGCAGTTGCAGGCGCTCCTTTCATTTAACTATATAAAACAAATTGTCTGTATAAAAATAAATGTTATTTTGTTAAATATTATTTAAATTTTTATTTGCTTGACAATAAATTTTTATTAAGGTATGGTCGTGACAGTGAATAAACTTCGGAGGTATTTAAATGTATCATCTCAGGCTTAGCGGCGACCACTATGCAATGGGCAAAAAACGCGGTGAGCTTTTTGCAAAAAACAACATCACATTTCCTATCAACCTTGACGAGTTTCAGTTAAAACACGGCAACGCCAGCGAAAAGATTTTGGTTGAATTTTTTCCGGAAATCTGCGAAGAGATAAAAGGCGTGTGTGACGCAACTACCAACGATTACGGAATATTTTCTTCATGGCTGTTGTGTATGGGATGTTGCATGTATAACCTTGAAAGCTGTATCCCTCAAATAAGAGGCTGTACAGCGTTCGCGTTTGAGTGTGGAGGCAGATTGATTTATGGGCGCAACAACGATCTTCCGCCGTTTTTAGAAAAATTGAGTGCAAGTGACGTTTATCGGCCAAACGGCGGAAATTCTTTTAACATTACAACATCTTCATTTATCAACGGTGAGGAGGGAATTAACGAATTGGGTCTGGTTGTAGCAATGACCTTTGTTCCCACAAAATTTTCCGAAATTAAACCCGGTTTCAATAGTCCATTCGTAGTGCGTTTTTTGCTGGAAAAGGCGAACAATGTAAAAAATGCGATAGATTTATTGAAAATTTTGCCTGTTTCATCAAACTGTAATATTTTACTTGCTGATTCGTCCGGTGATATGGTGGTGGTTGAATGTACTCCGAATAATAAGCATATAAGACAAGCAGAAGAATATCCGGAAGGGAAAATAATTTGCGCTGTAAATAATTTTACTTCTGTCGAAATGGCTAAATACGATTATTCTGACGGTAATGTATATAATTCGCGCGAAAGATATTCTGTTGTAATGAACTCATTGGCTGCATTATCTTGTGGCAACCCATTTGAAAACACGCTAAAACTGTTGCGAGGGGAATACGGATTCATGTGTCAATATACTGACCCGGATTTTAAGACAGTATGGAGCAGCATGTTCGATATAAAAACGCTTAAAATAATGCGTGCAGAAGGCGATCCGAGGCGAAAAAAATTCAAAGAAGATTTGCGATTATGTAAAAAATAAATTGTTATTTATATTGTAACTGTATTCAATATCTATGAATTATTTTATATGCAAAACGAAAAATTTAAGATATTGAGTTTCATCAGCACAGAGGAGCGAGGGGTGATCCGGCGCTTGAGTTTTTACCTCTACAGAGCGTACAACTCTGCCGGATTGGCGAGCGGCCTCGATTAGCATTTTTTCGAAAAGCGGCATTGTCATGTAGTGAGAACAGGAGCATGTTATTAAAAATCCGCCGCTCTTTACAATTTTCATCGCTGTGGCGTTTATATCACGATATCCGCGATAGGCGTCTTTTACCTGGTCGGCGCTCTTGCAAAATGCAGGGGGATCCAAAATCACAACGTCAAACTGTTTCTTTTTCTGTCTGAATTCGCGCAGTACTTCAAACACATCGCCGCATAATGTTTGTATGTTTTTAAAACCATTCAGTGCGGCGTTATCGCGCACATTTTTGAGTGCAAGTTCGGATATATCGCAAGCTGTTACATTTTTTGCGACAGTCGCTGCATTCAGGGAGAATCCGCCGCTGTTGCAAAAACAATCCAATACTTCATCGGCATCTCTGCAATATCTGCGCACGGCATATCTGTTTTCCTTTTGATCGAGAAAATATCCTGTCTTTTGCCCGTTTTTTACATCTACAAGCATTTTTATACCATTTTCCTCAATACAAACATAATCGTCTACTTCGCCGTAAAGTAAACCTTTTGTTTCAGGCAGACCTTCCTTTTTGCGCACAGAAACATCGCTGCGCTCATATATTCCCTTTGGCGTAAATAGTTCTTTAAGGCATTCGACAATCATATCTTTTCGCAAGTCGATTCCAAGGGAAAGACATTGAATGACGAGTACGTCATCATATCTGTCTACGATGAGTGCCGGTAAATCGTCGGCTTCGGCAAATATCATTCTGTAGCAGTTGTCGTAGCAAAGTTTTTTCCTGTAGTCGTCGGCCGCTTTTATGCGCTTCAAATATAAAGCTTTGCCGTCATCTTCCATGCTGCGTATAAATATGCGCACCAGAATTTTGGACGCATGGTTTATATAACCCTTTCCGATATATCTGCCGTCATTGGAATATACCGTTGCCAGCGCGCCGTTTTTATCCTTATTTTCAATGCGCGCAACTTCGTTTGCATATACCCAGCTGTGTCCGGCTAATATGCGTTTTTCTTCATTTTTTTTGAGGTAAATCTCGTAACTCATAAATTTATATTATCAAACGTCAAGAATAATTGCAAACAAATTCAATTACATTTGATTTTTTATGGTACGTTTGGTATAATTTTTCCATGAGAAAATTATTGAAATATCTTAAGCACTATAAAGTTGAAAGTGTGCTTGCGCCGTTTTTTAAATTGCTTGAGGCAGCTTTTGAACTTATAGTTCCGCTTGTTGTGGCTTCCATTATCGACGATGGCGTTACAAACGGGAAGGGTACAACCTATATAATTTATATGTGCCTTTTACTTGTGGGTCTTGGAGTAGTGGGGCTGATAAGCTCAGTCACAGCGCAGTACTTCGCGGCAAAAAGCGCTGTTGGCTTTGCTAAGGAATTGAGGAGTGATTTATTTGCTAAAATGCAGTCACTCAGTTATTCACAGATAGACGGAATAGGCACTTCGCGCATGATAACGCGCATGACAAGTGACGTCAACCAAATACAGTCGGGCGTAAACATGGTATTAAGATTGTTCATGCGCTCACCGTTTATTGTATTTGGCGCAATGATAATGGCCTTTACAATAAGTGTAACGGCCGGTGGAATTTTTGCTGTTACAATTATAGTACTATGCGTGGTAGTATTTTCCATCATGCTGATTACCATACCGCTCTATAGACGTTCTCAGTCCAATCTGGATAAACTGACATCATCGACAAGGCAGACGCTTGTCGGCGTGCGCGTAATCCGCGCATTCTGCAAGGAAGATGAGGAAATAAAGACCTACAACGAGCGCAATTCTGCACTCTGTACATCACAGAAATTTGCGGGATTGATATCTGCAATAATGAATCCGTTGACTTATGCTCTTATAAATGCGGGGACAATTATTCTCATTTATTTTGGTGCAATTGAAGTCAATGGCGGCTCGCTTACTCAAGGCGAAGTGATAGCGTTGTACAACTATATGGCGCAAATTTTAACCGAACTTATTAAACTTGCAAATCTGATCATAACGGTCACTAAGTCGTTTGCCTGTGCCGGCAGAGTTAATGAGATTTTTGACTTACCATCTGTTTTGTCGGCCGGCGTCGAATCGGTTGCAAAGTCAGAGGAAGCTTATATTCAGTTCAAAAATGTCTGCGCCTGCTACAGCGGAGGCGCAAATGCGTTGACCGATATATGCTTTACTGCGGAAAAAGGGCAGACGATAGGAATAATCGGTGGCACGGGCGCGGGTAAATCTACGCTTGTCAATCTCATTCCGCATTTTTATGAAGCGAGCGCAGGCGGGATCTATATAGATGGCAATAATGTAAATGAACTTGGAGATAAGAAACTGCGTGACATGTGCGGTATAGTTCCACAAAGAGCTGTGCTGTTCAGCGGCTCTATCCGCGACAACATGAAGTGGGGTAATCCCGACGCCACTGATGAACAGATTATGCGCGCAATAGACTGTGCGTGTGCCTCAGATATAATATCCTCAAAAGATAAGGGCTTAGACGCCTATGTTGAACAGGGCGGCAAAAACTTTTCAGGCGGCCAGAGGCAACGATTGACCATCGCACGCGCACTTGTAAAACGACCCGATATACTAATTTTAGATGACAGCGCATCGGCTCTCGACTATGCTACCGACGCAAAACTCAGGCACAACCTCAGGGAGCTTGGGTATAACCCTACCGTCTTTATAGTTTCTCAACGAACAAGTTCTATTCGTAACGCAGATAAAATCATTGTACTTGACAACGGACATCTCGCAGGTGTGGGGACTCATGACGAACTGCTAAAAAGTTGTTTGTTGTACCGCGAAATTCACTATTCCCAATATGAAGTAAAGGAGGGTGCGTAAAACAATGGCTTCACTCTCCAAAAAAGGCGTCTACAGGCGTATTTTAAAACAGATCAAACCCTATAGGGCGTTAGTCGTACTTACTATACTTTTAGCCTTAGTCACGGTTGCGGGTAATTTGTGGGCGCCGATAATCTTCGGCGATGTTATAGACCTTATTATCTCGGAAGGGAACGTCAATTTTATAGATATGGGCTACAAATTTACCTTACTCGCGGCTGTCATCGCTGTGACGTGCGTAGCTCAATGGCTCATGAATATAGTCAATAACCACATTACCTACGGTGTAGTGCGGGATATTCGTGCGGAAGCGTTTTCGCACCTTCAAGTACTTCCTCTGAACTATATTGACAGCCATTCTTATGGCGATATTGTCAGCCGCAATATTGCCGACGTGGACCAATTTGCCGACGGCCTTCTGATGGGTTTTACGCAGTTGTTTACGGGTGTACTCACTATAATCGGAACGCTCGTACTCATGCTCACGCTCAACTGGATAATAGCTCTCGTAGTTTTCTTTATCACCCCGCTGTCGCTGTTTGTAGCGCGTTTCATAGCAAAACGCACATATTCTCTGTTTATCGAGTCGTCGCGTATCCGTGGCGAACAGACGGCGTTTGTTGAAGAGATGATTGACAATCTTAAAGTTGTTCAGGCATTCAACCGAGAGGATAAAAACCAACAACAGTTTGGTGAAATAAATGAAAGGCTAACTAATGCGTCGCTCAAATCAATATTTTATTCGTCACTGACAAATCCTTCGACCCGATTTGTAAACAGCATAGTGTATGCTGCGGTGGCGCTATCCGGCGCATTGACGTTAATCTACCCTTCGGTTCTGCCCATATCATTTTCTGTTGGTAAGTTGACTACTCTTTTAAGCTATTCCAATCAATATACAAAGCCTTTTAATGAAATTTCCGGCGTTGTCACCGAATTACAGAATGCAATTGCATGTGCTTCGCGAATATATGAACTTATAGATGAGCCTGCACAGAAAGATGACTTACCGGATGCTGTAGAGCTGGAGAAGGTACACGGCAATATTGCGTTTAAAAATGTCAACTTTTCCTATGATCCGCAAAAGCCGCTTATTCAAAATCTTAACATCACAGCTGCGGCGGGGCAGAGAATAGCAATAGTAGGACCGACTGGTTGCGGCAAGACGACTTTAATAAATCTCCTAATGCGTTTTTACGATCCGCAGAGCGGAGTAATAACTGTTGACGGTATAGATACTCAAAATATAACCCGCCGTTCGCTCAGATGCCACTATGGCATGGTACTTCAAGACACGTGGTTAAAGAATGGTACGGTGCGTGACAATATAACAATAGGCGCGCCGGACGCCACCGATGAAGAGGTGATTGCCGCAGCGAAAGCGTCGCATGCTCATAACTTTATTATGCAATTGGAAAATGGTTACGATACCGTAATCGGCGAGGATGGCGGCAACCTTTCGCAGGGGCAAAAACAATTACTTTGTATAACGAGGATAATGCTCTGTCTGCCACCAATGCTCATACTTGATGAAGCAACTTCTTCAATCGATACGAGAACGGAAATGAATATACAGAATGCCTTTGCAAAACTGATGCAGGGCAGAACAAGCTTTATTGTTGCGCATAGATTGTCAACTATAAAGGAGGCAGACATTATACTTGTTATGAAAGACGGCAATATTATTGAACAGGGAACGCATGACGCATTGCTTGTTAAAGGCGGTTTCTATTATGAATTATATAACAGTCAGTTTGCAAAATAATCGGAGGAAAAAATGTTACAGGTAAATAATGTTTCGTTACAATACGGTAGTAAAAAGCTTTTTGAGGATGTAAATCTCAAATTTACCAAAGGTAATTGTTATGGCATTATCGGCGCTAACGGTGCGGGTAAATCAACCTTTCTTAAAATATTGAGCGGGGAGATTGAACCGAATAAGGGGGACGTCACTATGGACAAGACAGAGAGAATGTCCGTACTTCAGCAGAACCAAAACGCTTTTGATAATGTCAATGTGCTTCGCGCTGTCATGCTGGGACACAAACGACTGATCGAAATTATGGATGAAAAGGATGCGCTGTATGCTAAAAGCGATTTCAGCGAGGAAGACGGCGTTCGTGCGGCAGAGCTGGAAAGCGAATTTGCCGAGCTCGGCGGATGGGAAGCTGAATATGAGGCTCAAACTTTGCTTACCGCTCTTGGAATAGGTGAAGAGTGTTATGGCATGCTCATGGCTGATCTGGATGCAAAGCGCAAAGTCAAAGTGTTGCTTGCTCAAGCACTCTTTGGTAATCCCGACATTTTGCTTTTGGATGAACCTACAAACAATCTCGATATCAAAACTGTACGCTGGCTTGAAAATTATCTATTAGACTTTGAAAATACGATTATAATTGTATCGCATAATCGCCATTTTCTCAATAAAGTCTGCACATATATCTGTGATGTAGACTACGGTAAGATCAATATGATGCCTGGCAACTATGACTTCTGGTATGAAACAAGTCAGTTATTGGCGCGGCAGCAGAGAGATATCAATAAGAAAAATGAGCAACGCGCAAAGGAATTACAGGAGTTTATTGCAAGGTTCTCAGCCAACGCGTCAAAATCACGTCAGGCGACGTCCCGAAAGAAGGAGCTTGAAAAATTAACTATCAATGACTTTAAACCTTCTCTCCGCAAATATCCTTATATTGATTTTAAATTTGAAAAGGAAATAGGCAATGATATTCTCATGGTGGAGGGATTGACAAAGGAAGGGTATTTCTCCAACATCTCATTCACCGTACAGAAAGATGAAAAGATTGGTATTGTAAGCGATAAATCGACTACTATTTCAATGCTGTATGATATTCTCATGGGCAAAGCTCAGCCTGATTCGGGCGTAATCAGATGGGGTAAGACAATTTCGGTATCATATTTCCCTGAAAATAATAATGAGTATTTTCAGGGCTGTGAACTTAACCTTGTCGAATGGCTGAGCCAATATTCCACCGATCACTATGAAGAATATCTTCGTGGCTGGCTTGGCAGAATGTTATTTTCGGGTGAAGAAGCGCTTAAGCAGGCAAAGGTTTTGTCCGGTGGCGAAAAAGTAAGATGTATGTTGGCAAAAATGATGCTGGAGGGCGGCAACTTTCTCATCCTTGATGAACCTACAAACCACCTCGACCTTGAGTCGATAACTGCCCTGAACAATGGTATGAAGAATTTTAAAGGCTGCATGCTTTTCACTTCGCACGATCAGGAACTGATGAATACCGTTGCAAACAGGATTATAGAAATTAACGGCACTAAGACATTCGATAAAAAGGTAACTTACGACGAGTATGTGGATATTTTAACTTCAGAATAAACATACGCCTTTTTTCGACAAAATTAGACATTATTGAACAAAATTATATTTTTTAATATTTCATATATTTTACAAAATCGCTTTACTTTTACAAAATTATATATTATAATTTACTTACTAAAACACTTTTGGAGAATAAAATATATGAAAAACATTAATATTGTAATTTTGGACAATAGCGACGATTATGCAAATGAATTGAAATCTTATTTTGAACAAAATGAGCAGTTCAATGTATGCGGAGTAACCAACAATGGTAATGTAGGGGTAAGCTTGATCAACCAATTCAAGCCGGATGTTGTCATTCTCAATCTTGTTTTGAGCGGAATGGATGGGTTTGGAGTTATTGACTATATTAAGCAAAATAAATTTTCTTGTTCAATAATCGTCGTATCAAATTTTGGCGATGACAAAATTATAAATGCTGCGATATCGCGCGGAGCAAAATATTATTTTGTTAAACCGGTGTCTGCGGATACTGTTGCCCAAAGAGTGCTTGATGTGTTGAACGAAGCGCCGGCCTATAATGTATCGCCAGAAATACGTGATAAACGACGTTCTGTTTCAATTGATGAAAAAATTAGCAACATTTTTATCTCAATAGGTATTCCTCCGCATATAAAGGGATATCAGTATCTGCGCGAAGGAATAAAAATGGCAATTGAAAACCCTGCGATTATAAATAGTGTAACCAAAGAGCTGTATCCTGAAATAGGCAGAAAATTTGCCACAACGGCAAGTAAAGTTGAACGCGCAATACGTCATGCTATTGAAGTAGCATGGAATCGCGGCCGCGTAGATGCAATCAATGCTATATTCGGAGTGAGAGTGTACATAGGCAGCGAAAGACCTACAAATTCAGAGTTTATCGCGCTTGTCGCCGATAAACTGATATTAGAAGATCTCATGTAAAATACAAATATCAGCCGCCGCTTGCACAAGCGGCGGCTGATATGATTTATGGCTGTAAAACCTGAAAACAGCCTTGACAACATGTTTAAGTACAGGTATAATAAAGTTGATTTGCCAATTGCTTAATGATTGAAGTTTTATGGCAAAATAAAAGCAGTGTACGCACTGAAAGACGTTACACTGCTAAATGGTGCCGCTGACCGGGGTCGAACCGGTATGGTATCACTACCACTGGATTTTGAGTCCAGCGCGTCTGCCAATTCCACCACAGCGGCAAAGCAAAAATATTATATAATAAAGAAAAAGAAAAATCAAGCAATTTAAGTAATTATTATGGATAAACTTGTATTAGTTGACGGCAACAGCCTGTTAAACCGCGCATTCTATGCAACCCCTGTTTTTACAACTAAAGATGGACAACCTACCAATGCGATATTTGGTTTTGTTAAACTTATTCTCAAAATTATCAACGACATAAAGCCAAAATACATGGCTGTCGCATTCGACATGAAAGCGCCTACATTCAGGCATAAAATGTATGACGGGTATAAGGCCACGCGCAAGCCTATGCCACCTGAACTTGCCGCTCAATTGGAACCGCTGAAAGGTTTGCTCTCAGCCATGAATATAGCTATGTTTGAAAAAGAAGGAGTGGAAGCTGATGATATCATAGGTACTCTTTCCAACCGCTTTGATGTCCATAGTTATATTTATACCGGAGACAGGGACAGCTATCAACTTGTTGATGAAAATACTGACGTTTGCTTTACAAAACGAGGTGTAAGCGAGCTTGTAAAGTTGACTGCGGAAAATTTTGTTGCGGAAGTCGGGGTGATGCCAAGGCAGATTATTGACCTTAAAGCTTTGATGGGCGATAAATCTGATAATATTCCCGGTGTTGCAGGCGTCGGCGAAAAAACGGCCATGGAACTAATTAAAAACTATCATTCACTTGATGGCGTTTATGAAAATATTGAAAATATCAACGGTGCCTTAAAAACCAAACTTATCAACAATCAGGACATTGCCTATCTTTCATATAAACTTGCCACAATTGACAGAAATTGCGACATAGATGCAAAATTGGAAGATTGTTTAGTGCAAGAAAAATACTCCCCTGCAGTGAGAAATATTTTTAATGAGCTTGAATTTAAAAGCCTCTTGGCTTTAGATATATTCAACGAGATTCGTGAAGAAGACGGGCGCGTACAGACAATAGAGTATCCTCCGATTGAACAAATACCCAATACAGATGTGCTTGACGAATTATGCAGCAGAGATGGGCGGTTTTATATCGAATATAACAATGAACGCTTAAAGATTTATGCTTTTAACAAGCAATATGAATGTGAAGTAAGCGATAATCTTTTAAGTAAAATTTCAATAGGAGCCTTTAAAGAAGCTGTAAATAAGATACTTCGCAACAGTAAATCCTATCTTGCAGTTTACGATTTAAAAAAATTTTTGCATCAGATAGAGTATGAGGGAGATGAGATAGAATGTGAATTTGACGATATTTCGGTAATGAAATATTTAGCCGATTTTTTTGACCAAAATCAAAATATGGCACAGCTTTGTGAATATTATGGCTTTGATTACTCATATTCGGCCTATTTATTAAGTACTCTGTGTGATAAATATGGTGCATTGCTTGACGCAGATGGGGCACGCGCGCTCTACCACGACATCGAAAAACTGTTGATATTTGTTTTGTTCGATATGGAGCGCGCGGGTGTAAAGATTGATTTGGATGCGCTTAACAATTTTTCAAGAGAATACAGCAATAAACTTGAAGAATTAAAGCAAAAGATCTATGAATTGTGTGGCTGTGAATTTAATATCAATTCACCCTCCCAACTCGGACAGGTATTATTCGAAAAACTTGGGTTAAAGTCAGGAAAGAAGAATAAAAATGGTAAATACTCAACCAATGCAGAAATTTTAGAAAAACTTGCAGACGAAAGCCCTGTTGTTAATTTCATTTTAACCTACAGACAGTACCAAAAATTATATTCAACATATATAGAAGGATTTCGTCCGCTTATTGACAGGACTACAAATCTTATTCACACGACTTATACGCAGACTATCACTTCCACAGGACGGCTTTCAAGCATCAATCCGAACCTTCAAAACATCCCCATTCGCGAGGAAGAGGGTAGAGAGTTGCGCAAGCTGTTTATTCCAAAGGATGGTCATATATTTATCGACGCCGACTATTCACAGATCGAGCTCAGATTGCTTGCTCACTTTTCAGAGTGTAAGGAGTTGATTGATGCGTATAATCACGGAAAAGATATACATGCCGTAACTGCTTCACAGGTATTTGGTGTAGCCTTGGAAGACGTAACGCCAAAAATGCGTTCTGAGGCAAAAGCGGTAAATTTCGGCATCATTTATGGTATCAGCGATTTTGGTCTGGCCAAAAATTTAAATATTCCCGTAAAACTTGCGCGGGAATATATTGACAATTATTTTAAAACTTATAGCGCGGTAAAGGAATACATGCTTTCGTGTGTTGAATTTGCTAAAAAGAATGGTTATGTGGCGACGCTTACAGGCAGAAAGCGCTATATTCGTGAAATTAACTCAAGCAATTATAATATGCGCCAATTTGGCGAACGCGCGGCAATGAACATGCCTTTGCAGGGTTCAAGTGCAGACATAATAAAAATTGCCATGATAAATGTTGTTAAGGCGCTGAAGAAAGATAATTTGAATGCAAAGCTGATACTACAAGTGCATGATGAACTTGTTCTCGATTGTCCGGAAAGCGAGGTTCAGCGAGCCTCTGAAATACTTAAATATGAGATGGAGAATGTTATCAAACTAAAAATCCCTCTCTGTGTAGATATAAATATCGGAAAAAATTGGTATGAAGCAAAATAAAAAAATAGCCGTCACTGGCGGTATCGGCAGCGGAAAATCAACGGTAATGAATATGATATCTGAGCGCGGCTATCCGGTTTTTTCCTGTGATGAAATTTATAATGAGCTGACGCACGATCCGAAGTTTTTAGTTATGCTGTGTTCACAATTCGGCGATATCCTGGACAGCAACGGCTGTCTTGACAGAAAAAAACTTTCCGCCATTGTATTCAACAATGAGGAGGCTTTAAATAAACTAAACAAGCTTACTCACCCAGCCGTCTATGAGGAACTGTTTAAAAGAGCTGATAAATTAAATAATTCTTGCTTTTGTGAAGTGCCGCTTTTATTTGAGAGTGGTGCAGAAAACCTTTTTGACGATGTAATCATAGTAATGCGCGACGAGGAGACGCGGATAAATAGTGCCTCTGAGCGCGACAATCTGCCGCTTGAAATGATAGAAAAGAGGGTGAAAAGTCAAATAGATTATAATAATCTTGATTTTACCATGTACTATGTTATACATAATAACGGTGATTTAGCTTCATTTTCCCATCAGATTGATGAAATCTTAAAAAAGGTCGTTAAATAAACATTGACTTTGGTCGTGTAGATTCTTTTAAAAAAGAATTTTTGATGTTGTAAATGCACCCGTTACAGTTAAAAAGAGGATAGAACTTGTTATTCAGTTGTTGATAAAATTTCAATTTTTAAAATATTACAGTTGGAACTAATAAACAGATTTACCGATAAAATTATATAAAAAGAAGAGCCCCCAGATTGATATGCGCCACAACAAGTTGGATAAGTTGTGAATGCGCTTATCAAGAAGGAGGCTTTTTAATAGTTTTCCGCACAAAATCGAAGGAAGGTTATGTGCGAAATCTTTTTTACATATCAGAGCAGAGCCGATTCAAGATCGCTCAACATTGTATCAAGCGCATGTATCCCGCCCTCTCCCGTGTACCACACGTCCGGATTGAGGAGGACGACTACTGTACCTTTGTAATTAACCTCAGCAAGGTAGTAAGCTATTTCTGTTTCAAGAGCCGCTTTCGCATCTGCCTGTGAGGTGCCATCGTTTGAAGTTATGAATGCGCGGTTCATTACGAATATGTAATCGGGGTTAGTTTCAGCTATTGCTTCCCATGATGTGATGCTGCCATGCTGACTACTGTCGGTATAAGACTGATTAGCGTTTGTAAAGCCGAGTTCATTAACTATGAGGTTGAGTCTTCCATCAGAGGCAAGCACACTAAATGATGACGCACTGTTCCACATTAAGTTAAGAACAGTCTTAGTACCATTTTCACTGAGCTCAGCGAGCGCTTCAATTCTGCCTGAGAAGTTATATTCAGCAACAACATCGTCAACAACCGATTCGCTCACGCCAAAAATCTGAGCAATAACCTCTAAATTTGCCAATGTGTCTTCAACCAAAGTCCCCGCATTGACAGAAAGATATACAACGGGAGCAATCTCTTCAAGGTTGGCATAATCGCTCGACTGCCTGCCACCGATAAAGATGATGTCGGGTTCGCTCTGTTGAAGCGTTTCAAGACTGTAACTTTTGAGGCCTCCCAAATTTGCAATCTCTCCACTATCAATCTTATCCCAATAGGTCTGAAGGTATGATATAGTTCCTTCTGCGGCACTGACAACTGTATCGCCAACGCCGAGCGCGTCCATTATATCGAGAGCCGAATAGTCAAGGATGGCTACACGTTCAGGTTGATAAGGAACTTCCTTATTGATTTCATCACCGTTTGCATCAAGACATGTGATGGTCACAGTTTCAATATCCGCATTTTCTTCAGATTCACAAGCAGATACAGCTATGCAGGTGGTGGCTGCTACAGCGGCCACCGCAAGTGCTATGAGTTGTTTTTTCATTTTAAATCTCCTTATATAAAATTTTTTATCAGAAATATATTGAAAGGGGTCTTCCTTCGACTTCGATTATCTTAAAATCTACTTCATAGATAGAAGATAGGTTTTCCTCGGTCATTACCTCGTCTACTGTGCCATAACTGGCTATTTTGCCGTCTTTCATGGCACAAACGTAGTCCGAGTAAAATGCTGCATAGTTTAGTTCATGCAAAACCATTATCACGGTTTTGCCAAGTTCGTCGCACATCTTTCTCACGGTACGCATAAGATTTCGGGCATGGTAAATATCAAGGTTGTTTGTCGGCTCATCCAGCAGAACATATTCGGTATCCTGAGCAATTACCATGGCGATATATGCGCGCTGCCGTTGCCCGCCCGAAAGCTCATCTATAAATTTTTCAGCTATATCATTAAGTTCCATATATTCAAGCGATTTTTCCACAATTTCCTTATCATCTTTTGTAAGGCGAGAGCCGGAGTAGGGGAACCTGCCAAATTCCACAAGCTCACGCACAGTCAGTTTAACCTGAATGTTGTTTGTCTGTGTAAGTATAGCAAGATGTTTGGAAAGCTCCTTGCTTTTCCATTTTGAAATGTCCGTACCTTCAAAATCGACCACGCCCGAATCGCGCGCAATCAGACGGGATATTATGCCCATTACCGTTGATTTACCGGCACCGTTTGGCCCAATCAGCGATGTAACCTTTCCTCTTTTTAACTCAAAATCTATGTTATCCACAACAACTTTGTTGTCATATTTTTTTATCAGACTTTTAACGAACAATTTTCTCTTTCCTCCTTAAATGAAATTTTTTGCGCGAACCATCTTGTTTGGGTTGGCGTAGTATAAGGTACAAAAAGTATACGCCGCCTGTCAGGGATATAAAAACGCTTATGGGAACACTCATGTTGAATACTTGTTCTACAAGCAATTCTCCGAACGAAAGTATTATCACGCCGAACAATGAAGCTCCGATAATGAGCTGCCAATGACGGAAAGTACGCAAAAATTCGCGCGCGAGATTTGCAATTATCAGTCCTAAGAAAGAGATCGGGCCTATCATCGCGGTGGCAATGGCAATGTAGGCAGTAACGCCGAGCAACAGACGATTTACTGATTTATCATAATCCACGCCAAGATTTATGGCTTGCTGTTTGCCGAGAGACATTACGTCGAGAATGCGGATATCCTTAAAGAGTATTAAAGCGACAAAAGCAAGCAGGACGACGGCCGTTATCATAATAGAGGAGTCTATATTTTCAAAACTTGCCACAAGAGATTGTAATGTAATTTCGTAATCTGTGGGATCCATTACCATTACAAGTGTACTCTGTATGCTTGAAAACAGAGAGGCGAGTACAGTACCTATCAGCAGAATATACAGTACATTATACTTGGTTTTTTTGAACATAAAACCGTATATAATAAAAGCCACGACAACCATAATTACAAAATCAATAGCAAACGCAATATTGCTGTTAGTAACAAGCACACTTGCCGTGCCTACTATAAATACGAGGACGACGTGCGTAAGCGTATAGAGCGAGTTCATGCCCAAAAGGCAGGGCGTAACTATACGGTTATTGATTACCGTCTGAAAAACTATTGAGGCTGCACCTATCGCAAACGCTGTAATAACTATTGCAATTAGTTTTGGTATTCGCAGCTTCATGGAGTACTGCACAAACGACCACTTGGCAAAATTAAGACCTATCAGAGCAAAGCAGGCAAGGGAGGCTATTGCAAGGACGGCAAGGATTATTAGTTTTACATTATTGGACATTCCGATCCTTTTATCCTCGCGCGAGAGACATTGTACTATTCCGGCCGTATTTGAATTTACTTTCATGCTACATTTTTCTCCTTATGCTTACTTAGCGGACGAAATAATTTTAACTGTATGGACTTTTGCCCATATTTCATGCGATAGATTATCGTCGCAATGAATAGAATGCTTCCTATAATACCAATTATCAGATCAACAGGGACTTCCACGTTAATGGCTCCGTCAGTTGATGGAATAGCTACACGCGCCACAATATCGCAAATCAATACGAACAGGGCACCCAAAAGCGCGCAGTCAGTCAGCGTCCCCTTGATTTTATCACCTTTAAACATTGCTACAATGTTGGGAATTATAAGACCTATGTATGATATCGAGCCGACAACAACAACTACCGACGCCGTTATTATTGCTGACAGACTAAGGCCTATGAACAGCATAAACTTGTAATTTACTCCGAGATTGCGCGAAAAATCTTCGCCCATACCAACAATATTGAAATGATTGGCAAAGATGTAAGCAATAACAACCATGGGTGCAGCAAGATAGATAATTTCGTAATTGCCCCTGATAAGCGCTGAAAAATTACCGGTAAAAAGGCTCGTTAGCTGTTGACTCATATCAAATTTGTAGACGATAAAATTAGTCAGACCGGTAAGGACATTACCAACCATAATACCGATCAACGGAACCATAGCGGGATCTTTGAATTTTATCTTCAAGATAAAACCGACAAATATCCATGTACCCACCAGCGCAAACACGAAGGCCAATACAACCTGCGTCCACAAGCCCGCAGTGGGGAGAAGGAGTAAGCACAGCGCAGTACCAAACTGCGCACCGGAGATGGTTGCGCCTGTTGTAGGCGAAACAAACTTGTTCATGCAGAGCGCCTGCATTATAAGACCCGCCACACTCATGCCCGCGCCCGTTAAAACAATAGCTACAAAGCGGGGAATACGAGTGACGGTAAATAGGTTGAGAGCATCCGGATCGCCGCTGAAAACCTTAGAAATCGTTACAGTTGATGAAGCAGCGCCTATAAACAGCGAAAAGAAACCGATAACTATTAACAGTACAGTAAGAACAATTGTTGAAAGATGATTTTGTAAAAACTTCAATCTTTGTCTCCTTAAAAGCATTAAAAAAGCGCGTGTAAAAAATAAGTTCATAACCGAGCTTACATGCTTTTACATTACGCGTCATTTTTACTATGAAATAGTTTTTCGCGCCACATTTTTAACGGCTTTACTATTTGAAAGTTTTAATAATTTTAACCGAGGTTAAGTATTTTGTCAATAAATATTAACCATAGTTAACAAAATTATTTTACTTGTAACTAATTCACATTTTTTTCTATTACTAAACAATTAGCTCTGAAACCTTTTAATAAAGAGGAAGAGTAAAAAAATAGCCTGAACTTCTTTAATAATAAAGAAGTTCAGGCTGTTAAAACTTGGTGCACTCAACAGGAGTTGAACCTGCATGGATCGCTCCACAAGATCCTTAGTCTTGCGCGTCTGCCAATTCCGCCATGAGTGCGTGCTTATCAAAAGCTTTTTTATTCTATAATATTTTAAAATTATTGTCAAGTCAATTTTAATTATAGTTTTTAAAAATTTAATATTTTTTTCTATAAATAAATTTTGCAAATAAATTTTAACATGTAACGAATTACCCAATTGCCGTAAAATCTTTTAGCTATATGGAGTTATTGCCTTAACAATTGCGTTGACGGTGTCATCTAAAGACAGAGAATCGCAGTTTACCGTTATGTCGGCAAACTTTTCGTAGAGTGGGGCTCGTTCAGCGTATAATTCGGCAAGCGTTGTTCCCGGCTTTTTCATAACGACTCCACGCAAGAACAAATCTTTACCAGCAAGACGCTTTTCAAGTTCGGTATAACTAACCTCAATATAAATAATCTTACCTAAGGTTTTTAAGTGTTGCATGGCTTTTTTGCCATAAATAACGCTGCCTCCTGTGGAAATTACACACCTTTCCGCCCAAAGTTCAGCATTGACTTTTTCCTCAATATCGATAAACCCGTCAACTCCCTCACGGGATATGATATCGCTAAGCAATGCCTTTTGTTCGTTCTGAATAAGGAGATCGCTGTCAATGTATCCGTAACCCAATTGCTTTGCAACCAAAACACCTGCCGTACTTTTTCCTGAAGCAGGCATGCCGATTAAAATAATATTGTTCATATCATAATTATAATATATAAGAATACAAACTGTCAAACCAAAGGATTTATAATTTAATGTTAAAAAATAATATTGCTTAATTTACTGTTGATTTTTTCAGGAGTTTGATTTATAATTGTACTGATAAGTATATTATAGTAATTATATTATGATAGTTAATTTTAATGTCACTTTGGACAATGCTTCGAAGAATAACATAATTCTTGAACCCGATGGGCATATAAAATGCAATGCAAAAGGAAGCGCATATTTGTGGCTCGCTGAAGGCGATTTATGTCTTATTGCAGAGAGGAGGTCAGGTAAGATAACCGGTTTGACGGGCAACTTTAATACAGTAAAAATTACCTCAAAAACCTTTCAGCCCATATATGCAATGGAGGGTAAACTATCGGCTACAAGAAAACTACCGCATGGCATAATTATAGGTTACAATGGGGAGGGAGTGTATTATGACGGCGATAATCACATTGTGTGGTTTGGTAATCCAAGCGAAGGAGATATCTCCGTCCGCATAGCAAAAAATTTAATTGTGGCACTAAAAGATGGACACGTCATCGGTGTAGTCATTGAGAATTTAACTATAATTTGTAGTGATCTTTAATAATTTGCAATGTACTATATGTGGCATAACTATTAAAAAAATAAAAATTTGCTTATAGTGAAAAAAGTTTTTTCTTCAAATTTTCTTTTCTGTCTTGAAAATCTTGCGATAGTGTGGTAAAATAATTAACAGGTATGGACAATCTCAACACCGCAGGATTATTTCATAAAGGAACCTTATGTACCGCGCACAAAATTTATGGCTGCCACCGGCACAAGGACGGCGGTTATATTTTTCGTGTCTGGGCGCCACATGCAAAAAATGTCATACTTGTTCTGAATGGTTCTGATGCCTGTGAACTGCACTTGATGTCTGACAATGAAAGTTGGCAATGCATTTGTCCTGAAGCTGAAAACGGTGATATCTATAATTATAAAATCATAACGTTTGAAAACAGGGAACTCAATAAGAGTGATCCGTATGCTTTTCGCAGTGATTTTCCTCATACAAATTATTCTGTAGTCTACGATTTACCCGCAAAAAATGTTCGTCTTGAAAGCGGAAACATGATTGCGCGGCCTGTCAATATTTTTGAGGTAAACCTCTTGAGTTGGAAAAGACATTCCGACGGGAGTTACCTTTCTTTCAAGGAACTCGAAGAACAGCTTGTTCCTTATGTGGCCGAGATGGGTTACACCCATGTTGAGTTCATGCCTATAACCGAATATCCTTTCGACGGTTCCTGGGGTTATCAGGTAACCGGTTACTTTTGTGTCACAGCAAGGTTAGGGTCTCCTGAAGATTTTGCCTCTTTGGTTAATGCCTTTCATTCCAAAGATATTAAAGTTATTCTTGACTGGGTTCCTGCACACTTTCCAAAAGACGAGTTCGGACTTTATGAATTTGACGGGCAACCGTTGTATGAATGTGCGTTGTGGGATAAGATGGAACACAGCGGCTGGGGAACGCGTAAATTTGACTTAGGAAAGGGGCCGGTAGCAAGTTTTTTACTGTCAAGTGCTTATTTCTTTCTTGACCAATACGCGATAGATGGTCTGCGTGTC
Source organism: uncultured Clostridia bacterium (assembly GCA_964447305.1). Taxonomy (GTDB): domain Bacteria; phylum Bacillota; class Clostridia; order Christensenellales; family Borkfalkiaceae; genus Coproplasma. The sequence continues at coordinate 109,175 of CAYURN010000002.1, forward strand.
GATGCTGTTGCATCTATGCTGTATCTTGACTATGACAAAGCCCCCGGACAATGGGCTCCAAATATTTATGGCGATAATCGAAATCTGGAAGCTATAGATTTTATAAAAAAATTTAATAAATGTCTTCATGAAAAATTTCCCGACGTCATGATAATTGCCGAAGAATCTACCACATATCACGGCGTAACAAGCTCTGTCGAAAACGACGGGCTTGGGTTCGATTTCAAATGGAACATGGGCTGGATGAATGATGTGTTGTTTTATTGCCGTCAGGATCCGCTTTACAGACATTATCATCATACAAAAATAACCTTTTCAATGATGTACTCATTGAATGAGCGGTACATATTACCCCTTTCTCATGATGAGGTCGTTCATGTTAAGGGCGCTATCGTCAATAAATTTCCCGGAGAATATGCCGACAAGTTTGCAGGGGAGCGGGAGCTTTTGGGATTTATGTATGCACATCCCGGGAAAAAGCTCAATTTTATGGGCTATGAAATTGCTCAGTTTGCCGAATGGGATTACAGAAAGTCTATAGATTATTTTCTGAAAAAGTTCGAAAAACATGCAAAAATGCAGGTTTTCGTCAGATTCTTGAATAATTTGTATAAGAATTGTCCGCCGCTCTATGAAATTGAAACTGATTGGCGCGGATTCGAATGGCTGGTTGTTGACGACGTAATCAATAATGTTCTTGCCTTCAACAGGTACGACAATAGTGGAAACTGCCTAATGTGCATAATCAATTTTTCCGGAATCGATCAGCCAAACTATCAAATAGGTCAGCATAAAGGTAAATATAAACTCATCCTCAATTCGGATCAAAAAAGATTCGGTGGCGAAGGAAAATTAAAAAAACGTGTACTAAAAACAAAAAAACAAACAAGTCATGGCAAGGAATACTCGGTAACGCTTGATATACCTAAATTGGCTTGCATGTATTTTATAAAAGAAAAATAAATTTTTTGGGGGATTTAGCAATGCTAAGAAAAAAAGAGTGCGTGGCAATGTTACTTGCTGGCGGTCAGGGCAGCAGACTGTATGCTTTAACCAGCAACATTGCCAAACCGGCAGTTTGTTTTGGCGCAAAATACAGAATCATCGATTTTCCGCTGTCTAACTGCATCAATTCGGGTATTGACACAGTAGGTGTGCTTACCCAGTATCAACCTCTCGTTCTTAATGAGTATGTTGGTAATGGTCAGCCATGGGATTTGGACAGAACTTTCGGCGGTGTACATATCCTTTCACCGTATGAAGCAAAGACTGATACTTCATGGTATAAAGGTACGGCCAATGCAATTTATCAGAATATAAGGTTTATGAAGATGTATGACCCTGAATATGTACTTATACTTTCAGGTGACCACATCTATAAAATGGATTATGATAAAATGCTTGCCGCGCACAAAGCGACGGGTGCAGATTGCACTATTGCATGTATGAAAGTTCCGATGAAGGAGGCTTCAAGATTTGGTATATTAAATACCAATCCTGATGGTTCTATATACGAATTTGAAGAGAAACCCAAACAACCGAAAAGTGATTTAGCTTCCATGGGTATATATATATTCACGGCTTCAAAACTCTTCAAATATCTTGAATTAGATGAAAAAGATCCTAAATCTGAAAAAGATTTCGGTAAAAACGTTCTCCCCGCAATGCTCAATGCCGGCGAAAAAATGTATTCTTATAAATTTGAAGGATATTGGAAGGATGTCGGCACAATCAGCTCTCTTTGGGAGGCAAATATGGATTTGTTAGGTTCCGTCCCTAAATTTGATTTGCGCGATACGGAAAGGGTAATACATTCAAGAAGTCCCTTGGCTCCGCCGGCGTATGTCGAAGGTGAAGTGATAAATTCAATGATTGCCAACGGTTGTGAAATCGAAGGTACAGTAGTCAATTCTGTTATAGGAACAAATTGCGTCATTGAAAAAGGTGCTGAAGTCAAAGATTGTGTGCTGATGGGAAATACAATCATTAAAGCAGGCGCCAAAGTTAATTACTCAATTATCGACGAAGAAGTTGTAATTGGTAAAGAAGCTAACATCGGCGACATAATCGAAAAGGCAAGTAAAATTGACGGCAAGACAAGCGGCATAACCGTACTTGGCAGAGGAATTTCCGTCGCCGACGGAAAGAGCATTCCTGCCGGTGAAATAATCGACAAAAGTATTTAAAGGGAGGAAGATGACAATGGCTTCAACAGTTGGTTTAATATTTTCAAGCACTAACGATGAAAACGTACCTGAATTGACAAAAGTCAGGTCTAAAGGGTCAATCCCTTATGGCGGCAGATATCGTCTTGTTGACTTTGCTCTTTCGTGCATGGTTAACTCTGGCATAACGACAGTAGGCATGATTACTAAAAATAACTATCAATCGCTTATGGACCACCTCGGTTCCGGTAAAGAATGGGATTTAGCTCGAAAAGAGGGAGGCTTGATTCTTTTGCCGCCATACAGTGACGAAAGTGAAATGCTGTACCGCAACAGGCTTGAAGGGCTGAAAGGCTCTTCAGCATTTCTTAAAAAATGTACCGAAGATTTTGTCGTTGTTGTAGACAGCGATGCGGTTTATAAAATCGATTACAGCAAAGTTATTGAACAACATATCAAGACCAATGCAGATATAACCCTTGTATATCATGAACATGAATGTGGCGCAGTCAATTCCTATATGACGTTCACAACGGATGCTAATAATCAAATCACTTCCATTGACATTAATCAATCATCCAATGGCATTAAAAAGCACTACATAAATGTTTTTGTCGCCCGCACATCTTACCTCATCAACCTCATTCAGACTGCGATAGCGCGCGGCTACTCAAGTTTCTCCGGCGATATCCTTGTGCCTGCGGCAAAAGGAGGTAGTGTGTATGGTTATAAATATGACGGCTACTATCAGAATATTGATTCGTTGCAGTCATATTTTAAGGCTAATATGGATTTACTTGATAAAGAAATACGTACCGAACTTTTTGGCGACAGAGATATCTATACAAAAGTAAATGACGCTCCTCCCGCAAAATTTACCGAAAAGGCTAAAGTGGTCAATTCACTTATCCATGACGGATGCCTTGTTGAAGGTACCGTTGAAAATTGTATTCTGTTCCGCGGAGTCAAGGTAGGTAAGGGCGCAACACTCAAAAATTGCATAATTATGAGTGAGAATTTTATTGGTGATGACTGCAATTTATCGTATGTGGTAAGCGATAAAGACGTTGCTATCGGCAATGGTACCACATTGGCCGGCTGCGCTCAAAAACCTTATTTTATAAATAAAGGAACGCATATTTGATTAAAGTGAGGGAACTAAATAATGGCAACAACTACAAAGACAACTAAACAGACAACGTCGGTAAGAAAGCCCAGAACGAGTGCAAGTGTTAAAGCGGAAGCTCCCTCCTTGCCCACCAAACGTAAAATTTTATTTGTCGCTTCGGAATGCACGCCCTTTATTGTGACGGGCGGACTTGCAGAGGTCATCGGCTCGCTTTCAAAGGCTCTTGCGGCTACAGATAAATTTGATGTGAGGGTGGTTATTCCGCTGTACTCTGATATAAAGAAGGAGTACAGGGATAAATTCACATATCTTGGCAATATATATGTACATCTTGCATGGAGAAACCAATACTGCGGAATCTTTTCGTATGAGCAGAATGGAGTGACGTTCTATTTCTTAGATAACGAATTTTACTTCAAACGTCCCGGATGCTATGGTTATTTTGACGATGGTGAAAGGTTTGCCTTCTTTTCGCGTGCTGTACTTGAAATTATGCCGTTCCTTAACTTCTATCCTGAAGTTATGCATTGTCATGATTGGCAATCCGCCCTTGCTGCAATATACCTTAAAACCAACTATTGTTTCAGGCAGGAATATCAGTTCATAAGGGTTTTGTTTACAATTCACAATATCGAGTATCAGGGACAGTATTCTCTTGATATTCTGTCGTCGCTGTTTGACATCTACGGCAAATATCAGTATCTTGTGGAGTACAATAATTCCATTAACCTTATGAAGGGTGCCATAGAATGTTGTGAAAGATTTTCTACCGTGTCGCCCAGATATGCCCAAGAAATCAAAGACCCGTATTTTGCTCATGGTCTTGACCTTATAGTCAGAAGGAATGAATTTAAACTCGCCGGTATTCTCAATGGAATCGATGATATCGGTTATAACCCTCAATTTGATTCACATATTTTTGCTAACTATACTCCCGAAGACATGAACAATAAAGCGGTATGCAAAGCTGAATTGCAAGCAATGTTGGGGTTGCCTGTCAACCCGCAGACGCCTGTAATATCAATGATATCCAGACTTGTCTCACATAAGGGCTTTGACCTCGTTTTAAATGTTATTGAAGAATTGTTACAACAAGATGTGCAGTTTATTGTACTTGGAACAGGCGATTCCCACTATGAAGGATTTTTCAAGGACTTGGCCAGAAGATATCCTCAGAAAATGAGCGCGCAGATTATGTTTAATAATGACCTGTCGCGAAAAATATATTCTGGATCAGATATATTCCTGATGCCTTCAAAATCTGAACCTTGCGGGCTTTCTCAGATGATTGCATGCAGATACGCAACCATACCAATCGTAAGGGAAACCGGTGGATTATATGATAGCATAAAGCCTCAGCAGAACGGTTATACCTTTACAAATTACAATGCTCATGATATGCTCTATGTCATCAGAGAGGCTATGGAAGACTATAAAGATAAGGAAAAGTGGACACAACTTATGTATAGGGCGGCAACTACAGATTTCAGTTGGAATAATTCCGCTAAACAATATGAAGCATTGTATTTGAGTATGCTTAATTAAATTTTACTGTAATATAGGAGAGTATCAATGGCAACAACTATTACCGAAAAAGAAGTCAGGGACATCATAAAAGGAAAGCTTGCACGCTATTACGGAGTGAGTCCTGTCGAAGCAACCAAAGACCAAATTTATAAATCAGTCGTTATGAGTGTAAGGGATATACTCCTTCAAAAGCGACAGGCTTTTTCAAAGAAAATGAAGACTCGTCGGGCAAAGAGAGTTTATTACCTGTGCATGGAATTTCTGTTAGGAAGATCGCTAAAGAATAGTCTTTATAATCTGAGTGCTACAGCAACATTTGAAAAAGTTCTCAGCGGCTATGGCGTAACCTTGGATGAATTATACGAACTGGAGCCTGATGCAGGTTTGGGTAATGGAGGCCTCGGTAGGTTGGCAGCTTGTTTCATGGATGCTCTTGCAACAGGAAATTACCCCGCAATGGGTTATTCATTGAGATATGAGTACGGATTATTTAAACAGAAGATCATTGACGGTTGGCAGACAGAACTGCCTGATGTATGGTTGCCCGGCGGCGAAGCTTGGCTCACACAACGCTCTGATAAATCTTATGTTGTAAGATTTGGCGGAAAAGTGGAAGAGAAGTGGGCAGAAAATGGCCTGGAAATTAACTATATTGACAGTCAGGATGTTGAAGCTGTTGCGTATGACATGATGATATCCGGCAAGGATAGCGAGGCTGTATCTGTACTCAGATTATGGAAAGCTAAGCCCATGCAAGATTTCAATATGAAACTCTTCTCCCAGGGCGATTATTATCAGGCAATGGTAGAAGAGAATGATGCTGACGTGCTTACAAAAGTACTCTATCCGGCAGATAACCATGTAAACGGCAAGGCTTTAAGGCTGAAACAACAATATTTCCTTTGTTCGGCATCAATTCAGAACATTATCAGCGACCATCGTCGCAGATATGGTGATCTGAGCGATTTGCCTAAGTTGGCTGCCATACACCTAAATGATACTCACCCCGCAATGGCCATAGCTGAGCTTATGCGTATTCTCGTAGATGAATATTATTATAAGTGGGAAGAGGCGTGGGCTATTACTACGGCAACCTGTGCATATACCAATCACACAGTCCTTGCCGAAGCACTTGAAACGTGGCAAGAAGATCTCGTCGAGAGGACAGTTCCGAGGATTCATTCTATAATTAAGGAAATCAACAGACGGTTATGTGAAGAGCTTTGGAATAGATTCCCCGGCGAATGGGCAAAAATTTCAAGAATGTCTATTATTGAACACGACAGAATTAAAATGGCAAACTTATCCGTGTATGGTAGCCATAACGTAAACGGCGTAGCTTCATTGCATAGTGAAATAATCAAAAAATCTATTTTTAAAGATTATTATGATTTTACGCCTTATAAGTTTACTAATGTAACAAATGGCATTGCATACAGAAGATGGCTGTGTCAAGCAAATCCTGAACTGACCAGTTTGTTAATCGACTGCATTGGTGACGGCTTTGTTCATGACAGCATGAAATTAGCCGATTTTAAGAAGTTTGAAAATGATGATTGTGTTCTGAGCCGACTTGAAGAAATAAAAGCCATTAAGAAACAGCAGTTTGCCGATTATGCCTATAGCAAGCAGGGATTTGTCATCGACCCTAAATCAATATATGATACTCAGGCAAAGAGACTGCATGAATATAAGCGTCAATTACTGAATGCACTTAATATCATTGATACCTATCTCGATCTGCGTGATAATCCTAATTTGGATATTCAGCCTAAAACGTATATTTTTGGTGCAAAAGCTGCTCCTGGATATTCTATGGCGAAACAGATAATTAAGTTGATCAACTTTATTTCTGAAGAGATTCGCAAAGATAAGAAAATCAATGAAAAACTCAATGTCGTCTACATGGAAGATTACAATGTTACTATGTCTGAAATCCTGATGCCTGCGTCGGAAATATCCGAACAGATTTCTCTTGCGGGTAAAGAGGCCAGTGGTACAGGTAACATGAAGTTTATGGTAAACGGTGCTCTTACAATAGGAACTTTAGACGGTGCTAACGTTGAAATGGTGCAGGCGGTCGGAGAGGATAATATATTTATCTTTGGCCACAAATCAAACGAAGTCGACGATATTTGGCGTTCAGGCTACAGTTCAAGCAAATATTACAATGAATCTCCCAGATTGCGCAGAATAATCGAAGCATTGATAATCGGTTTCAACGGACAGTCTTTCTCCGATATGGCAAATTATTTGCTGACAGGTTCTCCGATAGCCGACCCTTACATGTGTATGGCTGACTTTACGTCTTACAGCAAGACGCAACGTGAACTTTCTGATTTGTACGTCAACAATAAGCACAAGTGGAATCAGATATCCTTAAGAAACATCGCGGCATCGGGATATTTTGCGGCCGACAGAAGTATAAAGGAATATGCTGAAAATATTTGGCACTTGCAACAAATCAACAAATAAAACCATCAAAAAAACAGTAAAAAGCGGACTTAAAACAAGTCCGCTTTTTAGCTAAACCAATTTAATTATGTACTATGTGTGACATAATTCCTAAATTTTATAAAAAATGTTTTTATAAAATTTAAGATGAAAGCGTCAAGGTGGATTTTGATAAAATTTAAATTAAAAATAATTTTTATGAAATAGCCTCAAAGGATGCAACGTATTGCAAGTTATCTTGTCGTGAAAATGAATTGTTTCTTTATATAAAAATACTTTAAAAATAACGAAGTGTTTTGTGCTTTATTTAATTGAAAAATACAATTTTGCATTTTCTTGGCTCTGTTGTTTAGATTTTAGCATATTTATTCGTAAAAGCTGTATTTTACGAATAAATACATATACTACCATTTTTACTTATTTTTAAGGTTTCTTTGACTTTTTCGCCACTTCCGCCGCCTCTGCGGCTGTTTCTATGCGCCTGAAAAGGTTGAAATAAATCACTCTGTAACACCGCTTTGAAGGAGAAGCGAAAGCCTTTTTCAGGAGTTTTTGAAAAAACGAGCCGAGGGCGGGAACGCGGAGTAATCCCTTTGGAACAAAGGGCGCACTTATACACCCTTGCGTGCGTGTGCGCTCTGCCGAGGGCTTATCTTCACACATGGAACCTTCCTTCACGCAACCGCGTATGCGCGGCTTTTAATTTGTCCTTTCTGTTTAACATAGTACTTTGTTTTTTTGCCTCTTCCGTTGTTTTGCGGCGGTTAGCCGCTTGTCGTTAACGTCTGCGGGCGTTGACTTCTTCGCGATGCTTCCTGTACGCCACTGTTAATTTTTGCTTTCTGCACGCCGCTGCCGCCTTTGTCCCTCTACTGCTCTACGGCGGACCTCTGCCTCCTCGATTGTATTTTACGAATAAATAATATTCCTTTTTGGGTAAATTATTGCAAAAAAACTTACGCTATGATATAATAAATTCGATTAAATTTATTTTCGATTTCCCAGAGGTTTCATTTTGGCTACTTCAAAAAGTTCAAATTATTATGTGGAACGCAATAATCATAATCTGATAGTAATCAATGAGTTGCTCAATAAAGATTTACCTGAATTTTGTGGAGATTATTTCCTTGGCATTGACAGTCAGACCTCTACTCTGACAAGGCTAAATTATGCACATGATTTAAAGATTTTTTTCCACTTTCTCATGACAAAACGCTTTAAGAGTTATTCTTCCGTAAAACAGTTTGCTCTTGAAGATCTTGAAAGTATCACCAATAATGATATAGAAATGTTTTTAGCATTCCTCTCAAACTACACTTTTCAAGGAAAATTACATGTCTGCAACGAGCGTGCCAAAGCCAGAAAATTATCATCTGTGCGCGCTATGTTTAAATACTTTTTTAATCGTGGCATGATTTCCGTCGATAACTCGGCCAAGGTTGCAGCGCCTAAGTTACATGAAAAACCGATTATTCGTCTTGATAAAGATGAAATCTTTAACATTGTCGATGTTACAGAAAGCGGCGAAGGCCTCTCCCCGCACCAGCGTGTATTTCATGAAAGAAATAAGGTGCGCGATAGCGCTATAATTATACTATTTCTCGGTACGGGCATACGAATAAGTGAACTTGTCGGCCTCAATAATGAAGATATAAATTTTAATGATAATTCTTTTGTTGTAACGCGAAAAGGCGGAAATAAATCAATTCTGTTTTTTGATGACGACGTCGCCTCCGCAATTAATCGATACATGGATTATAAGCAAGAATGTGATTTACCGGCCGACGCTAAAGATGCGCTTTTTCTCTCTTCACAAAAAAGGCGTATAACTGTCAGAGCTGTTGAAAATCTAGTCCAGAAGTACGCAAAGATAGTTTCTCCGCTCAAAAAAATTTCTCCGCATAAACTGAGAAGTACCTATGGTACGGCTCTATATAAAGCAACCGGCGATATCTACGTCGTTGCTGATGTCTTAGGTCATAAAGATGTGAACACTACTCGTAAACATTATGCCGCCATCAGCGAGGATACACGCCGTTCTGTTGTCGGAAAAGTAAAACTGCATCCTGACGACGACGCAAATTAAACTTAAAACATTATTATGGAACAAAAAGAAAAGATTTTTGTAATTCAGCCCATATTAAATGATGGCTGGCGCAAAGCACACGATGAAAGTATTGCTCTTATTGAAAGTGCCGGCGGCGCATACTGTGGCTCAAGCTACCAGGTTATTAAAGATATAAACGCTGCAACTTTTATTGGTTCAGGCAAATTGCAAGAAATCAATAATATTCTCATCGGCCTTGAAAATATTACAATACTATTCAACGGTAACCTCTCCCCTTCACAAACGCTCAATATTTCAAAAGCGCTTGACGACAGAAAGGTGATTGACAGAACAACTCTCATTCTCGATATATTTGCCCTCAATGCCTTGACAAGCGAAGGTAAAATACAAGTTGAACTTGCGCAACTAAATTATATATATCCACGATTAAAAGGTAAAGGCGCTTCGCTTTCGCGTCTGGGCGGAGGCATCGGTTCCCGTGGTCCAGGCGAAACGCGTCTGGAAACAGACAGACGCCATATACGTTACAGAATTAAATTTCTTGAAAAAAGACTGCGCGAAACAGAAGCTCGCCGTCATTTACAAAGCGACAGACGCAACAAGACAGGAACAAAAATTATAGCACTTGTGGGATATACTAATACCGGCAAATCAAGCCTCATGAACACGCTTACCGGAGCAAATGTGCTTGAAAAAAATGCACTTTTTGCCACACTCGATCCCACCGCCCGCACCTTAGAAATTGATGGAATACAATTTCTTCTTATCGACACGGTCGGGTTTATTCAAAATCTGCCGCATGATTTAATCGAAGCTTTTAAATCCACACTCGAAAGTGCTGTCAATTGCGATTTAGCTCTTTTTGTTGCTGACGCTTCAGATGATTATACTATGCAATTTGAAACGACCTATGAAACGCTGTCTAAACTCGGATTCAACAAACCATATATCAAAGTACTGAACAAATGCGATTTGATTGAAAATACAGATATGCTACCGGCCGATTGCGTTTGTGTTTCGGCAAAAAATAATCATGGCATAGATAAATTGAAAGAAAGTATATCAATGAATTTTGCCGATAAATTTACTAAATTGAAATTATTTGTGCCTTATCAATTGATGAATGAATACTCTGCTTTAGGCTACGCAGTGAGCGAAACTAACCGAAATTTTACCGATACAGGCATGGAAGTCAATTGTACAATAGACAATAAATATCTTCCATTATTTAAAAAATTTCAAATTCTATTCGGCTAATAATCTCACTTATACTCATCTATAATTATTTTATCTATCTTGATGACAGCGTCATCGCGGATATTAAGACACTCTCCACAGTTATCGCATATTTTCTGCGGATTCAAATCACAGATGTCACATTCACCACACATAATGCATTCTCTGTCATAAAGTACGCATTCTTCACCAGCCTTATTCATTTATTGACCTCCTTTAATTGTTTGCTTTATCCCCTTTATTATATCATTTATTTTAAAATAAACAAGCAAATAATCAGAACAATCGTTTGCGTTTTTTGTTTTTTCATGTTATACTAATAACATATAGGAGTGATTGCCGCATGAAAAAAATTGATAAATCACAAAAAGTCTATGAATACATAACTTCATTTATAACTCAGAACGGTTATGCGCCCACGGTGCGCGAAATTTGTCAGGCCTGCGATATTCGTTCTACTGCCACAGCATTTAATATTATGAATGATTTGTCGGAAAAGGGTTTGATAACAAAAAGTAAAGTCGGCGAAAATAAGCGCCGAGCGATATCTATATGCCAACCGGCAATCCGTGTCCCTCTCTTAGGTACTGTTGCCGCTGGCGAACCTATTTTTGCCCAAGAAAATTACGAAGAATATTATTCTATTCCTACCAATCTCTTCAATGGCGAAGATCTGTTTATGCTAACAATCAAAGGCGATTCCATGATAAAAGTCGGAATGTTTAACGGCGATAAAATCGTTGTAAAAAAACAGCCCGTTGCCGAAAACGGTGAAATCGTCGTTGCACTTATTGATGATAGCGCAACGGTAAAACGCTTTTATAAAAAAGATGGAAAATTTATCCTTCATCCAGAGAATGACGACATGGAGGACTTTGTTTTTGATGACGTAACAATTTTAGGCAAAGTTATAGGTTTAGTTAGAAATTTTTAGTGCCCCCACCATAATCAGAATTTTAAACCTGAATTTTATAAGACATGAGTGCGCGCAACATAAAATTTGCGCGCACTCATGTCTTAATTCATATTGACATCAAATAATCGACTTCCTGTTTTGAAAGTTTACGCCAAGCTCCTCTGTCAAGCCCGCGCAAAGTGAGCTGCCCGATTTTAATACGCTTTAAAAGCGTAACTTCGCGGCCAATTGCTTCGAACATTTTTCTTATTTCACGGTTTTTACCTTCAGTGATGGTGATATGAATTTTAGTATAGTCTTTATTTGTTTCGACAATATGGGCTTTACACTTTTTAGTGACATATCCACCTTCAATTTCAATTCCACTGCGTATCGGATTTAAAGTAGCCTCAGTTGCAGATCCCTCTATTTTTACAAGATAAGTTTTTGGAACCTCATTGGAAGGATGTGTCAACCTTTGCGCTAATTCGCCGTCGGTTGTAAGAATAAGCAGTCCCTCACTATCAAAGTCAAGTCGACCTACAGGGTAAATTCTGCCAACGTTTTCAGGCATCAAATCCATTACAGTTTTCCTGCCTTTATCATCAGAAACAGTAGAAAGATAGCCTTTAGGCTTATTTAAAATATAATATTCATTCTTCTTTAAAGCAATCTTATTGCCGTCAAAAGTAACCTCATCCGAATCATCGACATCCATCCCGATAATCGCAATTTTACCGTTGACTTTTACTCTGCCTTGTTTAATAATTTCGTCACAATCTCTGCGTGATGCTATGCCGCACGCAGCGAGATACTTATTCAATCGCATAGTTAACCCTTAAATTTAATTTCTGTTAACTATACTATACAATTTTTCACTAAAAATCAAGTCATTTCGGCTGTATATTTCAAGCTGACCGACAAGATCTCCAACATTTATCTTCTTGGCATCAGTAGTTTTAACGGGTACAACCCTCAGTTCCGCGCCTTTTTCCACAACAATTTCGCAATCATCGATAAGTTTACACGGTACTTCGCCACACATAAATACTTTATCTTTATCAATTTGCTTGACTTCATATTGTAAAAAGGCCTGATTTAATAATTCCGCGCTCCTTTCATACATATCGGGACAATTCAGTACAACGCATATAACATTCATCCCCTCCCGCTCTGCCGATGAAACCAAACATCGCCCTGCTTTCACCGTGTACCCGGTTTTGACTCCGTTGGCCCCCTCTACAAGACTTAACATCTTATTTTTATTTACAAAACTGCGATACAAACCTGTATAATTACGAGTTGAAACAATCTTTCTGAACTCGGTATTTTTCATGGCAATGCAAGCAATCTCACATAAATCGCAAGCTGTTGTATAATGTGCATTGTCAGGAAGTCCGCTTGGGTTCGTAAAATGAGTATTTTTTAAACCCATCATAACCGCCCGTTGATTCATCTTTTCGGCAAACGCCTCCACATTGCCGCTATGATGGACGGCAAGCGCTGTTGCTGCATCGTTTCCTGAACGGAGCATTAACCCATACAATAAATCTTTAATGTTTATGCGTTCATCCTTTTTCAGATAAATACTTGATCCCTCAACTCCGACAGCCTCATCCGACACAGTAATCACTTCTTCAATGTCGCAATCCTCAATAATTATAAGAGCCGTCATGATTTTAGTAGTGCTTGCCATGGGAAGAGTTATATCTTTATTGCGGCTGCTCAGGACTTTTCTTGAATTTAATTCCATTACGCACTCTGCCCGTCCGTCAGCGTAGACCACAGAATCTTTTTGGAATATTGATAATGTCAAGCATAGTACTAAACATACAGTAAAAATAGTTATTATTTTAGTTGTTTGCGATGTTATGCACAAGTTCGCCCGTCTTTTCAATAAGCGCATTTATTGGCTCATCCTCCATTTTAAGAAGCCTGCAACCTTTGCCGTCATCAACAAGAAATCCCTTTGGCTTGACTGTCACCACACACCCATTCCCCCCGGCAAGTTTAAAACCGTCGGTTTCCTTAAATGTTCTGATGTCACCATACTCTCCACCGCCGCCTATATTCACGACGGTTATTGCCGTCAACGGAATTACCTGCGTTCCACTTACAGTTATGATTGATTGACCTATGACAGTATTTGCATCGGCAACTTTGTCGATTGCAAACGTAGATTTTTCATATTCATTTGTCTTATCTTTTTTATATCTGTTCATATAATTTTCTCCATTATCAAAATTAAAATAATTTTCATTATAGACAATAAATTTATTACTCCGGAAATTTTTGCATAATATATAATGTTGTCATGTTCCTTATTAAGTACGATATAATTTTTTAATTTAGCTCTTCCTCCATTCAGCACCACAAACGAATAGATTACTTGCGTCAAAGCGTGCTGCGCGGCTGCGGCGTATGCTCCGCCATTTCTCGCTATTCCATAGTCACCGAGCTGAACTATTTTTGTGAATGTTATATTGTTATATATTTTTAACGCATTGCTTTTTAATACTCCGGCAACATCTGCGTCAATCTTCTTGTCTTTACCATTGATTTGCATTTTATCAAAACTGTTCTTTATTGTATTTATATTAAAAACTCTTATAAATCTATAAAGCAGTACATTCACACCGGCATAACGATCACTGCTGTTAATGTAAATATAATTATCAACATGCAACGGGAACAGTACTGTTACAAACACGATAAAAATCACTACGGATAGCGCATTATTATTCACAAAGTTATTATTTGTAAATTGTGTAAAATAATTCAGCAATAATCAAACTGCGGAAAATACAAATAGCGCGCATTATTTAATGCGCGCTATTTAAAAGGTATATAAAATTTACTTTATTTCAATAATATCATCTTCATCATTGAGATGAGAAGGAAGCTCGAAACCATCCTCCGTCAGCACCAGTTGTTCTTGTTGAACGCCTTTGTGTTTTGTCTGCTTTTCTTTTTGAGGCTCCCGCTCATCTTTCTCAGAATACTCATCTTTATGATACAGATAGTTACTATCATCCTCATCAAGAATTGAACTGTTTATCTCGGCAATCTGAGCCATAAGCTCATCATAATCAGGCAATTCATCAATCGAATTTAATTTAAACCGCTTTAAAAAATTATCTGTAGTCGCGTACAATATCGGCTTCCCGACAGCATCTTTACGACCACAGGGAACGATCATCTCAAGGTCTAAAAGCGTATGAATTGCATAATCACAGCTGACTTGCCTTATCTCCTCAAGTTCGCCTTTTGTGACAGGTTGCTTGTAAGCAATCAATGCTGCACACTCAAGAATTGTTTTAGTAAACTCCTTCTCTTTTATCGGTTGCAACACTGCAGATATTTGTTGCTTATACGCAGGGTTAGTTGCAAATTGAATTTTACCGTTGAACGTCAGTAATTGTATGCCGCTGTCACCGGAATATTTGCTCTTGAGTTCATCGATACTCGCATTGACTTCCTTTAAGGAACAGCCAAGTTTTTCAATTATAAATTTAACTTGTACAGCGTCCCCTGAAGCAAAAGTAATCGCCTCAATTATATTCGTCAAATTGTTCAAGATCCACATCCTTTAAATCCGTATCCGGATTGCGTTTAATTAAAATAGACCCGAAAGTCTGGCTTTGCTCAACAATTATATACTGATATTTCAGCATTTCCAACAACGCCTGAAATGTTGTTATGACTTCGTTGCGGGAAAAACTTGTAAACAGGTTTTCAAATTCAACCTTCTCGTTACTTAAAAGAACCTCTCCAATATATTTAACTTTTTCCTCAACAGTAAACTTATCCTTAGGAATTTCTTTTATGTTATTCTTTTCCCGCTGCATGCTTTCATTGCGCAAGAGCAATTTAGCAAAAGCCTCCAACATAGCCGTGACACTGAAATCAGTATAAACAATCTTTACATTACTGAAATCTTTTGACGGCGACTTAAAATAAAAACCAACAGTCTCCATCTCCTTCAACTGAGGAGTTTTTTCTTTGATCAGCTCGAACTCGCGTTGACGGAGCTGTTCGATGAGAGCTTGTTTCTCTTCATCAACTCCCCCCATTTCATCACCGTCAATTTCAATTGCGGGTACCATGGATTTGGATTTTATGTACACTATTAGCGCCGCCATGGCAAGATATTCGCTCTCTTTATCAACATCACGCGAGGGTTGCGTCTTCATATACTCAATATAGCCGAGAAACTGCTCTGTAACTTTTGAAACGAAGACATCTTCAATCTTAATCTGTGCAATGTTAATTAAATGCAACAGCAGATCAAGCGGCCCCTCAAAATCATCCAGAACAGTATTATAATCAACAACCGATTCAAAATTAGAATAATCTTTAGATAAAATCATAAATTCATTATCCACCCCCAGGCTTTTGTAATGGGGAAACCAATAATATCTGTAGCAAAGTACATCACATATCCAAGAATATCGCAATACCCTGCCCAATTAACATAATCAGATAAAATGTCGCAAATAAAACTCTCGACTACAAGTATAATCAAAATCATTTGACCATAATTGCGAAGAAAGCGACGAACAGGGTTGACTTCTCTCGTGCATGATTCCACCACTCTGAAACCATCTAACGGATAGAGAGGTAAAAGATTAAATACAAACACGGCAAGGCTGAAAGAATAGGTGTTTATCAGGAAATAAAATATAAAATCACTCAGATATGTCATAGCCCTACTGACTGACGTCATTTCAGGATATACAAATCTCATAAACAACGCAAGCAGCAAGTAAACAAAGAAAGCTATAATATAGTTGACAATTACGCCTGCTATTGCCGTCAAAAACAGCCCTCTGCGATAATTATGGAAATTGTGCGGATTGATAGGTACAGGCTTAGCCCATCCAAAACCAACTAAAGCACAACAAATAAAGCCAACGGGATCAAGGTGTTTTATGGGATTTAATGTCAGCCTGCCGTACATTTTCGGCGTGCCATCGCCGCATTTTGTAGCAACAAAAGCATGTCCCCATTCATGAGGAGCCAACACAAAGATAACAGCCAAGATTGCGGCAAGATAGTAAATAATATTATCAAACATAATTTCCTGCTCACTTCAATCTGTCAGGTATAACATCATTGCGAGCTATATCTTCATAGGATTGCTTTTTAATTATCGTTTCAGCAACACCATCATTGACAATTATGGCCTGAGGAATTGCGTTACGATTATAATTGCTTGCCATGGAATAATTATATGCGCCTGTAGAGAGTACCGCTATAATATCCCCGCTCTCCACTTCAGGCAGCGGAACATTTACAGCTATTATATCGCCGCTTTCGCAACACTTACCAGAAATGGTCACCTTATTGTTGCGGGGCGCATTCATATTCCCTGCGGCAACAACGGTATATTTAGACTGATACAGCGCGTACCTTGGATTATCAAACATTCCGCCGTCCACAGCAATATATTTTTTGACTCCGGGAATATCTTTAATTGCGCCTGCCGTATAGAGCGTAACTCCCGCTTCACCTACTATCGAGCGACCGGGTTCCAATGCAATATAAGGCGGGGCAATATTTAAATCTGACGACTGTTTCTTAATCTCATCGCAGAGCGCCTTCAGATATTCCGCATAATCATTCTCATTGAGTTTGGGATCTTCATCTGTATAATATATGCCAAATCCGCCGCCGATATTTAGAATACTTGCCGTATAACCAATTTTATTGGCTATAAGCGAAATAAAATTCATCATTTTTTGTGCGGCAAGGACAAAAGATTGTTTTTCAAAAATTTGCGAACCGATATGGCAATGAAAGCCTTTAAGAAGCAAATTGTTTTTTGATAGTACATATCTTGTTATATCTTCGGCTGTGCCATTTGCAATTGAAAAACCAAACTTGCTGTCCGGCGTGGCCGTCTGAACATAGGCGTGAGTATGCGCCTCAACGCCAGGATTGATCCTGATAAGAACACTTTGCTTTATACCCCTCTCCCCACATAGCTTATCAAGCCTGTCGGCCTCAAGATAAGAATCGACAACGATTATTCCCACACCGCTGTCTACAGCGTATTCAAGCTCTTCAGGCGTCTTATTGTTGCCGTGCATATAAATTTTATCGGCAGGGAATCCTGCTGACAGAGCCGTATATAATTCACCGCCCGAAACCACGTCGACGCCTACACCTTCGCTTTGTGCGATTTTATAGATTGCTTTGCATGAAAATGCCTTGGACGCATACAATACAATGCCATTCGCATCGTAATTATCTTTTAGCGATGCAACGTATGTCCGCATCATCTTGCGAATATAAGCTTCGTCAAAGACATAAAGCGGCGTACCAAACCGCTTAGCCAAATCTATTGAATCACACCCACCAATTTCAAGGTGCCCTTTTTCATTGATTTTAAGAGTATTTCTTTCGTTCATTTTTAAAGACCTCTGGAAAATAACTACTTTTATTTTACCAAAGGTCTATAATTAAGTCAAATGTTTTATAAAATATATAGGTGTTATAGATATTACAAACACCATTTGTCTGCAATTTTTCTCCAATTATCAAAGAATGTCGCTCTTTCAACATTTTCCGCACATACAACAGCTACCGTATCACACAAGATGCCGTTTTTATATACTTCAATCTCGCCTACTTCTTCGCCTTTAACAAGTGGCGCAGCCACCGATTGGGTTATGAGATTGAATGTAATTTCAGGCTGTTCATCCCTTGAGCAAAATACATAACTGTACCTTGAAGGCTTTATTGCCACCCACTCTTTCTTTCCCCTGCTGACAGCAATTTTATCATTTAGATTGACATTACAGTCAAGTACGATTTTATTTATAAAATTAGCAAATCCATAATTGAACAAGTTGATTGTAGAATTAAACCTATCATCACTTGTCTTGCTTCCAAGCACAACTGACACCAACCGCATATTATCTTTTAAAGCAGTAGCGGCAAGACAAAAGCCGGCTTCATTTGTAAATCCCGTCTTTCCGCCATCGCAATAAGAATACTTCTTTATCAGTTTATTTGTGTTTGTTATAGTCGTAATTCTGTCGTCGGGATGTTCAAAGTCTTCAAGCCATATTTTGCTATAATCAAAATACACATTATTGTGAGCAATCAAATTCGCAAACATTACAGCTACATCTTTTGCACATGAATATTGTGTAGCTTTTGGCAAGCCCGTACAATTGGCAAATAAAGTATTTTCACAGCCCAATTCAGCCGCTTTTTTATTCATTTCCGCAACAAATTTTTCCTCGCTGCCCGAAATGGTTTCTGACAGAGCTACACAGCTGTCATTTGCCGAACATACAACTACAGATTTAATGAGCTCGCCGACAGAATATGACAGTCCGCTTTGTAAAAACACCTGCGATCCCCCCATGCCAGCCGCATGCTCGGAAACGGTAATAGCATCATCAATACTTAATTTACCATTTTCAATCGCGTCAAAGCACAGAGTTAACGTCATTACTTTGCATACACTGGCAATCGGCACATGCGACAAGGCGTTCTCTTCATACACAATCTGTCCCGAATACGCATCCATCAAACAGGCGCTTTTACAGCTTGAAGTCAGTTTGGTTTCGGCATGAGCCTCCGCCGTATTCCCCGCCATGAGTATTGCAGTACATGATATTGCCTCCAATGCAAAAGCCAATAACTTTTTCATCATATTATTATTTTGTGGATAATCACATGTTTTATACAATATTTATGTAATTAAACAATAACAATAAGTATTCTAAAAATTACATTGAGGAGAACCAACATTACAACGCAGTCAATAATGGCAATTATCGCCGGAAAAATGGCAACATACTTTTTATTGATGGTGCGGCAGGTTTCTGCAACAACACAGCACATAGCCGAAGAAATCAAAAAACATGGAATATATATAATCAGCGCCGCCATAATACCGCTAAAGCCCAAAGACCCGAACAATATTGCACAATAGAATACGCACGTTATTGTTCTAAAAAAGAAAATAATCAATGTCAGTATCTTCCATTTAGTAAAATAGGCTATCAGAAAAAACGCATACAAATAAAAAAGTTCCCTGAAAAGATGTGAAATCAATAAACTCGTATTCTCGAATTCAAATATTAAAACAACATAATCTTTGGCATATTCATAAATTAACCCGCCAATATTAGCAATTTTAAATAGTACTATACCAAATATAGCAGCCAATACAAAAGTGACAGCAATACCAATTAAATAGTTTTTATCCCATTTAATACTGCGAAATGACAAAATCCTCATATTGATTTATATGAGGATTTTGTATTTAATATGAATTCAACATTTTATCGATTGCTATCCCGTAACCTCTTGTCGGATCGTTTACAAACACATGTGTAACCGCACCTATGAGCTTTCCGTTCTGGACTATCGGGCTTCCGCTCATTCCCTGAACTATGCCGCCCGAAAGGGCAATAAGATCATTATCTTCAATTTTTATAACAAAATTTCTGTTATCTTTGTTAAACGGATCAACTTTTACTATGCTTATTTCGTACTCCTTTACCTCATTTGCGGCTACTGTTGAATATATAGTGGCTTTACCTATCTGAACCTCGCTGATATTTGCCGTTTCAATCTTTTGCATATCAGAAGTATCCAATTCCGAAGAAACCGAACCGAAAATTCCGCAACTGCAATTCTTTGAGGCTGAACCAATCATATAAGAACTTTCGATGCTGCCCTTGAGTTCGCCGGGGTTGCCGCGCAGACCTCTCCGCACACCATAAATTGCGCAGGTGTAAATGCCCCCTCCGTTAATCTCCATTATATTTTGCGAACTATCTGTGACAGGATGACCGAGAGAGGCAATTACATTTTTTGTCTTATCTATAAAAGTTACCGTGCCTATCCCGTTTACACTGTCTTTGACCAGTAGCCCTAAGCGCTTTTTGCCCGATACTTTATCTGTCACGGGGGAGATATCACACGTCAGAATTTCTCCGCCACGGCTTATTGTAACCTCATAACTCTTATATGGTAATTCAAGAACTTTCGCCAAGTCCTCCGTTGCGTCAATTACGATATCATTGATTTTTTCAATTATATCGCCCGTTTGAATACCGCAATTCCTTGCAGGACTCAACATCCCTTCGTCAGACAACACGTCGCATACCCCTACCACTTCTACCGTCGTAGTGTTCAGAACAAATCCTGCAGCAAAACCGCCAAGATAGATTTGCCGCTCATCAGCATAGACGTTGACTGTAGACGTAGATAATATACAGCAGATAATTACACATAGAACCAGAAACAGCGTTCTTCTCAACTTTTTAGAATAAAGCATATAATTATTGTGCGCATATCTAAAACAGATATGCGCACAATATGAAATCTAAATAATCTTTTATCTACCTATTAAACTGTTCAATTAACTGTCTTGCGTACTCGCGCGAAGCTTCAGAAATGACATTGCCGGTAAGCCTTATGATCTCGTCAAGCTTCTCTTCAGCCGTCAGCCGTTGCACCCTAGTTACTGTCTTTCCGCCTTTTTCCGCCTTGTATATCAGAAATTGAGCATGGCTTGCCGCGCAGACCTGAGGCAAATGTGAAACTGATATTATCTGAGTTTCACCGCTTATAGCTATAAACTTCTGTGCTACAGTCATTGCCGTGACTCCGCTTATACCGGCGTCTATTTCATCAAATATATAGGTTGAGATCCCATTTATATCTTTTAATTGCGTTTTAATAGCCAGCATAAATCGACTCATTTCACCACCTGAAATTACCTTATTCAGAGGTTTTAACGGCTCACCTTTATTGGCAGAAAACATGAATTTAACTTTATCCGAGCCATCATTTGAGTTCAGATCTGCACTCTCGCGCGAAAACGGAGAAAATTCAACTATAAACTGCGCGTCCGGAATATTCAGACTGCGCAATTGCTCCTTGACATTTATGCTTAATTTATTAGCACATTCTTTACGTATTTCAGATAACGACACACAAAGATTATAAATTATATCGTCAGCTGCGGTCAATTGTGTATTAAATTTTTCAAGCTCTTCTGCACTGTTTGAAAGATTTTCAAAATCTGTTGACGCGCTCTGCAAATAGGAAAGCACACTCTCCTCATCACCGCCATATTTTTTCATCAGCGAGCGCAGTAACTCAATACGTTCTTCAACATACTGAGCCTCATTCTCATCAAAAGACACTTCATCGGCTAAATCAGTCAGACTCTGCGCAATATCCGCCGCTTCATCATACAGACTATCAATGCGGCTATATATTTTATCGTAGTCGGAACTCAAATCAGAAACAGACGACATTTGTCGTTGCGCGACAGAAATAAGATCGAGGCATCCGCCATCCGAACCGAATGCCGACGAAGCATTGTTCAAAGCAGAAAGAATTTTTTCTGTATTATTTATAATATTTCTCTTAGCTTTTAATTCCTCATACTCACCAACTCTTACATCAGCAGACCGAATCTCATTTATCTGATAGCTAAGAATATCCAACCTCCGCACACGTTCCTGTTCATCGCCGCCGAGAGCTGATATTTTTTTTAAAATTTCGCGCTTTTCAGTCAATATTTCAAAAAGTTGTTTTTTTATATTGTCGGCTTTCTCTCCGCACAATCCGTCAATAACTTTAAGCTGATTGCTTTCATTTAAAAGATAAAAATGCTCGCTTTGCCCGTGAACATCCACCAACCTGGATGTAACCGTCCTCAACATGGATGCGGTAACACTGTTGCCGTTAATTTTTATACTACCCTTTCCGTCGATAGAATATTTACGCGTGATAATTATTTGTCCGTCGCACTCAATATCGAGTGCTTCAACAGCTTTTGCGGCAGGACAATCGCTATCTATTATGAATTCCGCCCGCACAAATGCCTCACTCTCGCCGTAACGAATCATTGTTTTTTCTGCTTTGGAACCCAATACAAAATTTATTGAATCCAAAATTACAGACTTACCCGAACCCGTTTCGCCCGAAAGCACGTTCAATCGCCTGTCAAATGTTATATCCGCATTATCAATTAACGCTATATTTTTAATCTGCAATCTTGCTAACATAAACTCTGACGCTATCTTATGTATTCCTTTAGCCTTTCGACCAACGGCGCAGTATCTTCATTGCAATCCACAACAATAAGCACAGTATCATCACCGGCAACAGAGCCGATTATTTCAGAAAGCTGAAGCGAATCAACGAACGCGCCGGCTGTAGAACCATTACCGCGCATAGTCTTGATAACAATTATGTTGTTGGCATAATTGATACTTTGAACACATTCACGGAAAAGATTGCGCATTTTATTTGTTACGACGTCGCCCTCACCTTCGATATAAGCATATTTGTACTTTTTGGTCGTCCCTGCAACCTTATAAAGTTTCAGGTCTTTGATATCGCGCGAAATAGTTGCCTGAGTAACATTGAAATTGAGTTTATTCAGCTCTGAACAAAGCTCCTCCTGCGTTTCAATATCCTTTTTTGAAATAATGTCAAGTATTGTAGCTTGTCTTGCGTTTCTATGCATAATTATTTACTCCAGATATTAAGTTTTATTAAAAGTTTATTAAAAAAATCATCCTCAAACGAAGTTATGAAACTTACTTTATAGTCAGATTTTTTTACTGTAATAGTACATGTGTCGCTTACGCAATCGACGGATATACCATCAATAACTATATTGATAGCCCCTCGTTTGTCTGTGCGTTTGAGTGTCAGTATAGATTTATCACTATAAACAACAGGCCTTGAATGAAGTGAATGAGCACAGATGGGCGTCATTATAAAGGCATCAATATTGGGTGTAAGAATTGATCCCCCTGCGGCAAGCGAATAGGCCGTTGACCCTGTGGGCGTACTTACAATAAGTCCATCCGCCGTATAGTTATCTACAAGAGAGCCGTCAATTGCGGCACTCAGATTTATGGTATTGGAAAATTGATTGCCCGACGTACACCGTTGAATTACCAGGTCATTTAATGCCAGATATTCTTTATCGCCATGGATAATTTTCAGCATACTGCGCTCTTGCAACTTATATTCCCCTGAGCAGATCAGACGAATAGCAATATCGAGCTTTTCAGGTTCAAACTCAGCCAAAAAACCTATATGGCCATAATTTATACCGATTATCTTTATTCCACGACGCGCACATTCCGATGCGATATTCAAAATTGTGCCGTCGCCGCCAAATACCATAAGGATATCCAATCCATCGAGATCATTTACACATTTGACAATAACATAATCGTTTATGTGTGCACTAAGTTTGGCGATGACGCTCTTTATGTAAGCATTATTTAAATATGATTTTTTAAAATACAACCCCACCCTTATCATACGAATAATTATACCACCAAATATACAAATATGCAAGAAAAGTACGTCAAATTTTTATAATTCAACGTACTTAATCAGTTGTTCAAACGGAAGAGCGTTACCTCTTTTTATGAATAACATCAAATATTCTTTATTCTTATTTTCCTTTATCGGCGCATTGGTTAAAGCCACCGGCGCAAGGTTGCAGCGCAATGCGTAATCATACACTTTAGAGATAGCTTTCAAGTGTTGCCCGGCTTGCTTAACTATGCCGTTTTTCCCGACTTTGCCGCTGTCACATTCAAATTGCGGTTTTATAAGCGCAATAACATACTTTGCGTCGCATAGTACTTCGGAAACGCCATTTAAAATATAGGTTAAGGAGATAAAACTCACATCTATGACAACTCCGTCAAGAGGCTCGAAGAACATTTCCTTTTTAAGATATCGGGCATTAAAATTATCATAGACTACTATATTTTTATCAAGCAGGGCACAATCCAACTGATTCTTCCCTACGTCTATACAATAGACTTTCTTTGCGCCGTTTTTAAAGAGGCAGTCAGTAAACCCGCCATTACTTGCCCCTATATCGGCAATCACATCACCGGCAACACTAAA
The DNA here is from genome assembly GCA_964447305.1 of uncultured Clostridia bacterium. Lineage (GTDB taxonomy): Bacteria > Bacillota > Clostridia > Christensenellales > Borkfalkiaceae > Coproplasma. Next base: position 133,573 of record CAYURN010000002.1, read on the forward strand.
AGAAAAATCTTTAAGCGCCTTGGATAACTTGTATCCGCCATTCGATACAAAACCCTCTTCACGGTCAGTAAATGTAATGACATCCCCTTCCTTTATTTTATATGACGGACTAACATTCTTGCCGTTCACAAACACCAAACCTTCTGCTATTGCCGATGCGGCCTTAGTACGGGAAGAATATTTTTGCGAGAGGTATTTATCTATACGCATTTTTCAAAATAAAATCACTCACAGTTTGAGCTGATATGCCATACATAGCAATCAATTCACTTACACTTCCATGAGAAATAAACTCATCAGGATAGGCAAAATTTTTAATTCTCTTGTCACTGTTACTGTAATAAGTATCTATTAACGAACCAAAGCCGCCGATCAGGGCGTTATCCTCAATCGTAATTATTAGTTTATGGTCAAGACTGTCAAGCATAGTGCTGTCAAGCGGCTTGACAAAACGCGCGTTAATAACGCAACATGATATTGCATATTTTTCAACCATTTGTGCCGCAGAAAGAGCTATATCGATCATCCTTTCACCGCACGCCAGAATTGCGACATCGTTTCCTTCACATAATTTTTCCCACTTACCAAAGACAAATTGTTCGCCGCCGTAATTTTTAAACCCGTCCTTGGGATATCTGATAGCAAGCGGCCCATTGAAGTTGACCGAGGCCAAAATCATTTGTTTAAACTCTGCTATATCTTTTGGAACGGCTATAGTCAAATTCGGTATCAACGACAAAAATGATAAATCAAAATCGCCCTGATGTGTTTCACCATCCGAACCTGATATGCCCGCCCTATCAATACAAAGCGTGACGGGAATATTCTGGCTGCAGATGTCAACAACAATCTGGTCGAATGCGCGCTGCAAAAATGTGGAATATACTGCATAATACGGCTTCATGCCCTCTACAGCCAACCCCGCACAGACCACCGCAGCATGGGATTCGCATATACCTACATCAATTGAGCGATCGGGAAATTTTTCAAAAAAATCCGACAATCCAAGACTCGGCGTCATTGCAGCAGTAACAGCAACTATACGTTTGTCGGACTCAGCCAATTGCGACAGCGTAGAACCAAGCACTGAAGAATATTCTATTGCTTTGGTCTTTCCTGCGGAAATACCGTGGGTTTCCTGGGGATTTTCTTCGCAATACAAATATCCTTTGCCCTTTTTTGTTGCTACATGTAAAATAATCGACTTTGTAGCCAGTTTTTGCTTAACTTCAGACAGTTTTTCAATCATCAAGCTGAGGTTATTGCCATCATAAACACCGTCGTAAGATAACCCAAAACGCTCAAAAATCGTTTCATGCCTTTTCTTTTTATCAAGCCGCTTTTTTTGCGCGCTAAGTTTTTCCAAATACTCGTGCATGGAACCAACTGTGGGCGTGATCGACATGTGGTTGTCGTTTATTATAATCAATATCTTAGAATTGATTTCGCTTACGCTATTGAATGCCTCGTACACCAATCCGTTATTAAAGGAGCCGTCGCCGATAACGGCTATGACATTAAAATCGTCGCCTTTTATGTCCCTCGCTTTGGCTATTCCCAACGCCGCGGAAATGGATGTACCGGCATGTCCAGTATTAAAACTATCATATTCACTTTCTTCACGCTTCGGGAATCCGGACAATCCGCCCAATTTGCGCAAAGTATCAAACTTTTCTCCCCTGCCCGTAAGCAATTTGTGAGTATAGCATTGGTGACCAACATCATAGATGACCTTGTCTTTAGGAAAATCGAAGACATAGTGAAGCGCAACCGTCAGCTCTACAATGCCGAGATTGGATGAAAGATGTCCCCCGTTCTTCATTACAGTATCTATTATTTTATTTCTCAGTTTGTCACAAAGCTCATTAAGTTCTTGTATTGACAATCGTTTTAAATCCGGCGCTTCTTCAAACATATTTACTCTCAGCTCAACCTGTTCTTAATAAAATTGACAAAGCCATATAAAAACGACGTGTCGCCTTCTATCCCGTCAATTATTTTAATGCAGTCGTCACCAATTATATCTACGCGCAACTTGCAATCTTTAAGGCCGTACACCTTAACGCCGGTCAGCTTGTCCTCCTCAGCGTCTTTTCCAAGGCTCTTCCCCAACTTATCAAAGCTACCTTCAACATCAAGTATATCGTCTGTCAGCTGAAAAAGAAATCCGAGATTTTTACCTAAAGTTTTAAGTTCGGAATAATATTTCCCTTCGCTGAGTATTGAAGGTACTACGATTGCCGCAGTAATCAATTTACCCGTTTTATTTTCGTAAATAAACCGCAAAGTGTCTTCGTCTGCAGAATTATCCTGTTCATGCAATAAATCTGCCGATTGCCCGGCAATCATTCCGTATATTCCGGCGCAATCGCATATAAATTTTGAAGCAGACACAAATTCGTTGCCGTTGAAACACTCATCAAACAGAATGTTGTATGCAGTATTTAAAAGGCCATCTCCCGCCAAAATAGCATTGCCTGCCCCGAAAACTTTGTGATTGGAGGGCTTACCGCGCCTGAAATCATCATTATCCATATCAGGCAAATCGTCATGTATAAGCGAGTAAGTATGGATAAGCTCGATAGCCAGCGCAAAATTTAATATTTTTTTTTGCGGCACACCCAAAATATCTGAGACAGCAAGCATCAATACAGGACGTATCCTCTTGCCTCCCAACTTAAGACTATAAACGAGGCTATCGTTCAGAATTTGCGGAAAGCATTTCAGCTGGGCGCAAAATTTATTTAAATAAGCATTAAACACATTGAGATACCGTGTGTATGCTTTATCAAATTCCGTCAAATCATATACCTCTTTGCGCCGCAACAATAGTATTATATAACAACATAGTTATTGTCATGGGTCCTACGCCTCCGGGAACAGGTGTGATGTATGAACACTTGTCCTTGACATTTTCAAAGTCAACATCGCCGCATAGTTTACCATTTTCATCTCTGTTCATACCTACATCTATTACAACGGCGCCCTCTTTAACCATATCGGCGGTTATATATTTCGCCCTGCCTATGGCGGCAACAAGAATATCAGCGCGGCTACAGATTTCTTTGAGATTACACGTCTTGCTATGACAGACCGTGACCGTGGCATCGGCATTAAGCAACAGCATAGCCATAGGTTTTCCGACTATATTTGAACGCCCGATAACCACGGCATTCTTTCCGCAGACATCTATTCCTTCGCGCTCCAACAGCTTCATAACACCGTTGGGAGTACATGCGACAAGGCACTGATTATTCAGGCAAAGACTACCTATATTGCTTTGACTGAAGCCGTCAACATCCTTACTGACGGGAACCAATGAAAGCACCTTTTGCTCGTCAATATGTTTCGGTAATGGCAATTGTATGAGGATACCATGTACGGCGGGATTTTCAGCAAGCTCGCCAACAAGCTCCTCCACTTCATGTTGAACCGTTTCCTCCGGCAGATAATATGCAAAAGATTTTATGCCAACTTCTTCGCAGGCCTTAATCTTATTGCGCACATAGACTTTTGAAGCGCTGTTGTTACCGACAAGCACGACAGCTAATCCAATATCATTGCCGCTGATTCTTTTAAATTGATTTACCTTATCTGCCAACTCCGCTCTGATTTGCGCGGAATGTTTTTTTCCGTCAATCAACTTGAACATTTTCACCTCCACTTATAGAAGCCAATACGCCTGTGATAAAAGATGCACTCTTTTCCGACGAATATTTTGAAGCGATATTCGCAGCTTCATTCAAAGAAACTTTATATGGAATGTCATTTATATATAAAATTTCCGCTAAAGCAATAAGCATAATACTGCGATCTGCAGGAAATATGCGCTTTTCCGGAAACGAATATGAATGAGCATCTAACAACTCAGAAAAATGTGCGCTGTGCTGCTCAATGATTTGCAACACATTATCACAATATTGCATATCATCCCCATCAAGTTTATGTATTCTGTACATTGACCGTTTGAAAGTTTCGTCAATGCCGCCACAGAACTGTGATGAAAATATTATTTTAAAAATAGTCTCTCTTGCAACCGTTCTCATAAATTTACCGCTTTAACATAAAATATTCCCTTAATCATGATTAAGGGAATAAGCTGAAAATAGTTTAAACAATAGCATTCTCAGGGAAATTTACATCCTGAATGTGAACATTCACCTTATCGACCTTGTACTTCGTCATAGATTCTACATTGTGCTTGATAGATTGCTGTATGCGAAATGCAAGGGAAGGGACATTGTAGCCGTAGTCCACCTTAACACTTATATCCGCAACAATGCCTTGTTTTTCAAAAAGTAGCTTAATGCCTTTGCTCTTTGTGTTTAACAGGTTGACTCCATCGACCTCTGAAACGGCCAACGAAACTATTCCTCCCACAATGCCGGCATTGTAAGATATTTTTCCTTTTTGAGTATTATCGGGTCTGATATGTGCCATAATGTTCTCCTAATAAACAGATGTGTTCTGCTTTCTATATTATTATAGCACAGTAAATATTATTTTGCAACACCTGAAATCAAATTTGTGAATAAACAGGCATTATAATTATGTTCGTCGGCTCAACACCTGCCTCATTTCTCAAAAGATTATAAATGGACAGAGCTGTATCGGTAGAAAGTTCATCAGAATTGATGAATACGTTTACGTTATCAGAATCTATACCTATAGAAACCACAGCATCTGAGAATCCCAGCGACTTAATCATTGTTTCAAGAACAAGTTCATCCTCCATTATTTCTATAATCTGCAATTTAAGGTCCACTGCCTGCTCATACCTTTCGCTGCCCTCTTCATAAAGCGCAATCACACTGTCAAGTTGCAAAAGCTCTTCACTTCGCGTTGTGGTACGTTCTGAGCGATAGGTCGTAAAATAGTTGGCTGTAGTCACTACGTCCGTATCGGCAGACGCGTTGTTTGTAACAAGCAATACGTTGAGTATCGCCGTTACGGCAAGTAAAAATACAAGCGATGACATGATAATAATTTTTTTCTTTTTGGTCATAAACATCTCCTTATCAGTTCATAGCATAGATTGCTATGATATTTTTATTTACATTCAAAGCCGTCGATACGGCATTTAAAATATCATTCCTTGTCATGATGCTGTCGGCACCCTGACAGACAATGACAACACCCTCCACCTCACCATCGTTTTCCGTGACAAAGACGCTGATTTCACCCACTCCTTCAATCGTCGAGAGAATGGCTTCCAGTCTCTGCTCTGTCGCGCTCTTATCTACGACCGTTGCGGTGGAGACATCCTCATCTTCATAAAATATGACAACTATCGCAATCAGAACAAATACAATAGTCAGCACTATCAACAACGTCTTATTTGCTTTTATAGCCTCAATAAGTTTCTTCATCTATGTTTATATTTATATAACCAAGTTCCTTTAAATATGATAAGATTGATTCAATTACTTCATTTTCGACATTATTAGTATAAATTGTAACGCCGTTTTCAACGAACGCCCCGTCTTTATATATAATCTCTATTTCGCAAACACATTCAACACCTAAATTTTCTGCGATAAGTTCTTCAAGCTGACTGCTTTGACTTTCGGAATAAACATCGCACACATATTCGTAATCTATTAACGAGTCACCGTCGCCAATTTCAACATCCAAGTCAAATATACTGAAGACGGGTGAAATCAGAATAAAGATACAGGCAATGCGCAACACGAAATTTACGCTTTTACTAAGTTTTCCTTCAGGAATTATCATTCCGACAATAACTGTCAGAAATACCGCCCCAATAGCAATTGTAATATACGAAGTCATAGAAAATTTGTTGCCGAACCTATTATCAGCATAACAATCAAGGCGTACATAAAACCGACCGTACACATTCCCGCTATAAAATATTCGGTATCAGACGCAAGATCTGTGAACAAAGCATAGAGTGTGTTTTCACCGATGGGCTGAACAATAGCGGCAACGAGTTTTAACATAAGCGAAAAGGCTATCAGTAAAATTACAGGTGGGGCAATCTCGATTATGAGAAGTATTATGCCTAACATGCCTACCGAACTTCTTATAAGCGAGCCGGCCGCAACAATCATATCCACACCGGATGATAAAAAATTCCCTACAATAGGGACGGAGTTGCCAACAAGGTATTGGGTGGCCTTAAAGAAAATTCCGTCAAATAAGGATGTCGCGGTACTTTGTACCGTGATAAATATAGAAAACACCGCAAGCGTAATACCTATTACCCACTTTAAAATACTCTTTAATAACTTCGAGGTGCCTGAAAATGACAATCCCGGCGAAAGCGTTGAAATAAAATTAATTATTATAATAACTATTGTTGCGGGAAAAATTATCCCACTGACAATTTGTACAACTCCGCCAGATATAAATAATGCGGACGGCTGATAAATTGCACCTGAACCGCTCCCTCCGGTCAGAACTGTAAGCGTGACAAGTATCGGCGTTATTATTTCTACCTGCAATTTGATACTGTCAATGCTATCATTGGCAGACTTAATCACTTCCGCCAGCATTGACACAATGACTGTTATAATGACCGCATAACAGGCAATACATACAGTCTTTGAGGTACTGCGACTCATTATACTACCCTCTGCACTTCTGACTATCGCACATAATATTGATAGAGCTATGACTTGCGCAAAGGCAGGAACAAGGGATATGACTTGATTGAACAAAACCGAAAATAGTTCACTCAGGTAACCGGAGTAATCGGTATTCAGATTGCCGCGGATAAAATATTCTATTATTTCCTGAGCATTGCTTCCGAACGAATACAGAAAATTATCTTCATCCGCCTGCAAATAATTTTCAAGTTCGGATAAATCGAGGCCGTTTATCAATTCGAGAATATTATCGTTGAGCTCCTGCGCAGTATCGGTATCATCCGCAAATACGATTCCGTTCAAGCAAAACAAAGCAATCGAGGCCGCAATAAGACATAATATTACTTTTAATTTAGTTTTCATCATACTATATTGACCAGTGCCGTTATTACATTGAACATTGCCTGCAGTATTGGTATGGACATGACAAATATTATAAATTTACCACACATAATAAGTTTGTCCGCCAAACTTTCAAAGCCAAGATCTTTGACCGCGCCAGACGTTATCTCAATGAGATACCCCACCCCGACTACTTTCAGAACAAGCCTGACAACCGAACTGTCAATCCCCGTCTGTTCGGTAAATTGTCTGATAAATTCAATACTGACAGACAGGTAATCAAAGCCGAATACAAGCAGTATAATGCCTCCGGCCGTAAGGCACATAGGGACAAATTCCGGCTTATTTGCCTTTAATATCATTGCGCAGACGGCAGTTATTATAGCAACACAACAAATTCTGACTATCATAAAAACATGTCAAACAGAGCGCTTATCTGTTCAAATAAATCGGCAATCATGGAGATTACCACCGTTAAGACAATTATCAGCCCAACGATACTGACTATTGTTGCGATATCATCTCTATCAGATTTTTTAAGTATCTGACATATAATAGTAATTATTATACCTACAGCGGCAATTTTAAAAATTATACTGATATCCATTTACGCAAGTAATACTGCAATGAGTATTCCTATCATCAACGCTATTTTGATATATAGCGAACTATATTTTTTGTAATTGTCGGCGCTCTCTTCCATCAATTTTTTAATCGCCGATTTGCGTTCGTTCAGATAATCTATCTGTGAGGAACTGTCACTCACCCCGATATTTTTTATATAATCCGCAATAAACTGACCATCCGCCCCATTTAAAAGCTGTTTGCCAACTACTATGTCTGGCATATATTTAAAATCAGATGCTATTTGGGAGATACGCAATTTGCCGAATTTTAAATTAAGCAACATGCGTTCATTAAATTCATACAACTCAGTGAACACCTGCGCCCGTTTTTTCTTTTCCGCTGACAGCAACACTCCTACTATTGTCGTTGCTGCAATTATCGCGCACAATATTAAAGTTTTTATCATAGATAACAGCCTTTTCACCTATACCCGTTAAACGACAATAGTAATCAAACGGCATATTTTTGAGGATATAATGATCCGTAATATGCGTCGACGCACAAACAGCTATTCCACAATCAATGGCATACTTCACCGCCTCGATATCATTTTCACCATATAGCTCGTCCGTAATTATAAGATGTGGTTTCATAACTCTTATTGCACACGCAAAAGCAGTAAGCTTATCCCCTCCTCTGACTATATCGCAACGCTCTCCAAGTAGATATCCATCGCCGTCGCTGTCGGCCGCCGCTATCTCGTTACGTTCATCAAAGACGAGTACATTATACTCTTTACCTAAATGGCGCGCAAGGTCACGCAACATAGTAGTCTTTCCTAATCCTGGAGGCGAAAATATCAAGACATTTTTCAACTCTTTCGACAATGTCGTCATATATAAATCATGAGAACAACCTTTTATATCGTGCGGGATACGGATATTTAGCGATGTGACACATCTTACGGAAGTCACCTTTCCACTATCAGTCACATATTCACCGGCAACGCCTACCCTCACCCCGCCGTCCAATGTAACAAAAGCGCTCTTCAACTGTTCCGAATATGCGTAGATACCGTCAGACAACGCAGAGTTTAAAAGTCCGTCGACGTTATATACCACTATTGCGCCGTCAGGATTTGCAGAATATCCGTAGTTATTTATATATTTGTATTCACCATGATACTCGATTATTACAGGTTGTCCTCTTCTTATCCGTATCTCAGTCAAAAAATTGATATTGAGGCAATCTATTGCCCGCCTTAATTCCAAAGGCAAAAATTTTAAATTCATATTATAAAATATTTGCCTCAGGCGAAAAAAAGACCAAATAAAATAGCAGCCCAAAATTTGTTCAAATTTTGGGCTGCTGTTTTTCGCTATTAAATTTTACAAAATGTACGTTATTTCACAAATTCATTGAGCAATGTAAGATTTTCTGACAAGAACTTATTAAATTCATCAGGTGTAAGTTTTTTATATGAAAGCAACGCAAGTGAATAGATATATCCGCATACAAACTTTTGCTTTTCATCGCTCAACTCTTTAATCTTCTCTATGACGGGATTGGCGGTGTTGATAATCATGGTCTTAGCCACTTCACCCTCGCTCATACCATAAAATGTACCCATTTCAGAATATCTGCGCATATACTCATCTACGTTGATAACTGCGGGAACTGAAGTGTTTTTCAACGACTGCGTCTTAATTGTAAGTTTATCATCACCTATCGCATTCTTGAAAATTTCAATCAAAGCGCTGTCTTCAGCCACATCCGCATCTTTAAGTGCGCCAGCAATATCGGCGTCAATACGCATGAATTTAAGCTTATCGGGAACCCTATATTCAAGGTAACTTATAAAGTGCGGATCGATAAAGTTATCGCATATAATAGCATTCAAATCTGCATCTTTGAACATCTTTACATATTGTGACTGTTGCTGCTCATCGGAAACATAATATATTGTAGAAGGCGATTTATTCTCTTTTACCTCATTCTCGCCTTCCTTAGATTGCGAATCTTCCTCTTGAGCTTCAGCAGGTAATCCCAAAAACTCATTTATATTTTTGTACTGGCCATTGATATCCTTATAAATGATTATATCTTTGACGCGCTGATAAAAATCATCATCCTTAATGCACCCAAACTTTACGAAATTAGCGAGGTCAAGCCAATACTCCTCGTATTTACTCCTGTCCGTTTTGAACAGCGATACAAGCCTGTCCGCAACTTTTCGCGTAATATATTTTGTTATGCGCTGAACTTGCCTGTCATTTTGCAAGAATGAACGGGAAACATTCAGAGGAATATCGGCACAGTCAATAACGCCATTTAAGAGCATCAAAAACTCCGGAATGACTTCCTTGATATTGTCAGCTATAAATACCTGATTACAGTAAAGTTTTACTTTACCGCGCTCAAGTTCAACCTTGTTTTTTACCTTGGGGAAATATAATATACCTTTTAACTTAAATGGATAGTCCATATCAAGGTGAACCCAGAAAATAGGCGGTGTAAAATCAAAAAACGTATCGGTATAAAATTGTTTATACTCCTCATCCGTGCAATCTTTAGCAGATTTTAAATACAGCGGCTCAGTTGTGTTCAATGGTTTATCATTACCATCGGCTTTATAATTCACATAGATGTTATAAGGCATAAAGGAGCAATATTTTCTGACAAGCTCCTTTATTTTGCTCTCTTCAAGAAATTCCTTCTCATCATCTACAATGTGCATTACAATCTTTGTGCCGCGTTCAGCTATATCACATTCTTCAATTGTATATGTCTTGTTTCCATCCGACTGCCAATGTATTCCCTTGTTACCAGCATAAGATTTAGTAAATATTTCAACATTTCCTGAAACCATGTATGCAGAATAAAAGCCTAAGCCGAAATGACCTATAATACCATCACCGCCCGCATTTTCATACTTCGCAAGAAAATCTGATGCTCCTGAAAAAGCTATTTGCGTAATATATTTTTCAACTTCATCTTCCGTCATTCCAATGCCGTTATCTGCAACAGAAAGAGTTTTTGCGTCCTTATCAATACTGATCTTAATGCAATATTCCTCATCGCCATTTTCAGCGGCTGTGCCCATTGAAACAAGCTTTTTATACTTTGTAATAGCGTCAATACCATTAGCCACTATTTCTCTGAGAAAGATGTCTTTATCAGAATATAGCCATTTTTTTATGATCGGCATCATGTTTTCGCTTGAAATCTTTATGTTACCCTCTTTCATGTTAAAAACCTCCGTATTATAACATTATTATATATAACCGCTCTATTTTACATCTAAACTCTGCAAATCGACAAAAGTTATAATCACTTTCAAAAAAATAAATAAAAGGCCCTCACCCATAAAAATACTGTGAAGACCTTAGATTCATATTAAATATTCAGCAGATTATTTATTATTTTTTTGTGCATCAGCCAAAAGATCGCCAAGCGATGTGCCAATGGAAATTGTTCCTTCGTTCCAATCGGAGTACTCATCCTCGGATCTTCTGGGAGCGCGGCTCTTTCTGGGAGCAGCTTCGCTGTTCCTTTCAGACCTAGGCTTCTTTTCAGGTTCAGGAAGTACAGCCTTTATAGAAAGGTTCATTTTCTTGGCCTCAGGATCGAGAGAAATAATTTTTGCATCAACTTCATCGCCGACATTGAGTACTGAAGCGGGAGTTTCTATTCTGTCATAGCTTATCTGAGATACATGTACCAAACCATCAACACCCTTTTCAACTTCAATAAAGGCACCGAAAGGCACTATACGAACAACCTTGCCATGAATTACTTCGCCAACTGCATAATTTTCAGAAACTAAATCCCAAGGCTGAGGTTGCAGTTGCTTATAACCAATAGAAACCTTCTTGTTTTCTTTATCAACTTTTAAGACTTTGAACTGATAGCTCTTACCTATTTCAAGCACATCGGTCACCGCTTTAGCACCTGTCCATGAAAGGTCAGAAATATGCGCAAGGCAATCAAAACCATTTACAGATACAAAGGCACCGAAAGAGGTTACTCTTTCAACCTTGCCCTCAACAACATCATCCACGGCAATATTTGCAAAAAATTCTTCTTCTTTTGCAATTTTTGCGGCTTCACGAGCATCTTTTTCTTCCTGGAGAATAACGCGCTGCGAGGCAATAATTTCTTTCTTCCTTGCGTCTTTCTTGACTTCAAGAGCACGAAGGCGAAGAGTTTTGCCAACATACTTAGTAAGATCTTTAACAAAGCTGGGACGAACTTCTTTTGCAGGCACAAATACAGAATAAGTACCTACAGTTGCCGTCAAGCCACCCTTGTTATAACCCGTACATTCTACCTGAAATTCCTTTCCGGCCTCAATTTCTGCAATACGGGATTCCTCTTCCGCAAGAATTTTAATCATCTTCTGCGAAAGTTTTAAAGAAGGCTTAAGCTCAACAACCAACAAATCGATAGTTTCACCAACTTTACTTACATAATCGGCCACATTGTACTCTTCACAATCAAGTTCATCCTTGCTCAAAGGAATTTCTTTTTTAGAAAACGGCAAAAGAATCTGAAGACCATCTTCTGTAGCTTCAGATATAGTAGCTGTAACAATCTGCCCTTTTTTAAACTTCGATTCGCTGTCAATCTTTGCAACCACATCCGCCATAGAGCTAGTTGCGTTTACTTCCGTGCTTTTTTCTTCCATCTTTAAGAGAACCTCCCGGTTTTGAGACATTGGGGTTGACGCCCCTGAAACAATACCTACACTTTTAAAATTTTTAATTTTATCAAAATCCAAATCGTTTGGACCAGACAACCTGAATACGTTCCTGCAATTCGCGGTACAAATTTCATATAGTTTATTTGTGTTACTGCTATGTATTCCGCCTATTACAAGAATGGCTTCACAACTTTGCGACAACTGCGCCGCTTCAAATTGTCGATCATAAGTAGTATAACAAATTGTTTCGAAAACAGCAACTGTTTTTTCACACAGATTTTTAATATTTGCTATAATTTTCCTAAATTTTTCTATGGAAAAGGTAGTTTGAGCAACTACACAAACATCACAGTGTTTTATAACCGTTAAATCATACCAAATATCGTTAACAACTATCGCCTGATTTTTGCACCAACCTTGCAACCCTATCACTTCCGGATGCGTGGCTTCCCCTATGATTACAATAGTTTTACCGGACAAATACTGTTCTTTTACTATTTTTTGAGTGTTTCGGACAAACCCGCAAGTACAATCTATAATCTCAATATTTCTGGCTCTGCACAGATTATAATAATTTTCCGGCACACCGTGAGAACGAAATATTACAGTGGCACCGTCAGGCACTTCGTCAAGGCTGTCTGCCGTCTTTATACCGCGCGCTCTTATCTGTTCCACAACATACTCATTGTGAATAATTTCACCAAGAACATAGGTATCCTTGACAGGCACTCTCATAGCTGTATCTACAGCAAATTGCACACCGCGGCAAAAGCCGCTATTTTTTGCTATTATAACTTCCATCTATCAATGTTCTTTTTTAGGCTTTAATGGTTTTAACTTGGGATGATATCTGTCAATATAGGCCTGTCGCATATTCATCATCACAGAGCGCAGCCACTCGTCAACTTCTTCAAGTTCATCCGATGTCATACGTTTACCATAGTACTTCGTTAAATAGATCGGATCGCCGTATATTACATTGACCTTGTGCAAAAACCTTATCCTCTCAACCTCTACCACAGGAACAATCGGCGCCTTTGTTTTGATAGCAAGCGCCGCAGCGCCGCTTTTAAACGGAAGGAACTGGTCATACGAATGATTGCGCGTGCCTTCAGGATAAATATTTATGACTTCGCCGTTTTTTAAATACTTCAGGCAGGTCTTTACTGCCTGCACGTCGCTCCCGTCGCGTTTGACAACTATACATTGCAGCCATTTCAGGGCTGCCTCCCCTATCTTCCATCTGCCCAACTTTACGTCGGCCAATTGACTCTTTGCCATGTAATGTACTGCACGGTCGGTTGCCATGGCGGCCGGAATGACATCCCAAATACTGTAGTGATTGCCGATTATTATCAATGCACCCTTATTGTGGCGAGTAAGATTTCCGTGCCGTTTATAAGGAAAGAGCGGACGAAAGATTATCTTTTCTATTATTCTGAGCTTATCAAAGGTTTTGCGCAATTTCGTCATGCGCTCCCTTTCTTCGTTACTTATCATATCCGCTCCTGAATTATTTTGCAAATTCTTTGCGCCACTTCTTCCGCCGTTATTTCAGACGTATCAATAACAACAGCATCATCTGCACGTTTCAGCGGTGCAACTGCGCGATTTTTATCCTGTTCATCGCGCTCATTGATATCTTTTAATATCTGCTCATACGATTGCCGGGAACCTTTTGAACTATCTTCCTCAAACCTGCGCCGGGCGCGCACTTCAGGCGTGGCAGTCAGAAAAAACTTGAACGGACAATTCGGCAATACATTAGTTCCGATATCGCGCCCGTCAAGCACACACGATACCTCTGAAGCAATTTTACGCTGGAGGTCCACCATTTTGGAACGCACCGAAGGATAAGCTGAAACATAAGAGGCAAGCATTGATACTTGAGCCGTTCTTATTTTATCAGACACATCGCACCCGTCAAGTATAGTCATCTGTTTGCCTTCACGATACTCGACACGTAAATCTATTGTTCCGACAATGTGTTCGACCTGACTTTTTTCCGCATAGTCGATACTTTCATTTATACACTTCAAAGCAACTGCACGATACATAGCCCCTGTATCCAGGCTTAAGATATCGAGTTTCTTTGCCACAAGCTTTGAAACCGTACTCTTTCCGCTGCCTGCCGGGCCATCAATCGCAATACTGATGACCTCGCTTAAATCTTTACGGAGAGATTTTGCACCATGAAGATAAACGAATTTAACAGGAACTTCCGTATCCGCAAGCAACATTACGCGTATGCACTTTTTAAGCGAGCTGTTAATATCTGGCTCCAGCGAAGAATATAATGCACAGTCAGAAAAACCAGCTTCCCTTGCCGCTTTGGCTGGATAGAGCGATTTAATATCCGCCGTGGAAGATAACATAATGCAAATAATTTTATCGGTACTTAATTTATTGCTCTCCGCAATACTATTTAAAAGTTCCTTGACCTTAAAACGCACCTCTTCAGGCGTATCAGCATCAAGTGTTGTAGCCCCTCTTATAGCTTTCATCTAAGTAAATCCTTTATAGAATTTCCCGCCGCAAAGCCCGTCGAAAAGGCAATCTGAAGATTAAACCCGCCCGTAAACGCATCCACATCAAGAACTTCACCACAAAAATAGAGATGACGAACAAGCCTGCTCTCCATATTCTTGGGATTAACTTCTTTTACGTTTACTCCTCCGGATGTAATTATTGCCTCGTCAAAACTTCGCAACGACGTAATAATCATATCAAAATTTTTAAGTAATGTCAATAAACCAGAGCGCTCGACGCGTGTAATAGTATTTACTTTCTTACCAGGATCGATACCTGTCCGCTCCAGAATAACGGCAATCATAGATACCGGCAAAAGATTTCGCAGACAATTGTAAATACTTTTATTGGCCATTTCATTAAAATCACGCAACAGCCGCCTGTCCAACATATCAGTATCAAGCGCCGGTTTAATATCAAGAGAAAGCTTGATATCCCTCAATTCAAGCCTGTTTATCAGACTAGACAGAGATAAAACCAAAGGGCCTGATATACCGAAATGTGTAAACAGAATTTCACCCATCTCATCAAATATAATTTTATTGCGATATACGGCCTTCAGGCGGATATTCTTCAATGTCAGCCCTTGTAATTGCTTATAAAAATTTCCCGCAAGATTTAACCCGCAGAGCGCTTGTCTGGGAGGCACAATCGTATGCCCTGCCTTAAGAGCAAATTTATAACCGTCGCCTGTCGACCCGGTAGACGGATAGCTTAAGCCGCCAGTACAAACAATCAACCCGTCAACGGCATATACTCCTTTGTTAGTTACTATGCCTGACACACTACTATTCGAAATATCAAAATCTATGACCTGCTCTTCAAAACAAAAGTTGACGCCTGCATTCCTGCAATAATTTTCAAGGCACTTTGTCACATCGCTGGCCTTGTCGGACGCAGGAAAGGCTCTGTTCCCCCTCTCAATTTTTACCGACATTCCACCTCCTTCAAAGAACGAAATACAGCTCCGTGGAGGAAAACCGTATATAGCGCTCATTAGGAATTTGGAATTATTTACGACATGATTCAAAAACTCATCAGGTGAAACGTCGTTAGTAAAATTACATCTCCCCTTGCCCGTTATATAAATCTTTTTGCCGCATTTTTCATTTTTCTCATACACGGTGACGTCATTACCATTTTTTGCTGCCGTATAGGCAGCCATCAAACCAGCTGCACCACCGCCGATAACCGCAATTTTCATAGGCATATTTATCCCAAAACTATTTACCCGCAGGCAAAATATTTCCCGCGGGTTTTGAATTATTTCTTTTTTTCATCACGCTTTATTCCATTTCTGCTTTTGATTTTGAATTTACTTTTTATAAACGAATCAATTTTATCCGAGTATTTACAAACAAGATAAAAGGCTAAAACCACAAGCGCTATTAAAATTATCCAGATTAAAATTCCCCACCAGGTATTAAATGGAATTATATCGAGTGAATATGCAACAGAAAAACAAGATATGATGCGCGTGATGAAAATCATGACAATAAAGAACAACCATGTCATGGACGATAACCCTGCAACGAAACAAAGTATGTCGTCGGGGAACAGCGGCAACAAAAACATAAGAGATAAAATCAGGTAATCTTTCCCCTTAATTTTGTTAAGCCACTTATCGAGATCATCTTTTCCTACTATCCAGCACACCGCTTTATATCCAACAAGCCGGCCAATCGCAAAGGCAACAACCGAACCGATAAAGATACCGATAAAACTGTAAACCGCACAAAGAAATGGCCCAAACAGCGCAACCCCAGCAGCCACCGTTATGGAGCCCGGAATCGGCAATATAACAACCTGCAAAAAAGAAAAAACTATAAATATTATTGCCGCAGTCGAGCCAAATCCCGATATCATGTCGCGCAGAGATTCAAGACTGTTAATATTTTGAATAATACCTGTAGCACATATTATATAAAAAACCACAGCTAAAATATCGGCGCAGATAATCGCACAAAAAATCAGTCTGTAAATAGCCTGCTTTTTCAGCATGAAAAATACTACATAGCACACCAAGACAATCATGGTGAGCACAAAGAGCGACCATACAAAGACATCAAAATACTTATCGATAATAGGCAAACTTCTATATCTGAGACCCAATAGCGCAAAAAACAGCGCTACAGCCCCCAAAGTGACCGTCAAAAGTATATTGACTACATCCTTAAGCACGGCAAAAACTGCCTTTTTATTATGATTCATTTACTTTATATTATATCTTTAATGTAAAAACTTTATAATTTGGCAGAAAAATTTTTGACCGCATCGGTCGCTAATTTATCACAAATATTATTATACTCATTATCGGCATGCCCTTTGACCTTAATGAACATTACCTTATGCTTGCGTGTCAGCGCAAGAAGTTCTTTCCATAAATCATCATTGAGGACAGGTTTATTATCAGCCTTTTTCCAATTACTTTGTTCCCACGAATAAATCCAACCTTGATTAAAGGCGTTTACCGTATAAGCAGAATCACTGTAAACATTGACCTCGCAAGGTTCTTTCAGACATTTGAGTCCGGCAATGACTGCATAGATTTCCATGCGGTTATTGGTCGTATCCGCAAAAGCTCCAGATAATTTTTTTTCATGCTCATTGTAAATAAGAACACAACCGAAGCCGCCGACACCGGGATTGCCCGAACACGCGCCATCAGTATATAGAATTACTTTCTTCATTTAGACAACTCTTTGGATCGCCTGACACAAGCATCCACAGCCAAATCGACAACACCGCGCAAGTTATTATCCTCAAGAACTTTTACAGCCTCAATCGTCGTCCCTCCCTTGCTGCAGACACTGCCAACAAGCTCTGGGATAGATTTATCCGAATTGAGTACCATTTCAGCACTGCCGAGTACAGTTTGAACAGCAAGCGTAGCGGCCTCGTCCTTGCTCAGCCCCTGCTTGATACCGGCCTCTATAAGACTATCAATAAACATAAAGACATACGCAGGGCCGCTGCCGCTTATCCCCGTAACGGCATCTATCTTATCCTCAGGTAAACTTATTACCGTACCAAGACAGTCAAACAACATGGTTATAAACTGCGTATCGTCAAGGCTTTTGTTATAATCTGACATATCAACGCCCATGGCACCGCTGCCTATAGAACACGGGAGATTTGGCATACAGCGGGCAACCTTGATCAAACCGACGCCCAAGGCATTTTTTATATAGCTTTTAGTCATTCCCGCCATTATAGAAATGACCTTTTCAACTTTTATACCCCTTATTTCCGACGCAACACTGTCGAACATCTGAGGTTTTATGGCAAACAGCAGATACTCACACTCTTCGGCCACTTTGCGATTTTCAACTGTTGTTTCAACACCGAGCGAGCTGTTTATCTCCTCCAGCTTTTGCGCATCGGTATCGCTGACAAGTATTTTCCTTGCACTCATAAAATCAGACAAGACTATTCCCTTGATTAAGGCTGTACCCATAAACCCACAACCTATCACGCCCAATTTATATCTTTTTTTCATAATAAAATCTCCAAAAACAGTTGACTAAAAAAAATTGATATTGTATACTAAGTAAGCTAACTTTTTTAGGGGAATAGCTCAACGGTAGAGTCGCGGTCTCCAAAACCGTCGGTTGCATGTTCGAATCGTGTTTCCCCTGCCAAACGCTCAAGCTTTTGCTTGAGCGTTTTTTATCATGCAAAAAGCAATCTTCCGCACTATCCGCTTAAATAAAAATCACTTTATCAAACAAAAAATAAGACTACAGATCCTTGAAGTAAACTTCAGAAAGCTACTTGACATAGAACCATTTCATCCGAAACATTTAATAGTTCTATACTTTGTAATATTAAAATAGTACATAGTACTCTGCCAGACAGAACTATGGTTTGATATATAAATTTTACCGACTTTTTATAAATTTAAGTAAAAGTACGGCCGCGCACGAACAAAATGTTCGCGCGCACCCTTTGTCGTTCCCTCGTCTTCCATGCAAAATCTATATACCGTCAATATCAAACCTTAACTTCGCCTTTAAGACCAATACAATCTGCATTATCCTGAAGAATGGGCGAAATCTCATTGGCGATAAATTCTTCTGTCTGTGCAGGCGCACGGCCGATAAATTTCTTTGCGTCAAGAATTTCATCAAGCTCATCATGCACGGCCGCAAACATGGGGTCTGCCTTTATTAGATCTATCAGATTATTCTCCCCTCCACGCTCTTTAACATTTTTGCCTGCCTCCATTGAATGAACCCTTATTCTTTCATGCAATTCCTGACGGTTACCTCCGGCCTTTACACATTCCATCATAATGTTTTCCGTAGCCATAAACGGCAATTCGGCGGAAATATGTTTTGCAATGACCTTATCATACACGACGAGATTTTCGCTGACATTCAAATAGATATTCAGGATACCGTCCAACGCCAAGAAAGCCTGTGCGTTTACAATTCGCCTGTTTGCCGAATCATCCAAAGTGCGTTCAAACCACTGTGTAGATGCCGTAATAGCTGAATTGAGGGGCAATGAAATGACAAATCGCGCAAGCGACCCCATACGTTCACAGCGCATAGGATTGCGTTTATATGCCATAGCCGAAGAGCCAATCTGAGATTTTTCAAACGGCTCTTCAATTTCTTTCATGTTCTGAAGTATTCTTATATCGTTTGAAAATTTATAGGCGCTCTGAGCAATCTGAGAAAGAACACACAGCACGTTGTAGTCGAATTTTCTGGGATAGGTCTGACCTGTAACGCCGTAAACTTTATCGTATCCCATTTTATTAACAACACGGCGCTCTAACTCCTTTACCTTTTCCTCGTCGCCGTTAAAAAGTTCCATAAAACTTGCCTGGGTACCGGTTGTACCCTTTACGCCGCGGAGCTTAAATGACTGTTCTAAATTTTCAAGGCTATTGTAGTCAAGCAAAAGATCCTGCAACCAAAGCGTTGCACGCTTGCCAACCGTAGTAAGTTGTGCAGGCTGCAAATGCGTAAATCCCAAAGTCGGCATATCCTTGTATTTCAAAGCAAAAGTTTTCAGCTTGTCCATGACATTGACAAGTTTAGCTTTTATAATTTTCAGCGCGTCATGCATGATTATAAGCTCTGAATTACAATCGACAAAGCAACTTGTGGCACCCAAATGTATTATAGGCATGGCCGACTCGGCCTGCGAACCAAAGGCCTTAACATGCGCCATAACGTCATGACGAACTTCTTTTTCAAACTTTTCTGCCACATCATAATTGATATCATCGGCGTACTTTTTCATTTCGGCAATCTGTTCGGGCGTGATATTTAACCCCAATTCCATCTCAGCCTCGGCAAGAGCTATCCAAAGTTTTCGCCAAAGTTTAAATCTCTTATCATCAGAAAATGCTTTGGACATCTGCTTGCTTGCGTATCTGGTTATCAAAGGATTTACATAAACTGAATTATCTGTCATTTTTTGCTCCAATATTAAAATTACTCAAAATTTTACCGGCTGAAGATAGGTTTCACCAAAAGTTTCTACCTTTGCACATTTAATTACCTGCGGCGTTTTAGGCCTGTCATTAAAGTCAGTAGCAACCGAAGCTATTTTATCGACTACATCCATACCTTTAATGACTCTGCCAAAAGCGGCGTACTGCCCGTCAAGATAGGAGGCATTCGCATGCATAATAAAGAACTGCGACCCTGCGCTATTTGGAGACATAGCGCGTGCCATAGAAATAACGCCGCGGGCATGCTTTATATCGTTGCTTTTGAATCCATTCAGAGAAAACTCACCCTTTATGGTGTACCCCGGACCGCCCGTACCGTTACCCTTTGGATCGCCGCCTTGTATCATAAAACCGCTTATTACTCTGTGAAAAATCAACCCGTCGTAGAATCCGCACGATACAAGGCTAAGAAAATTATTTACCGTATTCGGAGCTTTATCCGGATAAAGCTCTAAAACAATTTCCCCACCGTCTTCCATAATTATGGTTACATTAGGATTTGTCATATAAACCACTCCTTAATCACTTTTGAATTAAAAAAATAGCGTGCAAAGCGTTAAAAATTCTTATTTACTTTCCAGATCGGAAAACTTATCAAGTGTTACTCCGGCCTCCTCAAAGAGTTTGAGCGAAAAGTCGTCAGGATAGCCATCCTTGTAGACAACGCGTGAAATTCCCGAATTGATTATAATCTTTGCGCAAATTACGCACGGCTGATGCGTACAATACAAAGTACACCCCTCCACACTGCAACCTACGCGCGCCGCCTGAATTATAGCGTTTTGCTCAGCATGAACGGCATAGCAGATTTCCTGACGGGTGCCGCTGGGTATGCCGAGGTTCTGGCGCAGGCACTCGCATTTATCCGCGCAGCTCTTGATGCCCTGCGGCGCACCGTTATAACCTGTTGCTATAACCCTTTTATTTCTGACAATAATTGCGCCGACATGACGGTTTTCCTTAAAACAGCTTGACCATGAACCAATCAATTCGGCCATCTCCATGAAGCGCTTATCCCATTTATCCATTGCAAACACCACGCCGAAAAATCATTACGTCTAAATATTAGCATATATTTTACCAAAATGCAATTGCATTTCACTTGAATATGTTTATTTGCGATATTTTTTAATTTTATTGTGTTTGAAATGTTTTGCCATAGTTTATAAGTATCTGTGAAAAACAATATAAACTTTTTTCGGAGGAAATAAGTCATGAACATTAAGCCTTTGTTTGACAAAGTTGTTGTCGAAAGTCTTAAAGCTGAAGAAAAGACAAAAAGCGGTCTTTATCTTACGGCAGCTTCTCAGGAAAAACCGGCAACCTGCGTGGTTGTCGCCGTTGGTCCAGGCGGTATTGTCGACGGTAAAGAAGTAGAAATGCAGGTTAAAGTCGGTGATAAGGTACTCCTTTCCAAGTACAGCGGAACAGAAGTTAAAGTTGATGGAAAGGAATACACAATAATTCGCCAGAGCGACATTCTGGCTATCGTTGAATAATAAGGAGAAAGACAGATTATGGCTAAACAAATTAAATATGGTGACGACGCCAGAAAGGCGCTTGAAACAGGCGTCAATGTACTTGCCGATACAGTAAAAATAACTCTTGGCCCCAAGGGCAGAAATGTAGTTCTCGATAAAAAGTTCGGGGCTCCGCTCATCACAAACGATGGCGTTACTATCGCAAAAGAAATAGAGCTTGAAGATCCCTTTGAGAATATGGGCGCTCAGCTCGTAAAAGAAGTTTCAACAAAGACGAACGACGTTGCGGGCGACGGTACTACCACCGCTGTTGTGCTTGCACAGGCGATTATACGCGAGGGCCTTAAGAATCTTGCTGCCGGAGCAAATCCTATAATACTCAAAAAAGGTATTGCTGCAGCCGTTGATACAGCCGTCGACAAAATTAAATCCACATCTAAACCTGTAGAAAACAAACTTGCAATCTCGCAGGTAGCCTCAATATCCGCCGGAGACGATACCATCGGCAATTTGATTGCCGACGCTATGGAAATAGTCGGAAAGGACGGCGTAATTACTGTTGAAGAGGGCAAGACAATGAATACCGAGCTGACAACCGTTGAAGGCATGCAGTTCGACAGAGGCTACGCTTCGGCATACATGGTGACCAATACCGAAAAGATGGAAGCTGTTCTTGACAATCCATATATACTGATTACTGACAAAAAGATTTCTACCCTTCAGGAAATTCTTCCCATAATTGAACCCATCGCTCAGCAGGGCGCAAGACTTCTGATTATAGCTGAAGATGTTGAAGGTGACGCACTTGCCTCCCTTATCGTAAATAAACTCAAGGGTGTTTTGAACTGCGTTGCAGTAAAGGCTCCCGGATTTGGCGACAGAAGAAAGGCTATGCTTGAAGATATCGCTATCCTTACGGGCGGCACGGTTGTTTCCTCCGATCTTGGATACGAATTCAAAGATGTTACTCCTGATATGCTCGGCAGAGCTTCACAGGTCAAAGTCGATAAAGAAAACACTACAATCATTAACGGTTCCGGCACACCTGAAGATATTAAAGCAAGAGTAAATTCTATAAAAGCTCAGATTGCTGAAACGACCTCCGAATACGATAAGGAAAAATTGCAGGAACGCCTTGCTAAGCTTGCAGGCGGCGTAGCCGTCATTAACGTAGGTGCGGCAACCGAAGTTGAAATGAAAGAAAAGAAACTTCGTATAGAGGACGCTCTTGCAGCTACACGCGCAGCCGTTGAAGAAGGTATCGTTCCCGGAGGCGGCGTTGCACTCCTCTCCACTGTCAACGACCTTAAAAACCTTATTGAAAAACTTTCAGGCGATGAAAAAACAGGCGCAAGCATCGTTCTCAAAGCCGTTGAAGAACCTCTTCGTCAGATTGCTAAAAATGCCGGTCTTGACGGCTCTGTAATTGTAAACACCATAATTACGGCAAATAAACCTAACTATGGTTACGACGCTCTCAAGAATGAATATACCGATATGGTAAAGAGCGGCATTATTGACCCCACTAAGGTTGCACGTTCAGTACTGCAAAATGCAGCTTCCGTTGCATCAACCTTGCTCACAACGGAAAGTATTGTTACGGATATTCCTGCCCCCGCTCCTGCAGGCAACGGCATGGCCGGTGGTCCTGATATGGGTGGCATGTACTAATCTAAAGTGTGCCCACACAAAGATGAAGATCTTTTGGGACAAAAATTTAAGTTGTTTGAATGAGTCCGGTATTGAACCGGGCTCATTTCTTTTTAATAACGAAAAGAGCGGTCTTGCTTTTTATAAGCAGACCGCTCTTTTTCATCGACTAAAAGTGCAATTCATATTAAGTTTAATTATAGAAATTTCTTGTTAATCGATAGTAAAATTTTTTAAGATATAGATTTTAATCATTATCTTCGCTGCGAACATCCTCTATCAACGTGTCAAGAGGTATTTCAAGCCAAGTAATACTATTACCATACTCATCTTCAAAATATAAATCCTGCCAAACAAGATATATGTTTCCTTTTTCTCCAGCCTGCAAATCTTCAATAATATCGACTTTTGTTTCAAACACAAGCTGTCCATTACCCTGCGTGGAACCGTCGTCTGATTTCGGGAAATATTCTTCAAAAATATAATCCCTGAATTCCAACTCCCCAAATTCCCCATCAATTTCGTAATAGGAAGTTGTGATATTTGTAAAATCTATAACTTCATCATACATTTGAAGATAGACCGAAAAAATAATAAAGACATTTCCTTCATCAGGCTTTAAATCATAGACTGAACTTTCAATACTGATATTATTAAATTGCAAAGTATTCCCATATATATCAAATATTGACTGATCCAGCTCAGCATAATAATTTTCCAATTCCATAACGGAGTCCCCGGTATCAGAATCTCCCACCGCTCCGATACTGGTGCCCGATAAATTTTCCCCGGCATCATAATAATTATAATTGCCGCCCAAACTAAAACTAATCGCCACGGGAACAATTACCATACATAAAACAGCCGCAGAGGCAAGCGGAGCCAATACTTTTATGAGCCTACGTTTTTTATCTTTTTTCAGAGCTGAAATCTGAGTGTTCTGAGATAAATCAACCTGCAAATGCTCCTGCTCAATATTGCTGCCCTGAGCTTTTGCACGCATTTTATCAAGAAGAGAATTTTTAAACGACTGATCAAGAGATAATTTATCCATACGCTCTTTATAGACGCTCATATTCAATCCTCCTCCAATAAAAATTTCTTTAATTTTTCTCTTGCACGAGATAAACGTTTATGTACAGTATTTTCTCGTAAACCAAGAAAGTCAGATATTTCTTTTGCCGAATACCCTTCATAATAATGAAGATAGACAATTTGACGGTCGCTGTCTGATAATTTAGACAATTCGTAATCAAGCTCGCCAAAGATATGATCATCTGTATGTAAATTATTGTCTGCTTCACACGTCCGCCGACGAGCATTGTATTTGGCAACGTTTATACTTTTATTTATTGTCACACGAATAAGCCATGCCTTCAGGTGTTCCTCATCGTTGAAATAGATATCCTGCAACCTTTGAACAAGAGCAAGAAAAACTTCCTGAACAATATCCTCTGCGTCTTGCCTGTTACCGACATACTGATATGACACTCTGAAAATCATATCGGAATACTGCGTAACGACATGACTTAATATTCTGTCATCTATTATTATCTTGTCATCCAACGCAGTGTCCCCTCATACTACACCCATATTATAAACAACTAATGGCGTCTAAAACTGACGACTGAAACAGATTAAACTTCAAAAAAATCAAACAAATACAAAATTTTTGCTTACACCATAAAAAGTCATTTTTTTAATTCAGATAGAATTTTGACAAGAGCATACTTTCCATGCTCGTAAGTTAAACCGCCTTGGAAATATGCAATGTACGGAGGTTTGACAGGGCCGTCGGCAGAAAGCTCGATGGAAGCGCCTGAAACAAATGTGCCGGCAGCCATGATGATATCATCACTATATCCGGGCATGTCGCACGGTTCACAGGTAACAAAGGAATCGACGGGCGAAGCATATTGTATCTCTCTGATAAATCTGAGCATAGCCTCCCTGTCATCAAACTGAATACAACGGGTTATATCGTACGGCATTTTATCTATGGATGGATAATTTATATACCCCAGATCGGTCATGGCGAGCCCAATCAGAAGAGAACATTTTAATGCCTGTGCAACAGTATGCGGCGCCACAAACAGCCCCTGAAAGAAATATCTGTATCCTTGCTCATACGAGCCAACCTCAAGGCCTATCGACGGAGCCGTCAGTCTTCTGCCAATTTTATCAATATACTCCTGCTTGCCACAGATATAGCCACCCGTGGGAGCAATTCCACCACCCGCATTTTTTATTAAAGAACCGACTATCAGATCAGCCCCACAGTCAGTAGGCTCAATTCTTTCGACAAATTCGCCATAACAATTATCTACAAAAATACAGCCGTTAAACCCGGATTGGCGCACAAAATTACAGACATTACCAATTTGTTCGCAAGAAAACGCATCACGAAGCTCATACCCGCGTGAGCGCTGGATATAGACGACTTTAACAGTGCCGCCAGAAAGATGTTTACCGATATTTTCAAAATCAAACGTACCTTCCGACGTAAGAGAAACGCATTGAAAATTTACGCCGTAATCTTTAAGTGAACCAATGCCCTGACCATAAATTACGGGGCGGATTGTATCATACGGCTTGCCGCTGACGCACAAAAGCGTATCGCCTGGCATCAATAATCCGAAGAGCGCTACGGACAGAGCATGGGTCCCAGATAACAGATGAGGCGAAACTATGCCCGCCTCGGCATTAAACACATCGGCATAAATTTTTGAAAGGCACTCCCTGCCTTCATCGCCATACCCATAACCCGTAGTGCCTGTAAAATGCCGCAAAGCCACTCTGTTATTTTGAAAGGCTCGCAGCACTTTAGCTTGATTTTCAAACGCAATTTTATCAATTTCAGCGAATTTATCTTTTAAACGCTCCTCGCATTTCTGAATATAATCAAGTTCATTCATTCATCAACCTCATAATATTTTGCGGCTCCGCCTCATCTTTTCTGAGCCATACAATATTCGGAAATTTTTTGAAAAAAGTTTGCTGTCTCTTGGCATAATGGCGGGTATTGCGTTTAACAATTTCACGCATAATACTACGCGAATCACCATTTTCCAAACAAGAAATAACTTCTTTATAGCCTATCGCGCTCATACTCTGACAATTTTTATCTATGCCGCGCAACAACAATGACTCTACTTCCTCAACAAGCCCGTTATCAAACATATCGTCCACACGTTTGTCTATGCGGCAATAGAGTTCATCGCGAGGGTAATTTATAGCGACAGCAACGTAATCAAATTCAGGGTCCGTTTTATCCGCTATATCAGATTTTCGTCTGCCGCTGGCTTCATATATTTCAAGCGCACGTATTACTCTTTTTGTATCATTTTGATGAATTTTGCGCGCCGAAGGCTCGTCTACCTGCTTTAATAGCTCAAACAGATACTCCTTTCCGTATTCATTCAATATATTCTCATATTTACGGCGAATTGCATTATCGCCTGCAACATTTCCATACGAAAAGTTAAACAGCAAAGAGTTGATATAAAAACCCGTCCCACCACAAATTACAGGCACCTTGCCTTCAGCTACAAGCTTGCTGACTATGGGCAGAGCCATTTTTCTGTAGTCAGATACAGAGAAAACGGCATCAGGTTCTACAATATCAATCATGTGGTGAACAACGCCGCCCATCTCATTTAAAGTAGGTTTTGCCGTTCCGATATCAAGCCCCTTATAGATGAGCTGAGAATCGGCAGATATAACCTGACTTCCCAACAACTTTGCGCACTCTACCGCAAGAGCAGTTTTTCCCGTAGCCGTTGACCCGCATATAACAAGAACCTGCTTCACGACTACACTATCCTTTTGAACATCTTTTCAATTTGCTTCTTGGTCATCTTAACACAGACAGGTCTGCCATGGGGACATTTAAGACCCACATTGCCTTTAAGCATATCTATTAAATGTTGCTTTTCAGCATCAGTAAGCTCCATCCCGCCCTTTATCGCATGTTTGCAGGCCGTCATAGCGATTTTTTCACGCAACACATCTTCAAGCTTTATTGTTTTAAGCTCGTCAAGGTCGGATAGCAAATCGTTAAAAAATGAGTTCAGATCGACATTCTGCAAGTCAAGAGGCACTTCATTTACACGGTAAGCCCTCATTCCGAACTGTTCTATGTCAAATCCAATACTTCGTATAACCATTAAATTTTCAGAAATAAAGGCGGCCTCCTCCGCATTAAAATCTAAAATGTACGGAACGAGCATCCCTTGCCTGGGAATAGCGCTTCGAGTCCTGACCTTCTCCATAAGGTCGTCAAAAATCAACCTTTCATGCGCGGCGTGCTGATCTATCAGGTAGACGTCGTCACACGTTTCATAAATCAGGTATGTGTTGAACAGATTGCCTTTATACTTCCAACTTTCATAAACTATTCTTTCCTGTTCGGCTTTTGCACGCTCCTGCTCCCTTATCCTTGCAGGCAACGGCTTAACTCCGCCACACGCCACCAACATTGTCTTTTCAGGCTCAGGAGCATAAGCTGCATACAGAGGCAGAGCATCAATAGTTTTAGGTTCAACATGCTCCCTCTCCATTCGTTCATACACTGAATAATCGATATTGTCGTCTATATTTGACGCTTTCTTTACGACGTCGTCATTCTTTTTAATTTTTCCCTCGGAGGTAAATTTAGGAATATTGATATCGTCGAAGTTTTTGTCATATATTTTTTTTGTCTGAGTATAATCAGCTGCATATACAGCATTTTTAGAATTTTTATCGACAAAAGTAGATTCTATTTCAGGGACTATTGTACTATCGACAACAAAATCTGCCGCCTTGGCAGTGCCGTCAAGCACCGACGAAATAACCTTATAAACGGTACCATAGATCAGCTGATTATCAACAAAACGAACATCAGCCTTATTGGGATGCACATTGACATCTACCATGCTGACGGGAACATCAATAAACAGAGTATATACAGGGTAATTTCGCTTCATTGTATAGGGTGCATAGGCTTGGTTGATTGCCGTTGAAATGACATTATTCGATATGCACCTGCCGTTTAAAAATATGTTCTGATAGGATTTATTCGGCTTAAAAAAATTCTGATTACCTGTAAACCCGTATATTTTCAAATCGTTTCTATCCGCATTTAATTTAAAGCAATGCGGAAGATAACTCGCGCCGTAAACTTGCGCAATAGCCTCCTCCAAGCCTCCGCCATAGGACTGCAAAGTTAATTTTCCGTTTACAAAATATCTGAACGCAACGCGCGGATTGCAAAGAATATAACGCGTAACAAAAGCCGTTATATCTGTTTCCTCTTTCTTATCAGACTTTAAAAACTTACGACGCACAGGAGTATTGAAAAATAAATTGCGCACCGTTATCTGCGTTCCCGTATCAAGGGCGGCAGGCTGAACTTTGCCAATATACTCCCCGTCACATTCCACTTTCCACGCCTCATTGCCGGGAGTAACACTGATAAGCTCTACCTGAGCGATCGCCGCTATCGTAGCAAGCGCCTCGCCGCGGAAACCAAGCGTATGAATATTGTCTATATCCTCAAGAGTAGATATCTTACTCGTTGCATGGGCGAAGAAGGCTGCACGCATATCGTCCTTTTCTATACCGCAACCATTATCTATAACTCTTATTAAGTCCTTTCCTCCACGCTCAATACTGATTTCAATTTCTGTAGCACCGGCGTCAAGACTGTTTTCAATAAGTTCCTTAACCGCTGAATAAGGTCTGTCAATTACCTCGCCTGCAGCTATTCTGTTGCATATTACCTCAGAAAGTATGTTTATCTTAGCCATAATTATTTAACTTTATCAATAAGATCTCCAAGCACCATAAACGCTTGCATGGGCGACATATTATTCATGTCTATCTCTTTGAGAATATTTTTTATTTCATCATTGCCGTGTTCAGTTTCTGCTTGTTGCTCACTTTCAATTTTTGCCGTTACGATTCCGCCATTCTCAACAGATTTTAAAATGACTTTTGCTCTGTCAGTAACGGAGGGCGGAACACCCGCAAGCGAGGCTACTTCTATACCGAAAGAGCGGTTTGCCCCGCCACGCATTATTTTGCGGAGAAAAACAATTCCGCCGTTGATTTCCTTGACGGCAATCTTATAATTCTTTATACCATCCAATTTGCTCTCAAGTTCTGTAAGCTCATGGTAATGGGTGGCAAACATTGTCTTAGCTCTGATATTTTTAGTAATCTCCTCAACAACAGCCCATGCTATCGACAGACCATCGTATGTACTTGTACCCCTGCCGACCTCATCCAAAATAATCAGACTGTTTTTTGTGGCATTGCGGAGTATTGTGGCGACTTCTATCATTTCCACCATGAAAGTACTCTGATCTGAAATCAGATTATCGCTCGCCCCGACCCTGGTAAAAATACGGTCAAGCACTGGAATCTGCGCGCTCTTTGCAGGAACAAAAGATCCTATGTGAGCCATGAGCGCGATTATGGCTGTCTGTCGCATATATGTACTTTTGCCAGCCATATTTGGCCCCGTTATAATCATTGTACGGTTTGCGTCTTCATCCAAAAGAGTGTCGTTTGCAACAAATTTCTCATTTGAAATCTTCTCTACAACAGGATGCCTGCCCTCTTTAATTATGAGCTGCCCGCCGCTTTGAACAATTTTAGGCCGACAATATTTATTTGATTTAGCCACTTCCGCCAAAGAAGTAAACACGTCAAGTCTTGCAACTGCAGAAGCTATAGTCTTTAATTTTACTATATTTTCGACAAGAGCGATCTTCAGGCGTTCATAGATAGAACTTTCTAACTTGAGACACATCTCCTCACTGTTAAGAATCTTTTCTTCAAGTTCTTTCAGTTCCTCGGTTACAAACCTTTCAGCATTTGTAAGAGTCTGCCTGCGCTGATATTCTGACGGAACTTTATCCTTGAATGATTTACTTACCTCTATATAATAACCGAAGACTCTGTTAAATCCTATCTTAAGTGTACGTATATTTGTACGATCACGCTCGCGCGCTTCCATATCGGCAAGTATATTTTTGCTACTCTCCTTGACGGATCGCAGCTCATCAAGTTCGGCATTGACCCCGCTTTTAATATATCCACCGTCCTTGAGCGTCGCCGGAGGTTTATCATCTATTACACTCAAAATATATTGAGCCAATTCCGTCATATCGATTAAATCGACCGAAATATCCCTCAACGCACTGCTTACGAAACCTGAAAGCTGGAAATTAAGATTGGGAATAGTCAATAACGACTGAGCGAGCAAGAGACAATCGGCCGGCATGATATTGTCATTGGCAATCTTTCCCGTCAGCCTTTCAATGTCTTTTACCTGCCGCAGCATGTCGGCAAGCCCCACCCTTACTACCGTCGAGTCGAATAATTCTTCAACGCCGTCAAGTCGGTAGTTGATTGCTTCGGCATTACCTAACGGAGAGAGAACCATGCTATATAGAAGCCGAGCACCCATCGCTGTTTTAGTTTTATCCAACAACCACAATAATGAGCCGTACTTCTTTCCTTCCGACATGCTCCTGACAATTTCAAGATTTTTAATAACAGAATTGTCGAGCTGTATATGCTCGCCATCTGATATATATTTTACGCTAACTATATTCGGCAGAGCGTGTTTTTGAGTTTCCTTCAAATATTCCAGCAATGCACCGCATGCGCTAACTGCGCAAGGCTTGGAACTTACTTCAAACGCAGCAAGACTTGCTGCTTTCAATTGGTCAAGCAGGGTCTTTTCAGCCGATTTATAGTTAAATGTCCAACCCATGTAGCTTGAAAACGGTGGCAAAATACCACGAGAAACTTCCGGCATATCTTTTGTGGCAAACAGCATATCGTCGTTGCAGATTATTTCACGCACAGAAAGCCTTAACATGAGAGCAACTATTTTATTTACCGAATCCGCACCAGAATATTGTGTGCAACACAGTTCGCCTGTCGTTATATCTGACCATGCAGCCGCACAATCCTCTCCCTGCTTGCACGCACAGCAAATAAAATTATTGGTGCGCGAATCGAGAAAATTTTCATCGGTAATTGTGCCTGCCGTAACGACCCTGATGACGTCGCGGGCAACCATACCTTTCGCCGTAGCGGGATCTTCAAGCTGTTCGCATATAGCAACTTTATACCCCGCCGAAACAAGTTTTGCGATGTATGAATCAGCCGAATGAAATGGTACACCGCACATGGGCGCCCTATCCTCCAGCCCGCAATCCCTGCCGGTAAGAGTAAGATCGAGCACCTGTGAAGCCGTCTTTGCGTCATCAAAAAACATCTCGTAAAAGTCGCCGAGACGATAAAATATTATACAGTCCTTATACTTTTCCTTTACGGAAAAGTAATGTTGCATCATAGGTGAAAGAGCCATTTTATACCACTATTTTACCAGTCAACGAAACACCGTTAGCCTGCTCAACTTTTAAATTAACAAACTGTCCCACAACATTTTGTTCGGAGGAAAAATATCCCATGCGGCCATACTCATCGCGCCCTAAATACAATTCGCGCTTGGCGTCATAATCTTCGCACAGAATTTCGACTATCTTGCCTATATAGGTCTGCGACAGCGCACGGGTCTGCGCATTTACAAGATCTACAAGCTCCATGATTCTTGCCTTTGCCACATCTTCAGGTACTTGATTGGGCATTTCGGCAGCCTTTGTTCCCGCCCGCTTGGAATATACAAACGTAAATGCGGAAGCAAAGTTAACCTCTTTGACCAACTCAAGGGTCTGACGAAAATCTTTGTCCGTTTCACCTGGGAATCCCACAATCAAATCGGTAGTTATTGCACAATCGGGAATTTTTGCTTTTAACTGCCTTACCTTTTCAAGATACTGCAACGAAGTATAATGCCTGTTCATAGCCTTTAAAACAGAGTCCGAACCGCTTTGAACGGGCAAATGCAGACATTTGCATATCTTCTTATGGCGGGCCATTACCTCTATCAGCTCAGGGGAAAAGTCCTTTGGATGTGATGTCATAAACCTCAAGCGGAACTTGCCGTCTATTTGAGCGATCTTATCCAGAAGCTGCGGAAACGACAGATCTCCTTTGTATGAATTGACATTCTGCCCCAAGAGTGTAATTTCCTTATAACCCTCGTTTACAAGAGAGCGAACTTCATCGATTATATTTTCGGACTGACGACTCCTCTCTCTGCCACGCACATACGGCACAATGCAGTACGAGCAAAAATTATTGCAACCGTACATGATATTAACCCATGCGTTCGGGTAGCTCGTTCTTAATGGCGTATCGCCTTCGCATATATCGCCTTCACTCTCGTCTATCTCAATAACAATCTTTTTCTGCATAAGCTTCCTTTCAATCAGCTCGCCAAGACTATTAAGATTGTGTGTGCCAAAGATAATATCGACATAAGGAAATTTTTCGTGCAGATTGTCCGCCTTATTCATCTGCTGAGGCAAACACCCGCCAACGGCAATTATCATGTCCTTTCTTTCGCGCTTCAATTTTTTCAACATGCCGATATTTCCATAGGCATGATTTTCAGCATTTTCACGAATGCAGCATGTATTAAATACAACAATATCGGCTTCCTCAGGGCTATCACAATTTTTATAACCCATACCAGAGAGAATACCTGCTATCTTTTCAGATTCATGCACATTCATCTGACAACCATAGGTAACAATATAATAAAACTTGTCCATACAAAATAATTATATAATTATTTACATTTTTTTTCAATTAAAATGAAACAATTTTATTTTTTTATGAATACTAATTTTAATGAAAAAATCAGTAAAAATATCGATAACAATTTTCCTGACGATATTGGCGTTGATTATCGTAGCTTTTGCCGCATATTTTATCATAACAGCGGACGCTAAATTAGACAGAACAAAACTCATAAATTATAGTCAAACAATATCTTTTTTAGACGACAGCGGCAACCGGATTGAAAGTTCCTCCATTGAATGCGACCGCAGTACTGTACTGATAAATGAACTTCCGTCATACACTAAAAATGCCTTTATTGCCAGCGAAGACAGACAATTTTATGAACATAATGGTTTGAACTATAGAAGGATGTTAAAAGCACTATTCAAAAATACAATAAGTTTGTCTTTTAAGGAGGGTGCCTCCACCATCAGCCAACAACTTATAAAAAATACACACCTTTCTAATGACAAAACGCTGACAAGAAAATTAAAGGAAATCCACATGACAAGACAGCTTGAAGCGGCCTACTCTAAAGATGAGATACTTGAGATGTATCTGAACACAATCTATTTTGGTCACAATTGTTTCGGGCTGCAGAGTGCAGCAAACTTTTATTTTGGCGAAAGAGCCGAAAACCTGACTCTTGAGCAAAGCGCAACTCTTGCAGGATTACTGTCATCACCAAACAATTACTCACCATTTAAAAATGCAGAAAAATGCTTGCAAAGACGCAACTTAGTGCTGAAAAACATGGCTGAATGCAATTTTATCGATAGAACACAGTGCGCTCAATCTATAGCTCAACCACTTGACACAGTGAATAAAAACTCAACAAACTATCGGAACAGCTATATAGCGGCCGTCACGGACGAGTTAGATTTGCTCAATCTCGATTACTACAACGATTTATCCGGTAGCAAAATTTACACATATATGGATGCCGGCATACAGAATTATATAGAAAATCTGCCGTTTGAAAATGACGGTGCGGTTATAATAACGGACAGCAACAACGGAGTAACAGCATACAAAAACACCATAGGCAATGCAAAGCGACAACCTGGCTCAACAATAAAACCTGTCCTGGTTTATGCCCCGGCAATCGAGGAAGGTATTATACACAGTTTTACTAAAATCGAAGATTGCCCGATAGATTTCAGCGGATATTCTCCTGAAAACTATGACAAGAAGTATCACGGCATGGTAACTGTAGCACAGAGTATTGCACACAGTTACAACATTCCCGCAGTAAAGACATTGAATTTTACTACAGTTAAAAAAGCAGCCGAATACGCAAATAAACTTGATATCGACCTTGATGATGAGGACATGAACCTATCGCTTGCATTAGGCGGAATGAAGTAT
Organism: uncultured Clostridia bacterium; assembly: GCA_964447305.1. Taxonomy (GTDB): domain Bacteria; phylum Bacillota; class Clostridia; order Christensenellales; family Borkfalkiaceae; genus Coproplasma. The sequence goes on from CAYURN010000002.1 coordinate 167,977, forward strand.
GGCATCCCATTGAAAAACCTTTGCGACAGTTACAGCACTTTCAGAAATAACGGCAACTATCAACCGTCACATTTTATAAAAAAGATAGTAAACAGTAACGGACAAACAATATATTCTGCTCCGCAGATAAAGACTAAAGCTTTTTCCGAAGGAACTTGTTCCCTGATGAACGAAATGCTTATGCAAACAACAAATACGGGAACAGCGAAAAAATTAAAAAATTTAAGTTACGACTTGGCCGCCAAGACAGGAACATGCGGCGACGATTCAGGCAATACCGACGCTTACGCCATAGGTTACACTTCTCGCCATACAATATGCGTATGGCTCGGCGACAGAAACAACACCCGAACTGATATCACGGGAGGCGGGCAATGCTGTAACATACTCAAAGATTTGCTGACCGAACTATATAACTCACAGACTCCGCCCGATATTGAAACTTCTGCTGGGACAACTGAAATTTATATTGACAGACAAGATTATGAAAGCAGCGGAAAAATTATCATTGCAGATGCCATTTCCCCAGCTTTAAACAAGCTTAAAGTAAAATGCTTAAGCAATAATCTCCCCGAAGAAATCAGCACAAAATTCACTTGTCCTACAATAACTCATCCCGAAATTACTGTTGCGGATAATATAGTTTCAATATCACTATGTAAAACACAGTACTATTCATACATTATAAAACGCGATAATGAAGTCATCTATGACGGGGATTATAGAGAAAAAATACACGATACTCCCGAAGAAGGCAGACACACTTACACTGTTACACCATACTATTCATTTAATGGCAAAAAATATTCAGGCAAGGAGATAGTATTAAATCAGGTAAATGTTTCAACCGATCAACCCTCCTATTCGCCTCCGCCTATAACCCAGAAAGAATGGTACTATAATTAAACTTAATGCAGCCGCAAAAAACAGCGGCTGCATTATGCTTTTAAAGTCTGACTATTTCAAGAGTATCAAGCGCCTCATCAATAAGCGCCTGAACATCAAGTTTTGATTCTTCACGCAAGACCTCTTCAAGTTTAGGCCGCGTTACGGGGTGTTTGGGCAGAAATACGGTACAGCAATCTTCATACGGCAGGATAGAAATATCGTAAGTGCCGATAAGCTTGCTTCTTTCAATTATCTCATTTTTATCAAACCCGCACAAAGGGCGCAATACAGGGAGTTTTTCAATTACCGAATTTGAAGAAGTCATCCCCTCTATTGTCTGACTTGCGACCTGCCCCAAACTTTCACCGGTAATGATACATTGCGCCCCACAGTTCAAAGCAATTCTTTCGGCTATTCTCATCATGAAGCGCCTTAAAAGCGTCACCATAAATTCGCCGTTACACTTTTTATGTATCTCCTCCTGAATATGCGTGACCTTTATAATATTGAGAGTAGTTCCGCATGTATATTGCGAAAGTATTTTTGCAAGCTCTATAACCTTATCCTTTGCCTGCAAGTTTGTATAAGGATAGCTATGGAAATGGACACAATCAATACTCATCCCGCGTTTGGCAATCATATGCCCGGCTACAGGACTGTCGATTCCTCCCGAAATCAAAAGTAAGCCTTTCCCCGCACTTCCAACAGGCATACCTTCGGCACCGCGAATGAACTGCCCGAATACCAAGGTTGTTCCATTCTCTCTGACATCTATATTAATGATATGCTCCGGAGAATGAACGTCTACAGCGATACCTGCAATATCATCTAATAGCCTGCCGCCGATTTGAGCGCTTATCTGCATAGAATTTAGCGGAAAAGTTTTATCGGCGCGGTGCGTTTCAACTTTAAACGTACCTTTATTAGGACACATTTGCCTTGCCGCGAGATAAATCTCCTGCATATCACTCTTTACGCGCAATCCGACAGCCAAAGTGTGAATACCAAAAACCTTTTTAAGTTTTGTGAGAATAGACGCAATATCATCCTCATCAAAATTTTCTATGAGATATCTTCCGCTCTGGCGGCGGATTTCATGCCTGATACCTTTAAGCGCTCTTTCCATATTGACAGCGAACTGTCTTTCAAAAAAACCGCGATTTTTACCTTTAAGGTACAGTTCACAATATCTGATTACAATTACTTTTTCCATAATTCAAGACATAATTTCCCGTCTGTTCTTTACAATTTTATTGAGCAAAGCCGCTGCATGTTCGGCCTCTTCAAGAGTATTTTCAGAACTGAAAGAAAGCCGCAAAATCCCGTCAGCATAATCGCTGTTCACTCCACATGCAAGAATGACGCGCGAATAACGTTTTTTATCGTTGGACGAACAAGCCGACCCGGTACCGATTATAAGCCCCGCATCATCCGCCTCATGCAAGATAGTTTCGCCCCTTACGCCGCGAGCGCTGACTGTAAGAATATACGGTGAGCCGTCTTCAGGGGAAATACGTTCAAACAGCTCCTTATCCAACATTGCCCAAAGACTGTCGTTCAGTTTACGCACATATTCATAATTAGCTTTCAACGACGAATATCTCTTCAATGCGGCAAGTTCAAACATTTTTATACCGAATACATTTTCTGTACCGCTACGCATACCGTTCTCCTGCCCGCCGCCGAAGATATAAGGTTTAATTTTTAAATTTTTACGCTTTATCAAAGCGCCAACGCCCTTTATCCCTCCGATTTTGTGTGCCGAAGTACTATACAAATCAACGCAATCATGCAATTTAAAAGGCAATTTGCCAAATGCCTGCACACCGTCGGAATGGAAGATCGCGCGTGGATTTATCTTTTTTACCTCATCGGCAATACAATTTATATCGTTTATCGCACCCGTTTCATTATTTACATGAATGACAGAAACAAGCGCTGTATTACTGTCAACCAAGGACAACAGATTATCTACGTTGACACTCCCATCACTATTGAGCGAAGCAAAGCGCACGTCAAAGCCGCGCTGTTTTAGTTCTGTAGCCGGAGCAAATACGGCAGAATGTTCACCCAATGTAGTGACCATATTACCCCTTCTGCAACAAGCAAACAGAGCATGATTATCTGCTTCCGTTCCGCAGGATGTAAAAATCAGTTCATATTGCTCATTAGCTATAAGCGACAAAAGATTAGTACGCGCTTTTTTTAATTGCAGATTCAAATTATAACCTTCCGCATAGAGTGCGGAAGGATTATAAAAGTAATCGGATAAATATTGTTTTGCCTGATCTAAGCACTCGCTGTCGGGCTTTGTTGTTGCAGCGTTATCAAAATAAATCATTATATTTCTATTATGCCTTTAAAGGCTTGCTTAACGAGGCCGTCCACTTCCAAGGAACCATCATCATTGATTTTGACAAATAAGTCGCCGCCCTTTACCTTAACAGTAATAATTTCGCCCATTGTACAGTCGCCACGCTCAATAGCCGCAATTGCAGCAGCCGCCGCGGCTGTACCACATGACCAAGTTTCGCCGTTGACTTTACCATAAACACGCATGCGCACGGTAACGCTATTGACTACCCGAACACATTCGATAAAATCCACGTCTTCGTACAGAGTGCTGTTTGCCGATAGTTCCTGAGTGAAATCTTCAAAATCAACATCGTCTATCTTATCAAGGAATACGACAAGATGTTTTTTGCCGATAGTAACTACATGCCCCACAAAATCATGCCCGCAATACTTTTTAAATGTCTGAAGTTCCGGAAGAGTAACATTTTGCGTTTGAGCATGCCCGATATTTACGCAAACCGAACTAGCCTCATTGTTGAAACAAGACACAGTGAGTTTTGCTACATTATTCCCACTCTCCAACGTAACAACATCGCCAGCGACCATTTTGTTATCATACAGATACTTTGCCGCCATCCTCATGGCGTTTGCCGCCAACCCGGCGTCAGAACCGTCGCGATTAAATACACGAACTTTCGCGTCTGCAATATCAGATTTTTCCACCAGAATAATACCGTCGCCGCCTATTGCATAGTGCCTGTCGGCAAAATTTATCGCCAGCGATTCGGGACAGGTTATTCTGTTATCCATATTGTTGAAGAAAATATAGTCATTGCCGCACGAATGCATTTTGAAGAATTCAAGTTTTAATTTTTCTGTCCTTAAATGGTTTATATCCACAAGTTCGGTATTAAACTGATTGTATCTGCCTGCAATAACATCGGCAAGGGCGTTAGTAGTATCAAGCGATGTGAGAACGGTTATTCCGAGCAGGATGGCATGATGATGAAGTGAGATATAGTTTGTTATTGACTCGATGTCCGTCTTGCCTGTATATACTATATAGTCAATTTTGCCCTCATCCATCAATTTGAATATTTCATCATTGGATGAGAGTCTTGCGACCTCAGTACAATCTATACCTAAACTTCTGATAACATTGGCCGTTCCCTTTGTAGCATAGAATGTAAGACCCAAGTCTGCGAATTTTTTTACTATGTTTACAATCTCAAACTTATCCTGGTCGTTTATCGTAAAATAAATACCGGAAGGATTTTGTTTTGTGGGATGTTTCATATTGAATCCGGCAGAAACAAGCCCTTTAAAGAGAGCCTCTTCTATAGTTTTGCCGATACCCAATACTTCGCCCGTAGACTTCATTTCGGGACCCAGCTGAGAGTTTACATCATTTAATTTTTCAAACGAGAACACCGGTACTTTGACGGCGACATACGGGGAATTTTTGTAAAGTCCCGTTCCATAGCCAAGGCGCTTGAGCTTTGCTCCTACCATTATGCGCGTAGCAAGATCGACCATCGGAACACCTGTGACCTTAGAAATATAAGGGATAGTTCTAGACGCCCTGGGGTTGACTTCAATAACATACAGTTCATTATGATAGATCAAGTACTGTATATTTATCAATCCTTTGGTCTTGAGCGACAGGGCAAGATTGGTAGAAATTTCAACGACCTTTTTGAGCATAGCATCGCTGAGGTTGTACGGAGGATAAACTGCAATAGAGTCACCACTATGAACGCCCGCCCTCTCTATGTGTTGCATAATACCGGGGATAAGTACGTCCACCCCATCTGAAATGGCATCAACCTCAAGCTCGGTTCCCATCAGATACTTGTCGCATAAAACAGGGTTTTCTATGTTCTGCGCAAGAATTACATCCATATACCTCTCTATATCATTCTGAGTAAAGGCAATGGTCATGTTCTGTCCGCCAATTACATACGAGGGACGAAGGAGTACCGGATAGCCGAGAGTTTCTGCCGCACGGACGGCATCTTCCTTTGTCATAACCGTAAGCCCCTTCGGTCTTGCTATATGGAATTGCTCAAGAAGTTCATCAAACCTCTCCCTGTCTTCGGCGAGGTCTATAGAATCGGCCGGAGTTCCGAGTATTTTTACTCCCTTCTTATCGAGGTAACCGCACAACTTAATTGCCGTCTGCCCGCCAAAAGTAACGACGACACCATAAGGTTTTTCAACATCTATAACGTTCTGAACATCTTCAGGGGTCAAACTTTCAAAATAGAGCCTGTCGGCAGTATCAAAGTCGGTTGATACAGTTTCAGGGTTATTGTTGATAATTATAACTTCATATCCCAGACGCTTAAGCGCCCATACGCAATGAACTGAAGAATAGTCAAACTCGATACCCTGACCTATTCTGATAGGACCTGAGCCGATAACTATGATCCTTTTCTTTTTATTCTTGCGGCTTTCAATCACATAAGGGATAGCTTCATCATGTCCCTTTTCATCATAAGTTGAGTAGAAATAAGGCGTTTGAGCAGCAAACTCCGCACCGCAGGTATCGACCATCTTGAAAGCTGCATCAACATGCTTAGGCAGAGCATTTCCAGAAATATCGGAAAGAGCTTTATCGGGATAGCCGAGTTTTTTACCTTTCAGGTATTGAGCTTTAGTAAGCTTTTTACCCGCAATCTCCTCCTCATAATCGGCAAGGTTTTTGAGCTTATTCAAGAACCATTCATCGATTTTAGTTATATTATAAATTTCAGAGATATTAAAGCCACGCTTAATCGCCTGATAGACAACAAACAGTCGTTCGTCGGTAAGTTCATGCAATTTACCGCGAATTTCCTCATCCGATAATTGTGCCAACTTGGGCATATTGAGCGTATTCAATGAAATTTCCGCGCCACGGACAGCCTTCATGATAGCCATTTCAAAACTTGTACCAATGGCCATAACCTCACCCGTAGCCTTCATCCTTGTCCCCAAAGTCCTCTTTGCATACAAGAATTTATCAAACGGCCATTTGGGAAGTTTGACTACAACATAGTCGAGCGTGGGCTCAAAGCAAGCATAAGTTTTCCCTGTGACATCATTCTTTATTTCATCCAGAGTGTAACCGAGCGCTATCTTTGCGGCAACCTTTGCTATAGGATACCCCGTGGCCTTAGACGCAAGAGCTGAAGATCTTGAAACACGAGGATTGACTTCAATTACTGAATATTCAAAAGAATCAGGATTGAGAGCGAACTGACAATTGCACCCTCCTTCTATACCAAGTTCAGAAATAATGTCCAAAGATGCTGTTCTGAGCATCTGATATTCTTTATCCGAAAGGGTGACAGCCGGAGCAATTACAATCGAATCGCCCGTATGAATACCGACGGGGTCAAAGTTTTCCATCGAGCAGACAGTCAGAACATTGCCCGCACTATCCCGCAGAACTTCAAACTCAATCTCCTTCCACCCGCCTATGTACTTTTCTATAAGCACCTGAGTTATGGGTGAGAGCATAAGGCCGTTGTGCGCGATCAAACGAAGCTCCTCTTCGCTATACGCAACGCCACCGCCTGCACCGCCGAGTGTATATGCCGGACGAATAATAACAGGGTAACCGCCTATCCTGTTAGCAACTTCCACACATTCGTCAACCGTATAGGCTATATCCGAAGGAACCACAGGCTGACCTATTTTATTCATGGTCTCTTTGAAAAGCTCCCTGTCCTCCGCCCTGTCAATTGAATCGACATTGACACCTATGAGCTTTACACCGTATTTATCGAGAAATCCCTCTTTGGCAAGCTGACAACCCAAAGTCAGACCCGTCTGACCGCCAAGCGAAGCCAACAGGCTGTCCGGGCGCTCTTTTATAATTATTCTCTTGAGCGTTTCTACGGTGAGAGGCTCAAGATAAATTTCATCAGCCAACGCTCTGTCAGTCATAATAGTTGCAGGGTTTGAATTACACAACACGACATTCAAACCAGCGTCTTTCATAACTCGGCAGGCCTGAGCACCGGCATAATCAAATTCTGCCGCCTGGCCAATAACTATGGGGCCTGAGCCGATGACAAGTACCTTTTTTATATCTTCTCTCTTAGGCATTATATTTCCCCTCCGTCATGTTTTTAATGAATTTGTCAAACAGGAAGGAAGCATCGTGCGGCCCGCCGCACGCTTCTGGATGAAACTGCACAGTATAGGCATTGAGTTGGGGATAATCAAAACCTTCGCAAGTATTATCATTGGCATTTACATAGCTTAGCTGCCCTACGCCTTCCAGACTTGATGATATAACCTCATAGCCGTGGTTCTGACTTGAAATATATACTCTCCCTGTAGCAAGGCACTTGACAGGTTGGTTTGCACCGCGATGACCATACTTCATCTTTTTTGTTTTTCCACCCATAGCAAGAGCAAACAGCTGATGACCAAGACAAATACCGAAGATAGGAAGTTTTCCGGCAAGTTTTTTAAGATTTTCGATTATATCTACATTTTCCGCGGGATCGCCGGGACCATTACAAAGCATAAGACCTTGCGGCTGCAACTCAAGAATTTGTTCGGCCGTGAAAGTTGAAGGCACTTTAATGCAATAGCATCCGCGCTTGACAAGCTCGCGAATGATATTATCCTTTGCACCGAAGTCCCACACAACTACTTTTATACCATTCGGATCGCCGAAATATTCAACATCATGACATGTAACGCTCTTTACGGCATCGCGTATCACGTACGACTTTATTGCCGAAAAATCGCTTACGGACCGGGAAGTAATAGCAGCATTCATTACACCCGATTCCCGGACTATCTTTGTAAGTTCACGCGTGTCCACTCCATACACTCCAACGATACCATTATCTTTAAGGTACTTGTCGAGAGTTTCCTCACATCTGAAATTTGATGGATCATCACACTTTTCCCTGACTATATAGGCCGAAACCCAAGGTTTTTTACTCTCAAAATCAGGAGTAATACCATAGTTGCCTATCAAGGGAAAAGTTTGCGTTACTATCTGTCCAAAATAACTGGGATCCGTCAAAGTTTCAACATAACCAGTCATACCTGTTGTAAAAACAAGCTCGCCAACAACTTCGCCATCGGCGCCAAAGCGCGTACCGACAAATTGCTTTCCGTTTTGCAGCGTTAAATAAACCTTGCCATTATCCATGTAACATATCCTTAAAAATATAATTATTTACAGTAATTATTTCAAAAGTTTGACCATCACGGCCTTCTGAGCATGCAACCTGTTTTCGGCTTCGTCAAAAATCTCTTTTGCATGTTCTTCAAAGACATCTTCCGTTATTTCCTCACCGCGGTGGGCAGGCAAACAGTGCATAACCATAGCATCAGGCTTTGCATACTTCATGCAAGCCTTATTTACCTGATATCCTTTAAAAGCTTCCGCCCTTGCCTGCCGCTCAGACTCCTGCCCCATAGAGGCCCAGACATCTGTATATACGACATCTGCATTGCTTATAGCTTCTTTTACGTCTTCGGTAATCGTGAAATCACCGTTCTCCTTTGCCCATTTCATAATGTCTGCATCCGGCTCGTATCCTTTGGGACAGGCAATCGCAAAAGACATGCCCGTTTTAATCGCCCCGACCGTCAGACTGTTTGCCATATTATTTCCATCACCAATAAAGGCCATTTTCAAACCCTTGAAAGAACCTTTATATTCACGGATAGTCATAAGATCTGCAAGAACCTGACAGGGATGAGCATAATCCGTAAGACCGTTGATTACGGGAATAGAGCCATATTTAGCAAGATCCTCAACCTCTTTCTGTTCAAAAGTCCTTATCATTATTCCGTCAAGATAGCGCGAAAGCACCCTTGCCGTATCCTGCACGGGTTCGCCACGGCCAATTTGCAAATCATTGCTTGACAAAAACAATCCGTAGCCACCAAGTTCATAGATACCAACTTCAAATGAAACTCTTGTGCGGGTAGACGCTTTCTGAAAGATGAGCCCTAACTTTTTTCCTTTAAGATAATCTTTTTGCACGCCGTTTATTCTTTCAAATTTAAGCTGGTCGGCAAGATTCAGTATCGAAAGAATATCCTCCCTGCTTAAATCGGATAATTTTAATAAATGCCTCATTTTGAAATCACCTCATTTAAAATTTTAATTGTCTGTTCCATCTCGTCCTTAGAAATATTCAACGGAGGAAGCAATCTCACTCTGTCGTGAGCGGTAAGCACAATAAGTCCTCTGTCAAGACAGCTTTGCGCAATTTCACGAGCAGGCTTGTCGACTTGCATACCTATCATCAAGCCCATACCGGTCACGGCTTTTACACCTTTAATCCTTGAAATATTGGCCTTTAAATAGGCTCCCTTGCCCTGTACTTCCAAAAGAAGTTCATCAGTTATACGATTTATTATACTGATTGCCCCTGCACAGGCTATCGGATTACCGCCAAACGTGGAACCATGGTCACCATAAGTGAAAGTATCGGCACATTTATCGAACATCAGGCATGCGCCGATGGGAAGGCCTCCGCCAAGTCCCTTTGCGGTTGTAACAATATCGGGATGGATATCAAAATTTTGATATGAATACAACTTTCCCGTTCTGCCGTTTCCGCTTTGAACCTCGTCGCAAATGAGCAGTATGTCACGCTCCTTGCAAAATGCTTCAAGCTCCTTTAAAAACTGACTATCCAAAACATGTACGCCGCTTTCGCCCTGAATACATTCTATCATGACCGCACACGTTTTGTCAGAATAACAGCTCAGAATTCCCTGCATTGTCGGGTCTGAATATTTAAATCCCCCAACAAAGGGATCAAAATATTTGTGAAAAGCATCTTGGCCTGTCGCTGAAAGTGTAGCCATTGTTCTGCCATGGAAAGAGTCTTTTAATGTTATAATCTCATTTCTTCCATATTTCGTATTTCCATACTTACGGGCAGTTTTTATGGCACACTCGTTGGCTTCCGCGCCGCTATTGCAAAAGAATACCTTATCGGCGCCTGTCTTTTCGCAAAGAATTTTAGCAAGCTGCGCCTGAGGTATAGAATAATATAAATTTGATGTGTGCTGGATTTTGTTGAGCTGAGAAACAACCGCATCAATCCAAACCTTATCCCTCACACCGAAAATATTGACGCCGATACCCGTTGCACAATCTATATATTCTTTGCCGTCGATATCATACAGCCTGCTGCCTTCGCCCCATTCAAAAGCTACGTTAAAGCGGGCGTATGTGGATGCAACAAACTCCCTGTCAGCACTGAATACTTGCTCTTTTTTCATAATAGTACCTCACACATAGTACTTGACATAATCGCTAATTTGCGATTTCATATAGCGTAATATATAATATCACAAAATATTGTTTCATAAAACAAATTTTTGTATATAGTAAAAATAATCTAAAATAAAGACTGATTTAAAATATAAATCAGTCGGGGATCAAACGAACATTGTCCCACTACCTTCCTCGGACAATAATTCTATTAAAATTGAATGACTAACTCGTCCGTCGGTAATAAAGACTTTCTTTACTCCACGGCGGATGGCATCTTTGCAACATTCTATTTTCGGAATCATTCCTCCCGATATAATACCCTGCTTTACAAGCGCCGGGATATCGGAAACATAAACTTTTTTAATCAAGCTTGACGGATCATCCTTATCTTCAAGCAGACCTCTTATATCACTCATCAATATAAGACTCTCCGCTTCAAGCGCGCCGGCAATAGACGCCGCCGCTGTATCGGCATTGATATTATAGATATTGCCTTCATCGTCGTACCCTATTGTAGATATGACAGGAACATAACCAAGCCCCAAAAGATCGGTAATAACCTTTGTATTAACCTGATCAATTTTGCCGACATAGCCAAGATCTTCAGACTGTTTGGAACATTTTAAAAGATGTCCATCCTGCCCACAAATACCAATAGCTCTGCCGCCGTTACGACAAATAAGATCAGTAAGACTTTTGTTCGTCTTACCTGCAAGGACCATTCTGACTATTTCGGCAGTTTCTCTATCGGTATAACGCAAGCCATTGACAAACCTGCTCTCCTTGCCCATCTGTTTAATTGTTTCAGATATATCAGGCCCGCCGCCATGAACAAGAACGACATTTATACCCAATAAATTAAGAACGACCAAATCACGCATGACAGATGATTTAAGTCCATCATCCACCATGGCGTTCCCGCCGTACTTAACGACAAGTATTTTATTAAAATATTTTTTGATGTACGGAATCGCTTCCACCAAAAATACAGCTTGTTCTTGCTTATCCATATTCTTAAGTTCTATAATCACCGTTTATTTTTACATAATCGTATGTCAAATCGCATCCCCATGCAGTAGCGCTGTAGTTACCGGATTTTAAAGCAACAAGCACGGTAATTTCATCTTCAGAGAGAATCTTTTTTGCCAGCTCTTCAGAAAAATCCAAACCAAAGCCATTTTCGCACACATTTATACTGCCTGCACGAGAAACAAATGACACATCTATTTTATTTACATCGACGTCTGCACCAGAATAACCTATGGCGCACAGTACACGCCCCCAATTGGCATCCGCACCGAACATGGCAGACTTAACAAGCGATGACTTTATCACACTTTTGCTAACCATGCGGGCAGCCTTAAGACTCTTTGCGCCAACAACCTGACATTCTATCAATTTTGTAGCGCCCTCTCCGTCCTTGGCCAACATTTTTGAGAGATATATAGTACAGTAGTTTAAAGCTTTGGCAAAATGTTTAAACGCCGAGTTGACGGAAGTTATGCACTCATTCCCGGCAAGACCGTTGGCAAGCACACAACATGTATCATTAGTCGATTGATCGCCGTCAACTGAAACCATATTAAATGAACTTTTGACGTCTTCCGAAAGCGCCTTCTGCAACATGGCGGGAGAAATAGAAACATCTGTTGTAAGGAATATGAGATTGGTAGCCATATTCGGGCACACCATCCCAACACCCTTTGCAATACCACCGATCCTGCATTTTTTGCCGTCCAAAATAAATTCAACAGCAATCTCTTTTTTTACAGTATCAGTTGTCATTATTGCTTCGGCCGCCGCGGAACTATTGTCCCCAAGCCCATCAAACAATTCAGCAACATGCTCGCGCATGGGAGAAAGGTCAAGTTTTTGACCTATTACACCGGTAGATCCAACAATCACATCGTCTTTGGGAATACCGCTGACCTGTTCAATCAACTCGCACATACCTTCAGCAATTTCAATGCCGTTGGCATTACATGTATTTGCGTTGCCGCTATTTACAACTATTGCCTGCGCATAGCCATCAGATAAATGCTTTTTCGTAACAACAACAGGCGCACCCTTGACAAGATTCTGAGTATAAACGCCGGCAGCACTCGCCCTGACACAGCTTGTAATAAGTGCAAAATCTTTTTTAATCTTATTCTTGCGGATACCGCAATGTATTCCGTTAGCCTTAAAACCATGCGGCGCACATACGCCGCCTTTAACTTCCCATATTTTCATTTTGCTTTCTAAGTTAACTTATCCTATAGCTACAGCTCTCAACCCTTAATGAATAATATTATTCGCTCTCCTGTCGCTGTTTAGGCCGTCGGCATCTTACAGATACTTGTGGAAGGAACCAAATTTATAAGAGCGATGTCCTTTCGTCAAAACCAAGCATAATGTTCATATTCTGAACAGCAGCCCCGGAAGCGCCTTTACCTAAGTTATCGAAGACACTGAACAACACAATTTGTTCATCATTACCGCAAACGTAAATTTCAAGGCGATTACTACCAACAATTTTGTTTGCCGCAAGATAATCAGGAATATCTGTTTCATCGACAACCTTTATATAGTTTTGTCTGGCATAATACTCTGTAAAATAGCTTCTTACAGCATTCAAACTATATTTCTTAAGCATTAACGACCTGTGAACAGGTACGCAAACACACATGCCGGCATAATAATCACAAATAATTGGCGAAAAAATCGGGGCAGAACTCAACCCGCACTCTCTCATCATCTCAGGCAAATGCTTATGCCTGAGGCCGAGGGCGTAATGTCTCGGCGACTGCAATTCGTAACTGCGTTCAGTATTTTCATACTGAGCAATCCCCTTCTTTCCTGCACCTGAATAACCGCTAAGAGCATGACAGATAAAAGGATACCCTGTATCGAGTATGCCACCTTTTACAAGAGGAGCTGCAAGCGTAATAAAACCCGTCGCATAACATCCCGGATTAGAGACTCTGTCGGCTACGGCAATCGACTGTCTGCGTTCGACAGAAATCTCCGGCAGTCCATACACCCATTCAGGGTCAGTTCTATGTGCCGTAGACGCGTCGATTATGCGCGCATTTTTATTTGTCACAAGGCCAACGGCTTCAATTGCAGCAGCATCCGGTAAACAAAGAAAACTTATATCGGCACTGTTAAGACATTCACGCCGCGCATCAGTATCTTTGCGCAATTCTTCAGGAAGAGTAATCAACTCAATATCGTCACGATCATTCAACCTGTCATATATTTGCAGACCGGTAGTTCCCTCTTTGCCGTCTATGAATACTTTATACATTATTACTTGAGCTTTTTCTCGTCCAAAAGCGCCTTAACTTTTATAGGCAATCCAAAGAGATTGATAAATCCCTGAGAATCCATTTGATTATAGCAATCATCTTCGCCAAATGTAGCTATATCTTCACTATACAAAGAATTGGGAGAAGTAATGCCGGCATTCATGATATTGCCTTTATAGATACGAAGTTTTACATCACCTGTAACACATTCCTGCGTCTTGTTTACAAACGCATCCAGCGCCTCACGCAGCGGAGTAAACCACAGGCCATCGTACACTAATTCCCCGTACTTAATTGCCACATGCTGCTTAAAGTGCATGGTCTGTTTATCAAGACAAATTGACTCAAGGAGTTCATGTGCGGTATAAAGAATAGTGCCGCCGGGCGTTTCATAAACTCCGCGGGATTTCATGCCGACAAGTCTGTTTTCGACCATATCGATAAGCCCCACACCATTCTTTCCGCCGATTTTATTGAGCTTTTCAATGAGCTTTACAGCGCTCATCTTCTTGCCGTCAACAGCTGTGGGAACACCCTTTTCAAAATGTATTGTAACATAAGTAGACTTATTGGGAGCTTTCCACGGGGATACGCCTAACTCACAAATCTTATCATAATCGGGTTCATTGGCGGGATCTTCAAGGTCAAGCCCTTCATGTGAAAGGTGCCAAATATTTTTATCCTTTGAATAATTTGTTTCCCTGTCTATCTTCAATGGAATATTGTGGGCTTCCGCATAATCTATCTCTTCATCGCGGCTTTTGATATCCCAAATTCTCCAAGGAGCAATTATTGTCATCTCCGGAGCAAAAGCTTTGATTGCGAGTTCGAAACGCACCTGATCATTGCCCTTGCCCGTACAACCGTGGCAAATAGCATCGGCCCCTTCCTTTTTAGCTATTTCAACTATTCTTTTTGCGATAATGGGGCGAGCAAACGATGTGCCGAGAAGATACTTATTTTCATATACCGCCCCAGCTTTCATTGTAGGAAAAATGTAGTCTTCGACAAACTCCTTTTTTAAATCCTCAACATAAAGTTTTGAAGCGCCCGTCTTTAAAGCTTTTTCTTCAAGACCTTCCAACTCGGTAGTCTGCCCTACATCGCCGGACACGGCTATTACTTCACAATTATCATAATTCTCTTTCAACCAAGGAATTATAATAGACGTATCAAGGCCACCAGAATAGGCAAGTACAACTTTTTTAATCTTTTTTTCCATAATGCGTTTCCCGTATTTTGAATATTGAGCGGGCATTAAATACCCAAACCTAAGCAATTATACAATATATATTTTACTCCGTCAAGCGAATTTACCATATTATAAATAAGTTTTTATATTGCCTAATGAATAATTTTACATAAACTATCGTAATAATTTATAATTATGCAAATATACAATATTTAATGTATTATTATACACAACAAAATCAATACATCCTTGCGATAAACGCGTAGCGCTTAAGTATTTTATCATACTCTCTGTTCCGAACATAAACGCGGTCGAGAAGACGATGGAAAACCGCAGAGTGATTATGGTGAACAGTGTGACACAATTCATGCGCAATAATGGCAAACTGCAAATTTTCAGGCAGCATCAATATCTTATAGTTAAAAACAATATTGTTATGACCGTCGCAACAACCCCATCTTCCCTTATACGACTTAAAAGATACACTATTATAATTAAAGCAATTTTGCTCCGCAAAATCTTTAAAACGCGCCATAAACGCATGCCCGAAAATATTGACATACAATGACTTTAACGAACGGATACTTTTTACATAGACGACGCCGGCCGCGATTTTATCGACAGCACCAATTTTTAAATCGCATAAATTGCCCGCAACAAGAATTTTTTTCATTGTGATAACATCTTCAAAATCGTTCATTATGGCAGTGTTTGCACACATCTGCCTATCAATCCAGCTTTGTTTTTCACGCAAAAACTTCTCGATTGTCTGCAATGAAGTCCCCACAGGACATCTGACGGTTATGCTGTTATCGCTATTGATTTTTATCGACAAAGTCCGCCTGTCGCCGGAATAAACAACGCTATATTTAAAGTCTGTCAAACATGACATAAAATTGAACCCTAAGCTCGTCATCTACCCTACCTTCAACTACCCAACCGCCGTCGTCGAGTTCCTCTCTGTAAAACGACAATTTTTCTCCGCTTTTACACTGTTTTATATAAGAAACACGAAACTGTTTGACCCATTTGCCTTTCAACTCCTCAACCGAGAACGCATCCATAAGCAAATCGGCATATTTAGTATTATTTGCGTGATTGTAGTGGTCGTAATCAGAATATGATATTGTCTTTTCATATACGGCATCGTTGCCACTTGCGCGCGGTATCTTCCAACTATTGAATTGCGTGGAACGACATTCATTGTAATCAATATTGATATCTGAAAAAATAGCGCTTGCAGGCAACAAAGTAAAAGTTGACAGATCGACAGGACACCAACGCGAAGTTCCCACCCCTACCTTTTTTCCATCAACAAATAACTCAAAGTCGCGCATGACTATTATATGTTTAGGCTTTACAGGCCAGGTGTGTACAGTTAAAACGTCATCATAATTTATCGGTCGAAAAAGATCAACATACCAATTAGATAGTATAAAACCTAAACTTTTAGGCTGAAGTACTTTGTACCCAAAACCAAGCTCATCAGCGGACAAACAAGCAGATTCCTGCATAACTGCAAGAAAAGAAGCCGGCCTTATTATATCCTGAAAATCAGCATCTGAATAGCGAAAAGCATAATCTTTAGAATGACAATACATAAAAACAACACACCTTATTAATTTTTTCCATTAAATACTACCACTTTTTTAAATTTTAGTAAATCATTTTAACGCAAATAAACTTAATATGTCAGACATAGTACTTTTTATTGCACAATAACATTGACATATTTTGTATAATATGTTATAATACTACAAAATACGGAGGAAAAACACATGGAAGACGACAAGAACTTTGAAGACCCCCATGCTTCTGTAAACAGTGACGCAACCGAACCAAGGGAGCCACATGAAGAGACGAAAAGCACTATCAGTGCCGACCTTATCCGTGGCCATATAAATACAATAATCTTGCGCACACTTGATGAGCGCGACAAATATGGCTACGAAATCATAAATGAAATCGAAGAGAAATCTCACGGGCAATACAGCATAAAACAACCCACTCTGTACAGCGCACTGAAAAGACTTGAAACGCAAGGCTATATTAAGGCCTATTGGAAGACGGACGAAGTATCTTCAGGCGGCAGAAGAAAATATTTTACCCTGACCGAATTAGGTCGCGAGTTTTCTGAAAAAAATCAATCAGAATGGGAATACTCCAGAACAGTCATAGACAGCCTTATTTCAGATCGCTCATTTGACTTTTCACAACCTGCCCCCACTACTGTTGATTTTAATATCTTGAAGAAATCTGTAACACGTGTCTATACAGGCGGCAACAGAAACGACAGAGTCGAGCATGAAGAAGACGATACGCTTGAGAACAGTAATCCTGACCTGACTCTAATAGAAGACACGCGAATCACCTATGACGACGACATGTCTGTTCAGAATGAATACTCCGGACAGAGTGTACACGATATCTATGTTGAACGCGTCCCGGAAAAAATCATCACCGAAGAAAAAAACAATGACTCCTTAGATTCACAATCTCAGGAAACTTTGCCTCATAATGAGCAAGCTCCCCTCCCTGAAGTTCAGCCCGTTGAATCCGTTGTTGAAAATTCAGAAGTTGAGCAACAGTCGTACAGCACACCTGTCGCAGCAGAAGACAGTCAATCCACATATTTTGCTCCGCATGAGGAAAGTACTCAACCTCAGAATCCCATACCAGAACAATTTGTTCACGAGCAAGCCCCCCTCCCTGAAGTTCAACCTGTTGAATCCGTTATTGAGAATTCAGAAGTTGAGCAACAGTCGTACAGCACACCTGTCGCAACAGAAGACAGTC
>CAYURN010000002.1:185789-227458 GCA_964447305.1 uncultured Clostridia bacterium
AATTCAGAAGTTGAGCAACAGTCGTACAGCACACCTGTCGCAACAGAAGACAGTCAGTCCACATA
The DNA here is from genome assembly GCA_964447305.1 of uncultured Clostridia bacterium. Taxonomy (GTDB): domain Bacteria; phylum Bacillota; class Clostridia; order Christensenellales; family Borkfalkiaceae; genus Coproplasma. The sequence goes on from CAYURN010000002.1 coordinate 185,855, forward strand.
TTTTGCTCCGCATAAGGAAAGTACTCAACCTCAGAATCCCATACCAGAACTGACACCCGTCATCCAACCTGTATCAGACCAGATATATGAGCAACAGCTTGATGCCGGACAGCCCGAGCAGCAAACTTATACAGATACCGATGACAAAGAAGAAGTTGAAGTTCCAAGGCAGGAAGTGGACACCCGTTCCGAAGAAGAACGACGCAGAACCCACGAGAACTTTATCAGGCTCATGACTGATAATAATGGTCGAGAAAACGATATCGTGCCAAACTCTGACAATATTGATACAGATAAACTCATTTATACAAACAGGCCCGAAACCGAACGCGATTACAAAAAACTTGTAGATAACATATTTAAGAAAACGTTAAAAACGCACACGCCGAATTACAACGTCGAACCAGAAAATAATTATCAGCAAGCCGATTACACCACGCAAGCACCCCCTCCCGTCCCGGCGCAACCAACAGATCCCATATCACCTGAGCCCCCCACGGTTATTCAGTCGCGCCACTCTTATCCGACCGATCCGGTTATTGAAAAAGCTAAACAGGACGGACTGAAAATAAACACATCATCCTCCTCAAGCGTTCGCATCAAAGGACATAGGGGAACAACCTATAATAAGGGCGGAACATTGTTCGCAAGTTCAATAGTTGTCGGAATTATCTTATTGCTGGAGTTTATTGTATGCATTTCGGTTATGAATACCTTAAATGTCAGCATAATGTATCCGTTGGCTGTACTGATTATTGCTTTGGCCCAGCTGATAGTATTCGGCATAACATTTGCTTGCGGTTATGGCAGATCGTGTGTCAGGCCAACGACTCATAGATATATAATTTTATGTGTTGTACTTAATATAATTGCAATACTAATTATTTGCTTAGTCAGCTTCCTTTTGAATATAGATTTTGATTCAATAAACGATGTTGCAGCCAAACTCATAATTCCAATAATAATATCTTTAAACTTAACTATCTTTGGTGTAAGCTATTATTTTATAAGTAAATAAAGGATTGCAAACAACAAACAAATAAAAAATGACGTCACGCAAATATTTGCGTGACGCCATTTTTATCCAAATCAAAAAAATTATTTTGCATATTCAACAGCACGAGATTCACGTATCACATTGACCTTAATTTGTCCCGGATACTCAAGCTCGGCTTCAATCTTTTTAGCGATATCCTTAGCGAGGAACATAGCCTGCGCATCATCAATCTGCTCTGGCTTAACTATGACTCTGATCTCTCTGCCTGCCTGAATAGCATAACTCTTATCGACCCCATTAAACCCTGAAGCTATAGACTCCAACTTTTCAAGACGTTTTACATAATTTGTACCGGTTTCCCTTCTGGCACCAGGTCGCGACCCCGATATAGCATCTGCCGCGGCAACAAGTACAGCTTCTATAGTCTTAGGTTCGCAATCGCCGTGATGTGCAGCAATTGCATTAATAACATTTGAGTTTTCCTTATATTTCTTTGCAAGATCTGCACCAAGCTGAACATGCGTGCCTTCCTGCTCATGGTCAACCGCTTTGCCTATATCATGCAACAGACCTGCACGCTTTGCAAGGTTAACATCCAAGCCAAGTTCGGAAGCCATCAAACCTGCAAGCTGTGCGACCTCGATTGAGTGCCTATATACATTTTGACCATAACTTGTTCTGTATTTAAGCCTGCCTATGAGTTTTAAAAGTTCAGGATGAAGCCCAAAAATTCCGACTTCAAACATAGCGCTTTCACCTGCAACCTTAATTTCCTGATCAAGCTCTTTCTTAACTTTCTCAACAGTTTCTTCAATTCTTGCCGGATGTATTCTGCCGTCAGCAATAAGTCTTTCCAGCGTAAGTCTTGCAACCTCTCTCCTGACAGGATCAAATCCAGAAACAATTACAACCTCAGGCGTATCGTCAACAATAAGCTCAATACCTGTAGCATTTTCAAGCGCACGGATATTTCTACCTTCACGTCCTATTATTCTCGCCTTCATGTCATCATTAGGAAGAGACACAACTGAAACAGTTATCTCCGAAGCATGGTCGCTTGCACAACGCTGAACTGCAAGAGAAATAATTTTTTTTGCCTCGGTAGTTGCCTCATCTTTGGCTTTCTGCTCAATATTTCGTACCTGAATAGCTACATCCCTGCGCGTTTCATCAAGGATCTCTTCGGTAAGAAGTTTTTTAGCCTCATCTTTTGTAAGCTGAGCAACTTTTTCAAGCTCCTGAATCATCAAATCATGTTGATGACTAATTTTTTCCTGTGTGCGCTTAATTTCCTGTTCTTTGTTCTGAAGATCTTTTTTCTGTTTTTCAAGATCTTCATTCTTCTTCATCAAAGAATCTTCGCGTTTATCAAGGTTGTCCTCTTTGGACTGCAACCTCTGTTCAAGTTTGTTGAGTTCGTTTTTCTTTTCACGGGATTCCTTTTCGAACTCATTGCGTAATTTTAATTCCTGTTCCTTTGCTTCAAGTATAGCTTCTTTTTTAAGAGCTTTGCATTCAACAGCGGCATCATCGACCATTTTTTTGGTGCGTTCTTCCACCGTTCCCAATTTTTTGTCAGTTACCTTTTTGTAAACAAACCAACCAACCAAGCCTCCGATGACAAGAGCGATAACTGCCGCAACAACAATCAATCCGACAGCAAGCCCGACATCCATCGTAGCAAGAAACAGGGTGCTTAAGTTAGAAATGTGCATTTAAGCCTCCTGATTAAATTTTTAAATATATAATAAATCTTAAATTAAGATCATTCTATATCCATACCTAATTATATACTACAGTGATTTAAAAGTCAATTTATTTGTGAAAATACCTTAATTTATGCTTTCTTTTTTTAAAGGGTGCGGAAAGTTTAAGATCTTTTTCCGCACCCTTTTTCAGAAAATCATTATAAACATTTCATATTACATCTGACATAATACTACACAAAAACTAAAATATCAGATTAACCATGTTATTTAGTTAACATCGATGCAATCAAGCCAAGCCGAAACAGACGCATCCGACGGCATACGCCAATCGGCACGAGGAGAAAGAGAGACCGACCCCACCTTCACCCCATCAGGTATGCACGAACGTTTAAATTGATTAGCAAAAAAACGACGATAAAAATTCTTAAGCCATCGATCTATAGTTTGCTCATCAAACATATCAGCAAAAGTTTTGCGCGCTATAAAGCGTATTTTATCTGGTGTAAAACCCCAGCGTATGGCATAGTATAAAAAGAAATCATGAAGAACGTATGGACCGACAAGCTCCTCAGTCTTTTGAGTAATTTTATCCTTGGCATCGGGCGGCAATAATTCAGGACTTATCTCTGTATTCAAAATATCTTTTAAAACTTCCTCTGCCTCTCCACCCAAGCGCTCAGCCTCAAACTTTACCAGATGTTTAACTAAAGTTTTCGGCACGGAACAATTTACTGCATACATTGACATGTGATCTCCGTTGTATGTCGCCCAGCCGAGAGCAAGCTCGCTCAAGTCACCCGTACCAATCACCAAACCGCCAAATTTATTTGCCAGATCCATTAAAATCAATGTCCTTGTGCGGGCCTGCGCGTTCTCATATGTGACATCGAAGTCTTCAGGATCATGACCTATATCCCCAAAATGTTGCATGACGCTGTTTGCGATATTTATAGACTTTGATGTAGCACCCAAACACCTTATAAGATTTAAAGAATTATTATATGTTCTGCCTGTAGTACCAAATCCCGGCATTGTTACAGCTATTATGTCTGACATAGGTCTATGCAATTGCTCAAAAACCCGAGCAGTAATCAAAAGCGCCAAAGCAGAATCCAACCCGCCTGAAATGCCAATTACCGCAACTTTGCTACCAGTATGACAGAACCGCTTTTTTAAACCGGATGTCTGAATAGATAAAATCAATTCCGTTCGTTCGCGTAATTTTTTATCGTTTGTCGGAACGAACGGCGTTATTGGGAAAGAGCGGTCAACCTCGCCTCCCTCTGCCATTTCAAAATCTATAATACTATAGTCAGAATAGTCGCCGCATGTAAAAAATGTATTTGAGACCCTTCTACGCTCATTGGAGAGCTTATCCACATCAATATCGGCAAATATTCGACTGTTGCAGAATAGTTTGCTCTCCTTTAGGACAGTACCGTTTTCACATATAATATCATGACCTGCGAATGCCATATCGGTGGTACTTTCACCTTCACCCGCATCACAATAGACATAACCGCATATCAATTTGGCCGATTGCATTTTAACAAGATCACGACGATATTCGGCTTTACCTACCGTTTCATCACTGCAAGACAGGTTGACAATTATATTTGCACCCGCCTTAGCATGATATATTGAAGGGCTGTCAGGAACCCAAAGATCCTCACAGATTTCAACGGCAACAGTAAATTGACTGTAATTTGTTGCCTTGAATATAAGTTTTTTACCAAAGCACACCGTCTGACCACACAAAGTGATAACAGAATTATTGTCCTCAGCCGGAGTAAAATGACGCCTTTCATAAAATTCGCTATATGTCGGCAAAAAGCTTTTAGGTACAACACCTAAAATTTTTCCGTTGCTGATTGCAACGGCGCAATTATACAGCCTTTCAAAGCGTGCAATGGGAGCGCCGACAAACACAAGCGCTTTATTGCCCTTTGTTGCCTGACAAATTTTACCCAACGCTCGCTCGACCGCATCAATAAGCGCCCTTTGATTAAAGAGGTCGCCACAAGTATAGCCACAAACGCTCAGTTCAGGAAACACAACAAGTTGCGCATGTTTGGCTTTTTTTAATTCTTCGATAATTTTTTCAGAGTTGAACTGCACATCCGCCACCTTGATTTCAGGCGTGACAGCGCATACTTTAATAAAACCGTACATCAATCATCAGCTCTCTTAGCAATTGCATCCTTATGGGCCTGTCTTATACTTGCATCAAGTTCCGCCATAACCTGAGGATTTTCCTTCAGGTACTCCCTCATCTTTTCCTTGCCGTTAGCAGTCCTAACTTCCTTGTAGTTGAACCATGCACCGCTTTTGGTAAGGAAACCATATTCAAGGCCGAGGTCAATAAGACAGCCCTCCTGTGATATACCGTGACCATATATTATATCAAATTCTGCTACCTTAAAGGGCGGAGCAACCTTGTTTTTTACAATTTTGCACTTTGCCCTGTTACCGATAATTTCACCATCGTTTTTAAGGGCGTCGGCCTTGCGGATATCAAGACGAATTGTAGCAAAATACTTGAGCGCTTTGCCGCCGGGAGTTGTTTCCGGATTACCAAACATAACCCCCACCTTTTCACGCAGCTGATTTATAAATATTACACATGTTTTGGATCTGTTTGTGATAGCCGTCAATTTTCTTAAAGCCTGCGACATCAATCTCGGGAGAGCGCCGACATGGGCATCCCCCATATCGCCTTCGATTTCAGCTTTGGGTGTGAGAGCGGCAACAGAGTCAATTATAATTACATCCACAGCACTGGACCTGACGAGCGATTCACAAATATCAAGTGCCTGTTCGCCTGTATCCGGCTGTGAAACATACAGCTCATCGGTATTGACGCCCAAAGCTTTGGCATAGGCCGCATCAAGGGCGTGCTCGGCGTCAATGAATGCCGCCACGCCGCCCATTTTTTGCGCTTCTGCAATGATATGCAACGCCACAGTAGTCTTTCCGGATGATTCAGGGCCATATATTTCCATAATCCTGCCGCGGGGGACACCGCCTACTCCTAAGGCAAGATCGAGGGAAAGACAACCCGTGGGAATGACGTCAATTTCAGTATTGACATTTATCTCCCCGAGTTTCATAATTGCCCCTTTACCGAATTGCTTTTCAATCATTGCAATGGTTGAGTTGAGCGCCTTTTGTTTTTCTTCGTTCATAATCTATCTCCTGAATTATTTAACCGTCTTATAGACGAGGAAAAGAGCATCGTTAATTGCCGTGCGCATTATGCTTTCCCTGTCCCCTTTGTAGTTAAACTTATAAACTTTGATACCGCCGCCGCGCGTACCTATCCCCATATAGGCAAGACCAACAGGCTTGGAGCTGTTATCCGACTGCGGGCCGGCAATGCCGGTAGTTGAAACAGCAACGTCGCAATTGAAAGAATTCAGTACTCCCTCTACCATTTCATAAGCAACTTTTTCAGAAACAGCGCCGTGCTGCTGCAAAGTCGTTTCCGAAACCTTTAAACGCATTTTCTTTGCGTCATTTGCATAGGCTGTTATTCCCTCAAAAAACACCTCAGATACACCGGGAACAGATACGAGTCTGGCAGCTATGCCACCGCCTGTAAACGATTCGGCAACGGAAAGTTTCAATCTTCTCAACTTCAGCAACTGATACAGACAATCCTCAAGCGAACTGCCGTCAAGCGAATACACATAATCATTGAGCTCAGAAACAAGGGTCATCTGAATACCATCGGCAGTCATTTTCGGCGTCTTGCTTGAATAGGAGATTTCTATAGTTTGATCGCCAAAGTTATCATAAACCGCAAAAGTTGTATCTCCACCATCCTTAAAGGCCTTTTCTATGCTTTCATATATAAGCTCCGAAGGCGCTGAAATACATCTGACATAGAATTTATCATACCTGATACCATATTTCTCGTTGAGAAACTTAATGCACGCCCCGGCAAACTCCTGCGCGTTATCGAATTTATCGATGCAAACAGAGCGCTGACCGCTCGTCAGGAAGCAACCGTCAAACATTTCACCGTAAATCTTCTGCAAAAAATCAGCTATCATATCATATTGTTCGTCATTGCACAGAACAATAGAATTTTCATACAGATTTTTACATTCTTTAAGTTGCTCGGATATACCTCTTGAGCTATCAAAACCAATTATTGATATTTTATCAAAATAATAACAAGCCTCATAAAACTCTTTAATAAAAGAGGAAAACTTGTCGTAATCAATATTTAACTTTTTATTTCTTATAATTACTAAACAATTATTCATCAGACTTAAGCACTTCCAAATTTTTTATTATATAGTTAATGCCCGATATTACGGTAAGCACAGCCGCAACAGCGAACAAAATTAAACCGACGTAATTTATTATTTCGACAGCAAGAGAATCGGGAAAGAATTCTGAAAAGCCGCCATACATTAGCACAAGAACGATGGCTATGTCCTGCGCCAGAGTTTTAAACTTTCCTATCTTGTCGGCAGCAATAACGATACCCGCATCTGCCGCAACCATGCGAAAACCGCTGACTATCAATTCACGAGCAAAGATTAGAGCCACACAACACCCTGCAACAATGACCGCCCAATCACCAATATATTCTGTAAAAAGCGACGGAACAGTCAAAAATACAATTAGTGCCGATGAAACCAACACCTTATCGGCAATGGGGTCAAGAAATTTACCGAGATTTGTAACAAGGTTAAACTTTCTGGCTATCTTACCATCAAGCAAATCTGTCAGCGAAGCAAGCGCAAAAACCGCTAAAGCGCAAAAATAATGGCCGACAAAATTTAAATAGAAAAATAATATAAAAAGGGGTATCATAATCATGCGTAGAATTGTCAGCTTATTCGGCAAATTCAAAACCCCTTTGCCCACAGAAATCCGATATGCGCGGCTTGTCGTATCTACAGACTTATGCTGTTTATTATCCTCCATAAATATTATGCCTCCGAATAATCATGCGTATGGCCGAACATATCATAATCATTACAACTCTCTATTTCTACTTCGTAATATCGGCCTTGAACAGCTTTAGCACTATTAAAATAAACTTTGCCGTCAATGTCGGGAGCCTGAAAATAAGCCCGCCCGACAAAGCAGTTATTGTCATAGTCGATTCCGTCACAAAGAACTTTTACGTTCTTGCCCACAAAACTTTCCAAAAACCCTTTGGATACTTCAGCCTGTGCGCGATATAAATTTTTGACCCGCCTGTTTTTTACAGCTTTCTGTATCTGACCTTTCAAGCGGTACGCCGCAGTATCAGGCTCGCGCGAGTAAGCAAAAAAGCCGCAATTTGTCAGCTTAGCCTGCTTTATAAACTGACACATTGCCAAGTACTCCTCCTCTGTTTCAGTCGGGAAGCCACTGATAAACGTGGAGCGTATAGCTATTCCTGGTATATGAAACCTCAGCTTGTCAATCAAATCAAGATATTCAACGCGTGTACCTTTACGATTCATTAACTTGAGTATTCTGTCCTCGCTATGCTGAAAAGGAATATCAATATATTTGATGATTTTAGGATTGCAGGCAATCTCTGTTATAAGTTCATCATCAATTACGTCAGGATAACAATACAGAAGGCGTATGCTGCCGATATTCTCAAGCGCGGTCAATCTTTTAAGAAGTTCGACGAGCGAACGTTTGCCATATATATCTTCGCCGTAACGTGTAATATCCTGCGCAACGATTATGAGTTCAGAAATTTCGCCAAGCGACTCCGCCTCAGCAACAAGTTGTTCAATAGCGTAGCTTACATATCTTCCACGTATTTTAGGAATAAGACAATATGTACAATAGTTATTACAACCATCGGCAATTTTTAAATACGCGTAATGACAGGGCGTTGTCAACACCCTGTCAATTGATTTACTTGCGCTACCCTTACCCACATAATTGACGCGACCTTCCCTATATGATTCCTGAAGGGCTTCAAAAAACTTATCATAATCATTGATACCGAGAAAAATATCGCTCTCTGTAAGAGATGGAAAAAGTTCTTCGATATATTTTTGCGGGAGACAACCGGTAACGACCAATTTTTCGATATTTGAGCTTTTATAAGAAGCACAGTCGAGAATTGTTTCAATTGCCTCCTGTCTTGCAGAATTTAAAAATGCACAGGTATTTACAACCACTATATCTGCCTGACTGATATCACTGCAAATAGTACATCCCTTAGAGCGGATCAAGGCGAGCAGTTTTTCGCTGTCCACCCTGTTTTTATCGCAGCCGAGAGATATAACGCCGTACTTTTTTGAGTACAAATCAATCATCGACGTCACCGTAAATTCTTGTAAATTCGTCAAGGGATAGTAAAACCTTTCTGGGTTTTGAACCTTCCGATTGCGTGATGTAATTCATATTCTCCATCCAATCGATAATTTTACAAGCCTTGACATAGCCTATAGGAAAACGACGCTGAAGCATGGATACAGACGCCTGATTGCTTGTTACACAGAATTTGAGAGCCTGAATGAATTTATCATCGATCTTGACCTCGCCATCTCCATTACCGTCATCGCTACCGCTGTCACCGCTATCAGGTTCCTCAACAGTATTGATAAAATCTGAAATACTCTGATCAAAGTAGCTTTCATTATTCTTTTTAACAAAGTCAGTAACCGCCTGAACTTCGGGAGAATCAATAAAACAACCTTGAATACGCGTGAGGTCAGGCTTTTGAGCAGAACGATAATACATATCACCGGCGCCAAGCAATTTTTCCGCCCCACCCACATCAAATATGGTACGAGAATCATCGAAAGAGTTCACTTTAAAACCAATTCTCGTGGGCAAATTTGACTTGATAAGACCGGTTATGCAATCAACTGAAGGACGTTGCGTGGCAAGAATAAGGTGTATTCCGCAGGCACGCGACTTCTGAACTAATCGGATAATGCGGCTTTCAATATCTTTTTTATTCTGCAACATCAAATCACCGAACTCATCAAGAATTATAACTATCTTGGGCAACTTCTCCTCGTCCTCCTGGAGGTGAGAATTATACTCGTTAATATTTTTGACGAGCGTTCCCGCGAGAGTCATCTCTTTAAACAGAGCGTAGCGACGTTCCATTTCTTTGATCGCCCAATTCAAGGCCTTTATAGCCTTGTCTACATCGCTTATGATTTCATTGACGATGAGATGGGGGAGATTTTCATAAGAAATAAACTCTGACTGCTTAGGGTCGACAAGGATAAAACGTAATTCGTCCGGTCCATACTTAAACAACAGACTTATGATGAGCGAACTGAGACAGATACTCTTACCTGAACCCGTAGTACCAGCAACAAGCAAATGAGGCATCTTTGTGATATCGGGACAATTAGGTTTGCCTTCGACATTTTTACCAAGAGCAAAGGTAAGCGTGTTATTTTTACAATTTATGAACTCGCTGCTCGTCAATATACTCTTCAAGCCAACTACTGTACGATTATTGTTGGGAACTTCGATAGATATTGCGCCCTTGGAATAATTGAGATACGCCGTTACATTTTCCTTCATCAACGCCATGGCTATTGCCTCACGATAGCGCATTGCATTTTTAATATTGGTTCTGTCTTCAATGATGACGTCATAACGGGTTATCGCAGGACCGACAATAACATCAGAAATATGCGCAGCAATATGGAAATTTTCCAAAGTTTCTACAATAAGCTTCTTATTTTCCTCTATTTCACTAACGCTTGCGCTGTTGTTTTCAGGATAATCGGCCAAAAGATCGAGCGACGGGCGGACATATTTTTTCCACACATGCTTAGGCTTTAGCGGAGCGGGAGACTCTACTTCTCTTTTCGGCGTCGATTCTTGGCGCGATGTATCTGTCCGTGATGTTTCTATTAAATCAGGAACATTAACAACTTTGCTTTCGGGAACGACAGGCACCTCGCTGCGCTTAGATGAACGCTCATCAACATGCGGCGCACTATCACGCAATCCGCGCACTCCAAGATCAGGCTCATCCTGCATCAAATATTCATCATCAGTATCAACGTCAAAGATACTCTCGCGCCCTGAAGGCTCATTCCTGGACGGAATTGCAGAAGTATTGCTGACCTCAACATGCTCTTCCAAAGGCCTTTCTGTTTCACGGGAAAGAGCCATATCGGCATCCCTGCGAGAAGAACGCTGATCTGCACGAACAGAAAAAATATTATCCTCTTCTTTGTCATGCAAAGTACTTGATGAACGAACATCCGTCGGGCTCAAATCAATATTTTCACCCAATCTATCTGTCCGGGAATTGTGATTTAACTGTCTGCCGAAACCAATACCGATATCATTATTATCGACAGTACGGGCATCCCCCCCGTCAATCGTATTATTACGTTCGCCTGCATTGAAATCATGACGGGCAAAATCACCTAAATCATCGTCAACAGACAACCTTGACGACTGTTCAAAAGAGCGATCTGAATCAAGCCTACGCACATCTTCAGAACTTTCATAGGAATTATCAATGGGCAATTCTCTTACAATATCCCTGATATCCTGGCGCAACAGTTGTTCACTGCTGTCCTCTGAATTATTGAAATCTTCATAAATACTATCATCAACAAAACTTGTCGGCTCGTCATAGTCCGAAAAGTCATCTGAATCATTGCTTGAGAAAAAATCATCAAGACTATCCGCAGGCTTGTCACCATAGATATAAGATGGCATTGATGTTACTTCCTGTTCACGCTCCTCCACTTCTTTGGTATAACTATCAGAATAGCTTTGAGGATATGTATCAAGTTTAGTCGTCTGAGGTTGCGGCGCAACAGATGAAACTTGCGCCTGTTGTTGGGGTTGCGCCTGAGACCGAGATTGCTGATATGTGGCCGATGACGACAACAAAGGCGAAGAACTGCTGCTATTCACAGTCGAAAAAGAACTGCTTACAGAACCAGAAGAAGAACTATTTACAGAACTTGATAATGAAGCACCGCTTACATACCCAGAAGAACTACTTGCAGAACTTGATGATGAAGCACTGCTTACATACCCAGAAGAACTACTTACAGAACTTGATGATAAAGAACTGCTTACAGGCTCTGAATGTTGAACAGGACGATTAAAATATGAATCTTCATCAAAGATCATATTTCTGCGATAACTCTCTGCGGCAAATTCACCTTTCTCGAAGATGATCTTTCTGCCTAAATTTTCACTTGAAAATCTGTCATCCTCGCTGCTACTACGCTGATAAGCTATTTGGTCGAATAACGAAACATAACCCTTATCCTGCTGAGGCTGAATAATATCTTGGGGAGGAGCATAAAAATCCTGCGGGGGCATGTCGACAAATTCCTGTTGAGGAAAATAGTCCTGTTGCTGAGGCGGGAAATATGCAGGTTCAGGCTGAGCTGTTTGAAAATTATTGACAATTTCATTGCCTGTTGCCACCGAGTACATATTATCGTTGACAACATTGGGATCATTTACCTGCGAAAGATTATTATTTACCTTTTGCGACGGCTTAACAGTCTTAACCTTCCCTCCGCGCGACATAATTTCGGCACGAACGACGAGCGTCGTCAAATATATACATAAAGCTGACAGGACTGAAAAGATTATATAAGCGCCAACAAATGTTGTTCCATTTGCAATTGGATAGACAAGCAAGCCCGACACCGCTCCGCCAAATGTGTAACCGGCATATCCTGCCTCTGCCTCAGAATAGCATTGTGAAAGATATGCGCCAAAGCTACTCATTGTAAAATCACGCGAGGTAACCGCGTGAAAGAGCATGAACAGCATTGTGATCGTCAAGCCGATCATCGCCGACATACGCAGCCTTACTTTAGGTTTTTTATCGAAGGCAAGCCAGACGCCTAAAACAGCCAGTGCCGCAACAACAAGATAGCTGCCATAGCCGAATGTTCCATACATAAAGGTACAAACGGCTTTGCCGAGGCCTGAAAAAATGGTATCAGAAGTCGCTATTATAAGAAGCATGAGCGCACTGAATAACAAAACAGTCATTCCGAACGTTTCGCGCGTAAAAATATATGAACGCTTATTATTATCGTCTTTCTTCACGAAACACACTCCGTTAATATATATTATGGTATTAGATATTATACCATCTATGCCATAAAAAAACAACAAAATGGCGGTAATTTATTGTAAATAGATTACGTCTTTTTCGCATACAAAATGCGCGCGGCTATCAGTCCGCGCGCAACTATAACATTAGTTGTTAAAGATTTATCTCTTTCCTTCCTCGGCTTTAATTAAATCATCGTCATCATTCCATGAATACATGGCTCTGATTTCCTTGCCTACTTCTTCAAGCTGATGCGAAGCCTCCAGATTGCGCTTAGCTATGAAATGCGCCCTGCCATTATTATTCTCAGCTATCCATTTCGAAGCAAAGGTTCCATCCTGAATCTCTTCAAGGATCTTTTTCATCTCCTTTTTAGTTTCGTCTGTTATCAGGCGTTTACCGGTTTCGTAATCACCATATTCAGCCGTATCGGAAATGGAATACCTCATCATAGAAAATCCGCCCTTGTAAATAAGGTCGACGATCAGTTTCATCTCATGAATACATTCAAAGTACGCATTTCTGGGGTCATAACCCGCTTCAACAAGCGTTTCAAACCCTGCTTTCATAAGCGCAGTGACGCCGCCGCAAAGAACAGCCTGCTCACCAAACAAATCTGTTTCCGTTTCGCATTTAAAAGTTGTTTCAAGCACGCCCGCCCTTGCGCCGCCTATACCTGCGGCATACCCTAAAGCAATGTCAAGGGCTTTCCCTGTATAATCTTGCTCTATAGCGACAAGACAGGGAACACCTTTGCCTTCCTGATACTCCGAACGAACCGTATGGCCGGGTCCCTTGGGAGCAATCATAAAGACATCAATATTGGGCTGAGGAACTATCTGCTTGAAGTGAATATTGAATCCATGCGCAAATGCAAGCGCCGCACCGTCCTTAAGGTTATCCGCAATGCTCTCTTTATAAACTTTGGCCTGTCTTTCATCGTTGATGAGTATCATAACCACATCTGCACGCTTTGTTGCTTCGGCAACGGTGTAAACCTCGAACCCGGCGGCCTCTGCCTTGGGCCACGACTTACCGCCTTCATGCAGACCGATTATTACATGCACTCCACTCTCCCTTAAATTCAGAGCGTGTGCATGTCCCTGACTGCCATAGCCAATTATTGCAACCGTTTTATTATTTAATGAATGAATATCACAATCTGACTGGTAATAAATTTTAGCCATACAATATTTCCTCCCAAAAATTATATGTCTTAATTATATAGTCATTCTTTACCTAAGTCAAGCGATATTAAAAATTTATGCAAAATTATTAAAATGTTTCGCATAAAAAAATTGCATAATGACCGTTTATGTTATATAATCATTAAAAAAAGATTATACGGATGCAGAAGTTATGAATAATTATTCAATAAAACTGACAGTATTGCGCAGTTTATACAACGACAAACTTTTTCGTTCATTTGTCAATGCGTACGACAGCCATGCCATGGAAGATTTTTACTATGAGCTGTATGACTGCGGAGCCGAAAATGACTTTATGGAAAAACTTTGTAGCAAAATTCTTTTAAACGAGAATGCCTTTTCCCGCACATGCGCCAACGGGAATACTCCGTCTGCCTATTTACTTGACGCCTATATTGAAGATTTGGATAAAATTTTTAATGCGGCCATGTCATTTTCGAGCGACGAACACTTTAATCTGGGAAACGTTATCCCCCCCTTTGATAGTGAAGATAACGAAAGAACAGCTGCAAATCTTATAGATTATTATGCCGCTCATGGCTACGGGCAGTTCATTGTATATAAGGCGTTTACCTATGAGAACGGTCAACTTACACCCATACCCAACACCTCATCTATTACATTGAATGAACTAAAAAATTACGAAGGTGAGAAAAAGCAGATTGACGATAACCTGACTAATTTTATCAACAGTCTGCCCTATGCAAATATGCTTCTTTACGGAGACAGAGGCACAGGCAAATCATCGACAATTCACGCAATGCTGAATAAATATTTTGAGGACGGCCTGAGAATTATCGAAATAGACAAAGAGAATATTTCAAGCATTGCAAAAATACGCGAGCTTATTGCTGATACCCCTCTCAAGTTTATAGTTTTTATAGATGATATTTCCCTGAGCGAATGTGATGATAAAATTTCAGTTTTTAAAGTCGGGTTGGAGGGATCGGTCAGCAACAATAACGATAACATGATGATTGTTGCCACATCTAACCGCCGCCACATAATAAAAGAAAACTTTTCCGACAGAGAAAACGCCATTCATCCCGGAGATTCGATGGCAGAACAGCTATCCCTTTCGGACAGGTTCGGACTGACGGTTTTATTTTCAAATACAGGGAAAGAACAATATCTTTCTATTGTCGAACAGCTTGCCGATGACAGAAATTTAACAACAGACCGCTCCGAACTTAAAGCTTTGGCCGAACGTTGGGCCATAATTAAAGGAGGAAGGTCACCCAGGCGGGCAAAACAATTTATTGATTTTGTCTATGCCTGCGCACAACGTAATGCGGAAATAGAATTTTAGTTTAAAATTTCCCTTACAATATTATAGATATCCCCCGCCCCCAACACAAATATTTTATCACTCTGCTTTATATCCCTTAAATAATATTTTATATCCTGAGGACATTCGGCATATATACAATTGTCTATTGCGTTTGCCAACGTGAGCGCACTCCCTTCAGCGTCAAAATACTCCCTTGCGGCAAAGGTCTTGTAAATGAGCAGATGATCTATACCTGAAAGGCATGCCACAAAATCATCGAATAAATTTTTAGTCCTGCTGTATGTGTGAGGCTGAAAGATGACATAAATTTCGTTATCGGTTACTTCCGTTGCTGTACGCAGCACGGCCTTAATTTCACGCGGGTGATGAGCGTAATCGGCAATAACATCACAGCCATTTACTTTACCAAGTTTTTCAAACCTTCTTGCAACCCCTGAAAATCTGTTTAATCCCTTTTCAATTGGTTCAGCCATTATTCCCGACAGTCTGGCGGTTGCGGCCGCTGCCAACGCATTGAATATATTGTGCCGCCCATAAACATTGAGCGAAACGGAACATATCTTTCTGCCCCGTTCGTAAATATCAAAAGAATATTTACCTTTATCCGATTTAATCTTTTTTGCACTGAAATCAGCCGTTTCGTCCAAACCAAAAGTTACTTCGCCACACCTGCACCTGTCATTATGCAAACATATACATTTTTCCGAGTTATCTGCAAATCTGGTATATGAATTGATGAGGTCGTCCTCTCCTGAATAACATTCAAGATGATCTATATCGCTATTGAGGATGACTCCGATGTCAGGGTTAAGAAAAAGAAAATTTTTGCCATATTCACAAGCCTCTGTTATAAAATAATCATAACCTGCAACACGGCAGTTGCCGAATGATAAATCATTACCTCCTATATGAGCAGAAAATTGCTTGTCTGCACACGCAAATATATGCGCCAACATACTTGTGCATGTAGTTTTACCGTGACACCCTGCAATCGCAATTGTAAAATTAAAGCAACGGCTTACCGCGGCAAGCAATTGTCCCCTTGACAAAAGGGCCTTATTATTCTTTACAGCACGCCTAATATGCAGATCGTCCTCCTTTACAGCGTCCGTATATACTACGACGTCGCAAGCATCGATTTTATTATCATCTGCCGTAAAAGTTATCCCCACCCCTTTTAACTGCAATTCAATGACATATTCGTTGCGCACCCTGTCACATCCATAGACGGACTTGCCCATACATAGCAATAGTTTTGCAAGAGCGCTCATACTTACGCCGCCTATTCCGACAAAATAAAAAGTGTTCGCGTTTGATAACAGCATATCTACCATATTGTCATTTTATTGCCGATCATACAATATTATGACAAAAATCGCTATTTATTCGCTCAATGAATGAAATTATAAACCACTGCATAAGGCCCCTTTGAGTTTACTCAAAGGGGCCGAATACATTAACTAATATTTCAATATTAAACGATAATATTATTCATTGCCATGTCTGCCAAGATTCTTGAGCATACGGGCAAACTTAGGCACATTCTTATCGCTAGGACGTTCAATTGTCACATCTTCTGAAGTCTGGGAAGAATACTGCGATTGAGTGGGTTGCTGTGACTGAACAGGCTGCTGTGCATATCCCTGATGGGCGTAGCCTTGCTGCTGTTGAGGCTGTGCATATCCCTGCTGAGAATAGCTCTGCTGCTGAGGCTGTGCGTATCCCTGCTGAGAATAGCTCTGCTGGGGCTGAGCATAACTCTGTTGAGCGTAGCTCTGCTGCTGAGGCTGTGCATATCCCTGCTGAGAATAGCTCTGCTGGGGTTGAGCGTAACCCTGCTGATAACCGGACGATTGAGCACGATTCTGCGACTGTGCAGACTGCTGAGACTGGTGTGAATAGAACGACTGAGTAGACTGTTGAGTACGGGTACTCTGCTGAGCCTGTCCTGCCTGATTAAGCAAATTGGAAACTTGTCCTGAAGTCTGACGACGACCGAAGTAAGGATCATTGTTAATGGGCATACGACCACCAAAGCTCTGCTGTGAACCATAGAGAGATTTGGTGTAAGACTTCTGCTGATCGTCCTCCTTCTTTGTTTCAAATCCGGGGAATCCTGTTGCAATTACAGTTACTTCAACTTCATCCTGGACATTGGGATCGATACGAGCACCAAAGATAATATTAGCAGATGCGTCTACAACGCTACGTACAAGTTCGGCTGCGTCCGCAACTTCTTCAAATGTAAGATCGTTGCCGCCAACAACATTAAGAATTACACCGCGCGCGCCTTCGATAGTTGTTTCAAGCAGAGGACTATTTACTGCTACACGAACAGCTTCAATAATTCTGTTATCGCCCTTAGCTACACCTACGCCGAGATGAGCTATGCCCCTATCCTTAAGAATTGCCTTTACATCGGCAAAGTCAAGATTGATAAGTGCAGGGTTAACAATC
Source organism: uncultured Clostridia bacterium (assembly GCA_964447305.1). GTDB lineage: Bacteria > Bacillota > Clostridia > Christensenellales > Borkfalkiaceae > Coproplasma. The sequence goes on from CAYURN010000002.1 coordinate 203,559, forward strand.
AGCTCAGTAATTCCCCTTATACCCTGCTTCAAGATTTCATCTGCCACGCGCAGAGCTTCGACCATGGGGGTGTTTTTCTGAACAACCGTTCTTATCTTGTCATTGGGAATTATTACAAGGGTATCGACATACTTTTTAAGATTTTCAAGACCCTTTGCGGTATTTTCCAATCTCTTTCTGCCTTCAAAGGCAAAAGGCTCTGTAACAACTGCAACGGTGAGAATTTTCATATCCCTTGCAATTTTTGCAATAACAGGTGCTGCACCGGTACCTGTACCGCCGCCCATACCTGCAGTAATGAATAACAAATCTGTACCTTTAATCAGATCCGTCAGTATATCTTTGCTCTCCTCGGCTGCGGCTCTGCCGATATCGGGATCCGCACCAGCGCCCAGGCCTTTGGTGAGCTGGCTACCTATCTGAACCTTATTCTCACAGGTGGAGAGCGCGAGAATCTGGCTATCTGTATTGACGATTATGTATTCAGCGCTACTGATACCAGCCTCCAACATACGGTTTACGGCATTATTACCGGCACCACCGACGCCAATTACTTTAATTCTGGCTCTGCCAGATATATTGTTGACTGCTTGATCATTGAACATTTCTTGACCTCCGAACATTTCTTGACCTCCGTAAATGTGCTAAACGATATATTTTGTTATATTTTTATTTATTTTCGTTATCGCTGAGTGCCGCATCAAGCAGACTGAACAGCGAAGAAAACTTTGGTTTATCATAATAAGGAACTTTAGGTGAAACTACTTCTACCGCGCACCCCAAGCGACCCGACATATATTCGACAGTTCCGCGTATGGTTCTGACACATTCGCCCGTCACATAAACAGGGACGCTGGATAAATCCTTTGCGGTGAAGGCTCGCCTGCATTCCTCAATCATTTCACATATTCCATCCAGCCCTTCGCAAATAATTTCACGTAAAGCAGCTACAGAAAAGTTGTACACCATATCGCCATGCCTCACTTCCTGCACGGAGGCAAGGTTTCCCCTTGCATTGAGATTTATGCAGGACATTATCTGCATTGCGACATCAAACGGTATATCAAGCTCGTCCATAAGAAAGGCCGCTATATGTCCTACGCCTACAGAAAAAGCCTGATTGAACAAAATACCGTTGCCATACGCGACACTGAAATTGGACGATATGTAACCTATATCTATGAGGATGGCATGCGAATCACGCACTCTCGGATCAATCAGATAACAAGATTGAGAGAGTGATGAAGGAACAAATTTTAAACGCACTTGCCCAAAAGGTTTAAAGGCATTGACAACACTTTGAGCAAAGGAATTTTTACATAAAAACCAACTTATCTTTGCTTTAAGACTGTCTGTAACGCTGCCTACAGGGTCTATCACCCTCCTCTTATCCGAAAGGACATAGTAGACAGGACTTCTCTCTATTACGCTATAGCCCTTATTGCCTTCCTTAGGCTCAGCCATTTCGGACACGGAGTAAACATGCGAATCTTTTATTTTCTGCGAAGAAGGGAAAGATATCTCGCTGTCGGTTATTTTTACTTTGAGAAACTCCCCTGGTATTCCGACATAGAAGCGGGAAAAATTCTCTCCCGATGCAGACAGCGCATTCTTGATAACTTGCTTTACGGCAGAGTTAAAACTTTTTGTGTCCAAAAGTTCGCCGTCAGCATAACCATCGAACGAGCAGGAATATTTAGTTTTAACAATAAAGGTATTGTTGACCCCTCTCTCTCCTATCGCCGCACAGACTTCAGACGAGCGAATATCCAATACCGCCACACTTTTGTTACGCAACTTTAAGTTTTCCCCTCGCAATTGTTATTACACAAATTATGGAATAATTATATAATAGTAAAGCTTAAAAGTCAACAAAAATAATATTGAAAAAGCGGCTTAATTACAGAAATTAAGCCGCAAAATAAGTATTTTTTTGTGTAATTTTAGTTCAAATATTTAAGTCCCGAAATATTCCGCCGCGCAATTTCCGTCAACCCCCTCATTCAGACTTACGGCAAATATAGAGCCGCGCAATTTTAAATTGTCCTGAAGTTGAGAGTAAACTTCATACACTTTTGATATTTTTTCCTCTGCATATTCTTCATAATCAGAAATGTCAATGGTTAATCCGCTGTAAAGGGTCAATATCATATGCGTAGTATCCAGCACGGAGTCATAGCTTGCCGTAACCGTTTTTACGAGATTACGCAACGAGCCGAACTGCTCTTTAAAATAAGTGCATATTTCAACCGCGATAGAAAAGACCTGATCATCATCGATATCTATCAAAACATTAGGACTTGAATCAACCGGGTTAATATTTTCTTCCCTTGTTTCAATAAATTCGCCATTGGAATCATATATATCATAGCCGCCGGAAGCGTTAGGCCTTGAGTACTGTTCAAGCTTTTCCTTGAGAACGACATTAACTGTACAAGGGAATACCTTTTCAAAACTTTCCAGATAGACAAAGTTTCCACTGACGCAGTCCGTAACGTCTGAATCATCCAAGAATATTAAATTTTTGCCCTTCAGAGAGTTAAGATTATCACATACAACGGCATATTCTTCGTAAGCAAATGACTCACCGCCCTCCTCCGAGGAATAATAAACGTATTCTATATTAATGTTCCTGACGGATAAGATGGTACTTGCTCCGGCAATCACAGTAACACAAAATATCAATACCAAAACAATTGAAACAACTTTCCTTATGTACCCGTTCATAATTTTTTCAGACACTTACGCGTTTGATTGACGCACCAAGCATTGCAAGTTTATATTCAAAGCGCGAATAACCTCTGTCAATATGGGAGATATTCAGAACCTCGCTATCCCCTTCTGCAGCCATTGCAGCAATAACGAGTGCTGCGCCGCCGCGCAAGTCATGTGCAACAGTAACGGCCCCTTTCAGCACGGCAACGCCGCGCACAAAAGCGCAACGGTCGACGACCGTAATATCCGCGCCCATCTTGCGAAGCTCAGGAACATACTTAAAACGCGTTTCAAACAGATTCTCCGTAATAAGAGTATGCCCCGAACATACGCAACAAAGCGCCGTCATCTGTGCCTGCAAATCTGTGGGAAATCCCGGATAGGGCTGAGTTTCTATACTCTTGACAGAAACAAGTTTCTTCTCGCTTCTGATATTTATTTTATCATTTTTTATACGAAGTTTGCAACCATTTTCCCTAAGTTTATGTAAAAGCGAACTTAAATTTTCGGCATTTATTCCTTCAAGTTCGACATTTCCGCCACACATCGCCGCGGTAATCAGAAAAGTTCCCGCCTCAATGCGGTCAGCTATGGGTTGATAGACCGAACCGCGCAACTTTTTTACGCCGTCTATCACTATAGTCCCCGTACCAGCTCCGCGCACATTCGCACCCATAGAGTTTAAAAAATTTTGCAGATCTTCTATTTCCGGCTCTCGTGCGGCATTTTTAATTACTGTAGTGCCTTCAGCTTTGGTTGCCGCAAGCATAATGTTTTCCGTTGCGCCTACGCTTGGACAATCGAGCATAATTTCATCCCCAACCAATTTTTCACACCTGCAAAGTATGTAGCCGTTACTTTCGGTTATCTCAACGCCGAGCCTTTTTAGTCCGATAAGATGCAAATCGACAGGCCGCAAACCTATATCACAGCCGCCTGGATATGCAATTTTAGCTTTATGAAAGCGGGAGATAACCGAACCGAGCAAAAATACCGATGAGCGTAATTCATGCGCAAGCGCGCTCGGTATTTCAAAATTGTCGGCCGAGGAACTGTCAATAATCAGATTGTTCTCACTGTAGACAGCCTTACAACCAAGACAGCCTAGAATTTTGACCATATTGCTCACATCGGTTATATCCGGAACATTCAAAACGGTAATCAATTCGTCAGTCAGTACCGCCGCAGCCAAAATCGGCAGTACGGAGTTCTTTGCCGTTTGAATACGCACGCTGCCTTCGAGGCGCCGCCCTCCGTTTATCATGTACTTATCCATTATTAACCCCGTATATGTAAAAAATGCCGAACAGCCCGAACAAAATTTTTCAGGCTGCTTTACTTCTATTATATGGTTTTTTATATGCGCTTGTTAATTATTTGCTGAAATGTTATATAAAACTCCCATTGATGCCATTGTGATTATAAGCGAAGTGTTGCCGCTGCTGACCAGCGGCAAGGGCAAACCCGTTGGCGGAATCGTTCCGCTGACGACAAGAGCGTTGACAATCACCTGTATGCCGTATACCAAAGTTATTCCTGCCGCGAGCAGATAACCAAAAGTATCCTTGCACTTGCGCGCAATTGCAACGCCGCGCCAAATTATAAAAAGGCAAACGAAAAAGAAAACGAGCAGACCGACAAAGCCAAGCTCTTCTCCCATAATCGATAATATAAAATCACTTTCAGCAAACGGCAAGAAACGATATTTTTGTGTTGAATTAAATAAACCGACGCCAAACCATCCGCCATTGCCGAGCGCATAAAGTGATTGTATCAATTGATACCCCTCCTCGCGTGGTGAAGCCCACGGGTCGATAAATGCGCTAAGACGTTGCAGCCTGTACGGTTCAAGTACAATCAATATGGGTATAGCGAGTATGCAGGGAACAAGCATAAAAGCAAAAGTTTTAAGATTTGTCCCGCTCAGGAAAACCATTATAAGCATCAACAATCCAACGCACATGGTTATCGACATGTTCGGCTCAGCAATAATTAACACGCATAACAAAATACCAAACACCAATACAGGCGCTACACCTTTGATTGTCCGCGAATATTTATAATTTTTTGCAAAATGCGCGGCGGCAAATAGCACAAAAGCATATTTTGCAATTTCTGACGGTTGGATAGTAAACGCGCCAAAGCCTATCCAGCGCGTGGCACCATAATTTGTGACCCCCACACCCGGAATAAAGACGAGTACAAGAAGCATGAGTGAAATTACAGCCAACGGAATTTTAAGCCTGACAAGTCTTTTATATGGAAAAAACGCTGTAAACGCCATTGCGAGAGAGCCGATTACAACACCAGCTATCTGTTTACTCACAAAGTAAAAACTATCGCCATACTGAACTTCGCCGACATAACTGCTCGCCGAGTAAATCATTACACACCCGAACACCGCCATGCCGATGACGCATATCATCAAGGGTAGATCACCGGGCTTTTGAGGCTTGACTAAAGACAGCTTATTCATCGGCAAAGCCTTGTACTATTTCCGCAAATTTTTCGCCGCGCTCTTCATAATTTTTAAACTCATCAAAACTCGAACTGGCCGGGCTGAGCAAAACACATTGTCCGCTTTGAGCATAGCACTTTGCGAGCATTACAGCTTCATTCATGTAGCGGCACACAGAAAAATCAACGAACCCGCAACGGAGTGCGGCATTCAAAATTTTATACCTGTTCTCTCCATACATTATGACATGTATCACCACACTTTTTGTCACCCCTTCGAACAGCGGTTCATAGTCGTATCCTTTGTCCTTACCGCCCAATAGTAAAATTGTAGGAGCCGACATACTTTCAACCGCTTTAAGAGTGGCGTCAACGTTTGTACCCTTGCTGTCATTTATGTAGTTTACGCCGTTAACATTTCCTACAATTTCTATTCTGTGCTTGACCCCCTTAAATGCACAGAGTGACTGAATGACGATGTCAATATCCAAACCCAGGATTATAGCAACAGCAATGCAAGCGAGCGAGTTATATATGTTGTGCTCACCGCTAACAGACAATTTATCTACGCTGAAAAGTTTTTTATCTCCAAAATAAAATATCCCATCTTCGGCAAAGACACCGTCAATCTTGTGTCTGACGGAATAAAAGACAATCTTCCCTTTAGTAATTGAGGAAAATGCACGCACACGCTCATCATCATAATTCAAAACGGCGTATTCGCTTTGGCGCAGATTGCGGACAAGCTTGCTCTTCAGAAACACATAGTTTTCCATGTTATAATGACGGTCAAGATGGTCTTCAGAAATATTTGTTATGACAGCGATATGAGGTCGCAGACTTGAAAGCGTTTCAAGCTGAAAAGACGATATTTCGATTACGGCAAAATCGTCAAAGCCCAATCGCTCAACGACATTCAGAGTAGGCTCACCGATGTTGCCGCATGCCAAAGATTTTTTGTTGCAGTCTGCCAGCATTTTATTTATCATGGACACCGTAGTCGTCTTCCCGTTGGTACCCGTGACGGCTATCGCCGTAGCCCGCAAAAAAAGCGAAGCCAGCTCCTCCTCCCCGATTATAAGTTTACCCAAACGACGGAAGGCGACAGGAAGAGGATTATCGATGGGAATTCCAGGACTCAAAACTAATATATCGCACAAATGAACTGCATCCTCAAAGGCCTGTGCTGTTGCCTCGATTGCGCCAAGACCTTTTAATTCCTTCATGATTCCTGCCACGTTATCATCCACGATGTCGTCGTAGAGATATACGACCGCGCCTCGGTTGAGTAAAAAACGGGCGCAACTCTCGCCCGACCGCGATATGCCCGCCACTAAAAATTTTTGTCCCTTAAAATACATTCTACCTCACACAAATAACAGACAAATCATTCCCACGAGCGAGGTTATTAAAAAATATACATACGATATTTTACTTTCAGAAAAACCTTTCATCTGAAAATGATGATGGATCGGAGCCATCAGAAACACCCTGCGCTTCGTTCTTTTATAATATATTACCTGAACAAGGACGGATATGCCTGACAACACAAACATTATACCGAGGATGGGAATATACAGGACGTTTTCAGTAAATACAGAGAGAGCGGAGATAAGACCGCCCAATGCAAGCGAACCCGTATCGCCCATAAAAATACAAGCTTTGTTGCAATTAAAAAGCAGGAACGCCGAAAGCGCTCCCACTGCTGAGAATGCAATCATTTCACCCCCGACACCCGTAATGACGAGCGCAGCACCCAAAACAGCAAGATACGCCATAGAAGTTCCGCCTGCCAAACCGTCCAGGCCGTCTGTCAGATTTACACAATTGACCGTAGCAATGAATACAAATGCAACCAAAGGAATGATTGCCCAATCCAAATCCACGCTAAAGCCCCGAAAAAATGGTACCATGACAGACGTAATACTATTTACATAGCAATAAACAGCGGCGATAACGGAAATCGCCAGCTGGAAAATTATTTTTTGGTAGGGCCTTAACCCCTCATTCTCCTTGCGGGAGATTTTGAGAAAGTCATCGATAAAACCGACTATTGCAAAACCCAACGTAATGAACAGAATGAGATTTATTTTATTGCTTGAAAACCCATAAAAGGTAAATGAAACAATAATAATGGTTGCAACAAAGGCCAATCCACCCATAGTGGGCGTACCGCCCTTTGTTGCATGTTCTTTTACATAAGATAAAATATACTGCCCTGCTTTGAGTTTTTTAAGTAGCGGCAACAGCGCCGCAGTCAGGGTAAGCGATAATAAAAACGAAACGATGATGCAGATAAGATAATTCACGTCAGACTGCCTATTATTTTTTTTATTATCATATTATCATTATAGCTATGTTTTATACCCATAATCTCCTGATAAGTCTCACCGCCCTTGCCGGCAACAAGCAAAAGGTCGCCCTTTTTCAATAAATTTACAGCATGTTCAGTGGCCATTTCCCTGTCGCTTATCGTCACATAAGGCGTTCCGACTTTCTGAATTCCCGGTTCTATTTGACTGATAATGTCATAGGCGTCCTCAAAGCGTGGATTATCTGAAGTCACAATAAGAAAATCCGAATTCTTTGCCGCAACCTCCCCCATCAGCGGCCTCTTTGCCTTGTCACGATTACCTCCGCAACCAAACACGCAATACAACTTTCCGTCACACAACTTACGCAGGCTTGACAGAGATTTTTCTAACCCGTCCGGCGTATGAGCAAAATCGACAAAAATGTATCCGCCATTATATTCAGCCACCTTTTCCAACCTTCCGCTTACACCTTTAAGCCCTGCAAGACCCTTGGCTATAACATCTATCGCAATACCGGAAGCATAAGCGCATGTTGCCGCCGCAAGCGCATTGTAAACGTTATGTATGCCCGGCATGTTCAGATGGATATCGTAAAGCTCATCGTTAAGATTTATTACAAAATCCGAACCATCTATGCTTTCGCACAAATCTATTGCAAATGTATCGGCAGGATTTTCCAATCCGTAACTTAAAGATGCTGACCCGTCGCTCATTTTATAGCAATACTCGTCATCGGAATTTACTATCGCAAGATCACATACACCATCCTCAAAAAGTTTGCGCTTTGCCTCCGCATACGCATCCATATTGCAAAAAAAGTCGAGATGATCCTGCGTTAAATTTGTAAATATTGAATTTTTGAAGTGAATCCCCTCAACCTTGCCATAATAAAGCGCATGGGCAGAAACTTCCATGAAAATATATGATATGCCGCAATGAACCATGTCAGCAAACACAGAATGTAAAAATATAGGGTCGGGCGTCGTCAATTCCGGAGAAATATATTTATCTTCATATAAAATACCCAATGTACCTATAACCGCCGTTTTATAGCCTGCAGCATCAAAAATAGACTTCAACATGTACGTCGTTGTAGTCTTGCCGTTTGTACCCGTCACCCCAACAATGCTAAGTTTTTTATCTGCATAGCCATAAAAAGCCCGTGCCAAGGGTGCAATCGTCGCCCGCCCTTCCTCTACAATGACCTGTGTTACAGACAACTCTAAAGGGTGCTGACAGACTATTGCGCTTGCTCCACGTTCAACTGCCTCTGAGGCATAGGCATGTGAATCGACATGCCCGCCCGAATAACAAATAAAAACCTCACCGAAATTTAACTTTCTGCTGTCAGAGCAAATGCCCGTCACAGATACATCGGCATTGCCTATTATTCTTTTGTAGTTTATACAATTTAACAGCTGACTAAGTTTCATAATAACCTTCTTATACAAATGGTTCTATATTTTTTATAGCAATTATATCTTCAAAAATAGCTTTTGCCACAGGCGCGGCAACTGTACTGCCGTAGTATGAACCCTCAGGCTCGTCAACTATGACGAGCGCGAGGTACTGCGGATCATTGGCAGGAAAAAAACCAATAAACGACGACACGTATTTGCCTGCCGCCACGGCACCGTTTTCATACTTCTGCGCCGTACCCGTCTTACCCGCAACGCGGTAGCCTTCAATATAAGCATTTTTACCACTCCCCTCCGTCACCACGCCCTCAAGCATCTGACAGAGCAGTGCCGAAGCTTCGGCGCTAATTGTTGTGTTTTTGAGAACGGGCTCGTTTTCCTCGACAACTTGCCCGTCTGATGATATAATGCTCTTGAGCAGATGCGGAACATAGTAGTATCCGCCATTAACAACAGAGGCAACAGCACAGGCAAGCTGCAACCCTGTTACAGCAATAGTTTGACCGAAGCCTATTCTGGCAAGATCGCAATCGCGCACAAGCGATTTAGGCACAAGCATACCCAACGCCTCACCCGAAAAATCTATCCCCGTTACATTCCCTAAACCGAACGCTTCAAGATATTCATAAAGTACATCTGTGCCGAGAGACAACGCAATATCGGTAAAACATGGATTGCAGCTATTATTTAGGGCTTCAGCGAGCGTTTGTGAGGAATGTTTGCCATTGGCATGGTCTGACCAACACTTTATTGTTGTACCATCAACCGAGCGCGTACGACTACTGTTAAATATATATGTAGGCGAAAATGCCGCGCTATTACCGTTTAAATGTTCCTGCAAATTTGCCGCCGCAGTCAAAACTTTAAATGTTGAACCGGGTTCATATATATCGCACACCATGGTGTTGCGTGAAAGCGCGTTCAGAAGTTCGCTATCATCGCGGGGAACATCATTCAGATCATAAGACGGGTAATTGACCATGGCAAGTATTTCAAAATTGTTTGGGTCGAGCACGATACATGAAGCCTGTTTGGCATTACTGCTTTCATAGACTTCGCGTATGGCCTGTTCAGCTGCAAGCTGAATATCTATATCTATCGTCAATCTTACATTGTCGCCGTCCACCGCGCTCTTATACACTATACTTGTTTTTTCGGTTTCGTTGCCGACAATATCAGTTGAATACAATATCTCGCCATCGGTTCCGCTTAGCACATTATCATATACACTTTCTATCCCTGTCAACCCCAACCCGTCGCTCGATATAAAACCAAGCACCTGACAAAGTGCATCGTTATAACTGTATATGCGGGTATTATCTCTCGCATAGTACACTCCATTCAAATTACTTAAAATCAATTGACGAATTGACGCTTCATCTGTTTGACGGGCAACAACTATCTCTGAAACATTTTTGCTTAGTTTATCTGATATTGTACTCTCACTGACATTGAATATTGCCGAAAGTACCTTGGCCGCATATTCCTTATCCTCTATCGAATTGGGACGAGCGAATACACTGTATGTCGTCACATTACCGACAAGCTGCTGACCATTTCTGTCGTAGATACCTCCGCGTGCGGCTATAACAGGTATCTCCCTGTTCCACTGGTCAACGGCACGCAAGACAAGCTCCTCCCCCCAAATTATCTGAATATAAAAAAAGCGAGCCATTATTACGAAAAAAATAAAGGTTATTGCCAAAGTAACTGACAATAACCTCTTTTGTAGAATAGTTAAAGAAAACTTAGATTTTTTAATTTTCAATACTCCTTTTTACGGCAAAACCAAACCATTAGCCTGAGCATAATTAGCAATGCTTTCCATGCTTGTCAAATCAGCTATCTGCGATACAATGCTGTCAAATGTTTCACTAGCTATATTCAGGTTAGTCTGTATAGTGCTAAGCTCACCGTTCAGCCCTGCTATGACCGCCGAATTTACAATGACAAGCACAAAGAGCGCAACAACAATGCTTACAAAAGTAGCAATAATTATTTTATCGCGCCTTTCAAGGACGTGTTTATTCCTCTGCTCATTGGCCATGGCACGTATTTCACGCTTATCGCTTTCAGTAATATTCTTATACTGAATAGTCGTCATTGTGGGACGCAAATCTTCATTTTCGTCCTCTTCAACTTTACCTGCAGGAGCTTCAGCAACAACAGGCCTGTGCTGATTTATAGGACTGTCTGCACGAAATAAATCAGAATCTGCACGGGCGTTGGTAACTAAATAGGGCTGGGTCTGAACAGGCTGAGGCTGTGCAGTCCGAACGGCATCAACAACCTGAACAGGCTGTATGGGCTGCTGTATGGGCTGAGGCTGAACGCCTGTCTGCTGCATTACAGGTCCCGGCATGACAGGCTGCCCAAGATTGATAACCTCTTGATGAGAAGATTTATCATGGCGCAAAATGCTGGCACGTAATTCTTCCAAAGCCTGCTCTTTGCTTATTGCAGCCGACCCGTTCCTGGAACCATTGCCAGCAAAATTAGCATCCATCAGTCTTCTGTAATTTTCCTTGATCTGAGCATTATGCAATTCATCTAACGAAGATGAAGCAGACTGCTGTTGCAAGGTTTGTCTTTCGAGAATGGGTGTTGCAACTGCCATATTATTACTCCTTTTAATTATTTTTTAAATCTTTTGTGCTATGCGCAACTTCGCACTTTTTGAGCGCGGATTGATTGCCATCTCTTTCAAAGAGGCAACGAGCGGTTTTTTCGTAATAATTTTAATTTCACGCTTCTTGCCGCATACACAAACAGGAAATGTCTTTGGGCAAACACAATCAGCCTCAAGCTGATTAAAAGCCTGTTTGACTATTCTGTCTTCCAGCGAATGAAATGTTAAAATTGCTATTCTACCCCCGCTTTTTAACCTACGGGTAAGACCTACAACACAATCATATAAGCCGTCGAGTTCACCGTTTACCGCAATTCTTATCGCCTGAAAACTTTTACGGGCAACGGGGCCGTTTTGCTGAAATTTTTTCGGTATGCTGGCTTCTATTATTTCTACGAATTGACCGCATGTTCTGATTGGCGTTTCAGAGCGTTTTGCAACAACACTTGCGGCAATTTGTGAGGAAAACCTCTCTTCACCGTAGACGCGAAGAATTTTTGCAATTTCCTGCTGAGTAAATGTATTGAGAATTACTTCGGCCGTCAGCGGGCTCGACCTGTCCATTCTCATGTCAAGCGGAGCATCTTTTTTCATGTAAGCAAAGCCCCTCTCGGCAGTATCTAACTGGTGGCTGGACACTCCAAAATCCAATAAAACGCCATCAAGTTTATCGACTCCTGCCTGAGCAAGAACTTGCTCAAAATCCTTGTAATTGGATTTATAAATCCTGAAACGATCCGCAAAGACACTTAACTTTTTTGTCGCCGCGGCGATAGCATCTTCGTCGAGATCTGTAGCTATCAACTTACCTCCGGGCGACGACCGCTTTAGAATTTCATACGAATGACTACCCCCGCCAACCGTTCCGTCGAAATAAAGCCCTCCGTCACAAATGCTCAGACCTTCCATACATTCTTCGAGCATTACGGGTATATGCGAAAAAGTAGTCATCAGATGTTCAATTGCGAGAACAACTGGTCATAGTTCTCATCCATACCGGCTATATATTCATCGTACAGGCGCTTGTTCCATATCTCGATTCTGTTTACAGCGCCGCAGACCACAATGTCCTTATCGTCCTTACCGAGCTGTGCATGGCGTCTGAACTCCGGACTCAGAACTATTCTTCCCTGGTTGTCTTCCTCTACTTGTACACATGTCCGAGCAAACATTCTGACACGCCGCTGCGCTTCAAGATCAGAAATTTTTGTTGCTCCCAGTTCTTCAAGGTACTGTTCCATTTTTTCTTTCGTAAAAACAAAAATACAATGATTGGTACCAAAGGCAAAGTAATACTCGTCACCCAGGTCTTTTTTTAACCTGGCAGGAATGCGTATTCGGTTTTTCGCATCCAATTGATGGATGTATTCACCCGTAAACATTGCCATGACAGAGTACCTTATATAACTTAACTAATTTAATAATAGCATATAGATTGACCACTGTCAACCACCTTTGACCACTTTTTTATAAAAATTAATAAAAAAATTAAATTTTTTGTGAATTATAACCATTTACTGAACAAGTTTACCCTGCAACATATCATATACTTTTTTATTTTTCACAAAATCTCCGCCAATAAAATTGATTTTTTGGTTATAATCATGACCTATAGCTAAAATTTTCCTTAAGTGGTCAGCCGTCCCTAAAATCCCATCAAAAACCTCGCATGAATAATACCTTTTAATGCTTTGTTTGGCAAATATGTAGTGAGTACATCCAAGCACAACGCACGCAGGCGAAACCTCGGGTAAAAAACCCGATATATCAAAATCGGGATAATCAAAAATACGATCTTCGATATAAGCTGCAAGTGAAGGGCAAGCGACCGTTTCAACTCTGCCACAACCATGCAATTCGCAGAGTGAAGTGAATGAAGAACTGCCGACCGTAGCAGGTGTTGCAAGCACTAAACATTTGCCGTCATTTTCGCGAACGGCCTGCTTTATAGCGGGTTGAATACCTAAAATGGGGAATTTATACTTTGCTCTGAGATCGGCAATACACAGTGAAGTAACGGTATTGCACGCCACCACTGCAGCACATGGATTACAAGCGGCAATTTTTTCAAATACATCAAAAACAAGTTCGCTTATCTTCCCGTGAGTCAGACCGCCATAAGGCACATTATAGTTGTCGGCAAAATACATAAAGTCATAATCCGGACAAAATTTTACGCAGGTATCCAAAAGATTTAGTCCTCCTATTCCGCTATCAAACACGCAGACCAGACCTCTCCCGCCATTATCAGTAACACACATATAATCTATATTATTGTTGTTTTAAAAATAATATTAAAAAAATTTCAAAAGCGGGCAAAAACAGTTTACAAGAAAATTATTTTATGATAAAATTACTCAAGATTTGAGTTGAAAATTATTCCAAAAGGAGAGATAGACGTGCCTAATATAAAATCCGCAAAGAAGCGTACTTTAGTTATCGAAAAGAAGACTGCTCAGAATAAGATGATTAAGTCGGAGGTTAAGACTGCAATCAAAAAGCTCCTTGCAGCCATCAATTCCGGCGATAAAGCTTCTGCAACGAGTATGTTCCCCGGTGTTTGCTCACTTATTGACAGTGCCGTAAGCAAGGGTGTTTACAAGAAAAACACGGCAGCAAACAAGAAATCCGGACTCGCTAAAAAGCTTAACGCAATGGCTTGAATGTTATATTGAATTGATAACCCTCACTGAAGTGGGGGCTTTATTTATTGTCCATTCCCCCCCCACCACAAATTTGATACTTTGCACAATTAAAAAAAGATAGCCAAAATTATTTGGCTATCTTTTTTTGGTACTCCCGGCGGGAATCGAACCCACAACGGCCCCTTAGGAGGGGGCTGTTATATCCATTTAACTACGGAAGCTAAAACTACTTAAATATAATACAACAATCTGATAAAAAAATCAATAATTTTTAATTGCAATCACTCAAATTTCTATACATTTTTAATCACTATTTGACCACAACTATATAAATAGGCAACGCGTAACTTGCGTTGCCCCAAAGTAATGCGATATTGTGCTGCACAAATCATATAATTATAACAGGCAGAGTACTTTGTAAAAGTCTTAAATAGTTAAAAACACACAGCAGATTTTATGATGAGCGCCGTTCGGTGCAGGCTTTGCTGCCCCCTCCGCTGCTTTTAATAATATGCACCAAACTCAATAGAATAAGCTTTACGCCAGAAGAGCTTTTGCCAAGTCATCAATTTGTTTCCTGCTATTTTCATCAAGAGCCGCACAAATCTTTACTGCTTCCTCTACATATGTAAGGTTGCTCTTGGCAAATTTTTCACGCATAAGTTTTGCGGCAAGCGGCGCCCATGTTCCATTCTCAATAAACGCAACCTTTCTCTTCTGATAATTGCGCTCAGTAAGATTTTCAATAAATTCCCTGACCGCAGGGAAAAGATTTGCATTATAAGTAATGCCCGCAATAACAAGTTTTGAATATTTGAAGGCGTCCGCCACACACACTGAACGATCGTCGCGCATTAAATCATGCAAAATGACATTACAACCGACTGACTTTAGTTCATCGGCAAGAAGCTCCGCAGCCTTTTTCGTGTGACCATATACCGAAGCATAAGCTATCATAATCCCATCTATTTCATATTCATAATTCGCCCACTTTTGATATAAACTCAAATAATGTGCCAGATCGTTTTCAAGCACAGGGCCATGCAAAGGACATATACGATTTATTTCAAGAGTCGAAAGTTTTTTCAATGCAGCATCGACCTGCTTACCGTATTTACCGACAATACCGATATAATAGCGCCTTGCCTCATCATCCCAAGGCTCCTCATCCACATCGAGCGCACCAAATTTTCCAAACCCATCAGCAGAAAACACGGTCTTTGTCAAATCGTCATATGTTACCATAACCTCAGGCCAATGCACCATAGGCGCAAACATAAAGTGAAGGTTGTGCTTACCCAAAGTCAACACATCGCCGTCCGCAACAACAATTCTATTTTCGGCAAAATCGGTTCCAAAATATTCTTTGAGCATAACAAAAGTTTTAGCGTTTCCAACAACCTTCACATTAGGATATTTCTGAGCAAAACACAACGCATTTGCAGAATGATCAGGTTCCATGTGCTGAATTACAATATAGTCCGGCTGCCTACCGCCAAGCACTTCCTCGATATTAGCAATCCACTCGTCGCCAAAATTTTCATCGACAGCGTCCATAATTGCAATTTTATCATCCATTATCACATACGAATTATATGAAACACCGTTGGGAACCTTATAGATTCCTTCGAACAAATCTATTTTATGGTCATTTACTCCAACATAATAAGTATCTTCAGTCGTTAACTTCATAAAAAACACCCTCTTTAATTTTCGTCAATAAATTCTTTTACACCATTAAGTATGACAGGCTGACCATTAGGCTCATTAACCAAGACATTTTTTAAGCTAACTTTTTCCACAAACAAAAAATACAGCCCCTCATTTTTAACTTTTTTATTCTGTTCTTTCATATCCGGATATCCGGCGTCAGCTTCCTTATTGAATGAAAAGCTTACATTTTCAAAATGTACGCCCGCTATAGGAGCTTCAGGCAAGCCATAGAATGCGCCGGCACAATACTCCACGTCAGTACAAACCATATCCTTAAAAGTAAAACTTCCGATATACGGGGTTCGTTCGTCAACAGGCAATTTTTCTGTTGTATATACATACTCCGTATGACCTGTCTGGTCACCCATATTATAATACATATTTACAACAAACGGGGTCTTTACGCCCCTCATGATAATATCGCTGAACTGTATGTTATCCGTAACACCTATTCTTCCTCGACCCCGACGAGTCTTTATGCGCAGACCACGGTCTGTACCCTCAAAAAGGCATTTACTGACCGAAATATTTTCTATTCCGCCTGAAAGCTCGCTGCCCAACACTACTCCGCCATGACCATCACGCATATAACAATTGCGTATGACAATATTCCTGCAGGCCAATTTATATTTCTTTGCCTGTTCAAGAGTGCCAGACTTGATGGCTATACAATCATCGCCCACAGAAATTTTTATTCCGACAATTTCCACACCATCACAGGTATCTGGGTCTATCCCGTCGGTCGTAGGCATTCCTGATGGATTATATAAGTTTAAATCATAGAGCTTGACATCATGGCAAAAATAAGGATGAATATTCCAGCTGGGCGTATTTTTTACCGTAAGACCATAAATTCTGACATCTGCACAGCGATTAAAAAACAGTCCGCGCGGACGCCACGCCCCACGCATTGTCCTGTGATCAACATACCAATCGCCGGAAAGAGCATTGCAATCCACTACCCCTCCCCCGGTTATAGTAACATCCTTGACGCCGTATGCCGTAATCAATGAAGCAAAGCATGTAACTTCCTCCCCTTGCCATGTGCCAAGATTGATATCCCCAATCTGACCCGGAAGTTTGGGATATACTTCTCTTTCCGAACGACCGAGCAATACCGCATCTTCCGACAAATAGAGAGTCATGTTACTCTTTAAAAATATAGGCTTGACAAGATATGTCCCAGCAGGAACATAGAGAGTGCCGTCCTTAGGCAAGCATGCAATTGCCGCATTAAAGGCCGCAGTATCATCATGAACACCATCGCCATAGGCGTTGAATTCACGGACATCAAAAAACGCGCTCTCCTTGCTTGTTCTGAAAGACAAGGACTTTTCTTTTATAGTTATAGTGTAATCGGTATCCGGTAAAAGCCCGAAAAGAGAAAAGACGTTTCTGCATTCTTTCCTGACGCTTACACCGTTCAAGTAAACGGTAAATTCGTCAGATGAAAAATATGGTGATTTACCTTCAAGCTCAAAGCACGCACTGCGTGAACTCGTAGTAAGAACCTTCATTATACACCCCTTAATCAATCAGACTGCCAAAAGCCCGAACGACATCAAAAGAAATACCGTTACAAATACCGTCACGACAGACGCTATGCTTGTCCATACTACAAGTTGACCCGCAAGCTGTTCATCATTGTCCATTTCACCGGCCATGATGGCACTTGACACAGCGACAGGAGTGCCAAACAAAGCAATAAGCGCGGGATATTCCGTCTGACCAAAAGATACTAAATCTGTGTACTGACTTAAAAGCACGGCGCATCCCACACCTATAAGCGGTGCAATCACAACGCGAAAAACAGTTCCGACAACAATCTCCTTGGTCATGCCCTTTACAGCGGAAAATTTGAACTGCCCGCCAAGAACTATGAGAGCAAGCGGCGTTGCAACAGACTTTAAATTATCCAGCGACGAATAGATAAACGTCAGGTCATCCTTGATGGTAAATATCGCCTCATCCCAAATTGCTATTTGAGCATAGCGCATCCCTACAAATACCAACCCCGACACTATTCCGATTATAAGAGGATTTTTAATTATATTTAAAAGTATTTTCTTTACATCCGTATGCTTATTTTTAGGGACGACCAACATACCGTTTTCATCCACATGCGGAGCAGGTTTTACAAATACGGAAAGAGAGATGACGGCCAAAATATTAAAAATAGGAATTGTAAACGCCTGAATGATAGCCACAACACCGTTTACCACAGCCTCCTGTCCGCCAGCAAGCGAAGCTGCAAGAGATATACCTATAATAGCAAAATTACTGCGGTAGCAACATTGAAGAATGACTCCCTTCCTTCTGTTGTCCTTAGTCGAGAGTATGCTGACCACCAACGCTATAGCAAATATTACAAAGACGGCAACAATGGCATAGATTACCAGTCCCCAATCAACAGACGACAAATCATCTATGTTATAGATATTTATGAACAACATGCACGGCAGACATACATTGAACACAAGTTTATTTCCTATAGATAGAAAAGAATCATTCAGGAAATTTATGCGCCGAAGTATATAACCGAGCAAAATTAAAAGCACTATAGGCAACACCGCATTGATCGATGTCATAAAGATGTTGAACATAACTCCCTCCGCAATAAAATACCAACATCAAATGCAATGAAACATCAATTATAAGCCACCGAAAATTCTATCAAATTTGCAAAGAATTGTCAAGAAATTGCATATCGCGGCCAAGCTCCGATTAACTCCTTATATTACCGTTACCGCTGACGATATATTTATATGTAGTCAGCTCCCTGAGCCCCATAGGACCGCGCGCATGCAACTTTTGCGTGGATATTCCCATCTCGCATCCCAATCCAAATTCGCCTCCGTCAGTAAAGCGCGTTGAAGCATTGACATAGACAGCCGCGCTATCTACAAGACGGGTGAAAAGTGTAGCGCTTTGTACATCCGCCGTGACAATACAGTCGCTATGACCGGTGGAGTGTGCCGCAATATGTGAAATCGCTTGCTCCACACTATCAACCACACCCACAGCTAACTTATAATCAAGGAATTCCGTATCGAAATCACCATTTTGCAACTTCTCGCAATAAGGACAGCCACCCAGAACAGCAAAAGCTCCTTCATCGAGTTTCATGCATACTTTATTATCCACACGCTCTGTTACGAGAGATTCATATAACATGGGAAGAAAGTCCGATGCAATATCGCTATGAACCAAACAGACTTCCATAGCGTTGCAAACCGAAGGGCGGCTGCATTTTGCATTGACGATTATTTTTTTTGCCATATTGAAATCGGCAAATTTATCGACATAAACGTGACAAATACCTGTACCCGTCTGTATCACAGGCACTTTGGCATTTTGGACACAGGCATTTATAAGCCCCGCCCCCCCGCGCGGAATCAGCAGATCGACTAAACCTGTTGCCGACATAAGTTCGCCAGCGCTTTCTCGCGAGGTATCTTCAACAAGATTTATCAAGTCGCCGCTCAAACCAACACTGCGTAGTCCTTCCTTCATCGCACAGACAATGGCCTGCGCCGAAGCATGAGCCTCTTTACCGGCCCGAAGAACACAGACATTACCACTCTTTAAACACAGCGCCGCAGCGTCAGATGTGACATTAGGTCGGCTTTCATAAATAATGGCTATAACGCCTAAAGGCACACGAACCTTTTTTATTGTAAGACCATCGGCCCGTGTAAATTTCTCAATTTCTTCGCCGACGGGGTCGGGAAGAGAAGCAACCTCACACACGCCATGCGCCATTGAATATATTCTCTGTTCAGTCAGCTTTAACCTGTCGAGCATTACATCTGACATAGTACTGCGTGAATTATCCAAATCACTTTCATTTGCCTGCAATATCTGTGACATAGAACTCTTCAGACTGTCCGAAATTGCTAAAAGCGCCCTATTTTTGTCGTCTGTAGAGAGCATGGCGGCCGCACCCTTAGCTTGCGCCGCCCTGTTTAAAAGTTGTAACGTTGTCATTTTATTTTACCCCTGAATAACGTAAATCTGCCCTTACCCTCCATTATGTCATACAATATTTCGGGATGGGAGCCATTGGCAATTATAGTATCCACACCACACGAACAGCAGATTTCTGCCGCACGAATTTTTGTCGCCATTCCGCCCGTTCCAAGCGATGACCCGGCTCCGCCAGCCAACGCGCGTACATTATCGTCGATGAGGTCGACCACTTCCAACAATTCAGCCGAGCTATTCTTTTTAGGATCTTCGGAATACAGCCCATCCGTATCAGTGAGCAAAACCAATAACTGCGCACCTATACTCGACGAAACGATAGCGGCGAGAGTGTCATTGTCGCCGACAGAAATTTCAGAAGTGGCGACAGTATCGTTTTCATTGATTACAGGCAAAACACTCAACTGCAAAAGTCTTTCCATGGTATTTATAAAGTGCGTGCGGCGGCAATCATCTTCAACGTCGTCGCCCGTGATAAGTATCTGCGCAACAGTATGATTATACCCGGAAAAGAGCTTATCATATATGTACATAAGCTCGCACTGACCTACAGCCGCCGCCGCTTGCTTGGTGGGCATATCTTCAGGACGCGACGGAAGATTCAACTTGCCAACGCCCATACCTATCGCACCAGAGGAAACCAACACAATTTCATGCCCTGCATTTTTTAAATCACTAATAGTCTTACACAGCTCCTCCACCCGCCTTATGTTAAGTTTTCCAGACGGATGAGCGAGCGTAGATGTTCCAATTTTTATTACCAGACGCATATATTTATCACCAAAACTTTCTATGTTTTGATTTATTTTATATTATTTATATATTTTAGTCAAATAAATTACCGATAAAAGAGAATCCCTTCGATTTTCACCATAAATAAGACTGCGCCTTTTACAACGCAGAAGTGGCAACGCTGCCTGCGTTGCCGCATTTGAGGGAAGGAACACGCCTCCTATTTTGGAATACTTCAATAGCTTCATGCATTAAAGTTAAAATTTCCGTTGCAGCCTGATGAAATTCAGATTCATTTAGGTAGCAATCTTTTAAACTTTCAAGCACCTGCTCTACATAAGCCACAAAATACTCTTCTTTAGGAAAAAACTATAAGAGCTCAAAGCCCGAAATACACTTTGGCTGCCGTATCATAAAATATTGCCTTTAAATCTTTATCATCAAACACTCCGCTCTCAATTATATAATCTTTGAGGTGACCATAACTGTCACGACAGAGATTGGATGGCATATCCGTACCGAACATGAGTCTGTCTGCTCCCACTTCCGCCTTTGCAGTGCGTAAATGTTCTACCGCCGTCGGATAGGGATATTTTTCAGGTTTTTGATTGGATGTGAGAGAAGCAATGTCAAAATATACATTAGGGAGAGCAAATTTACCTATTGTACTTTTTAAAAGCTCAACATCACACCGCTGAGGCGCGAGCAGATGACAGATAACAAATGTCAGGGATGAATATTTTTTTGCCGCCGAAGCAAGCGCGTCAACCTGCCAACAACAATTGCGCGGCCTGCCGATATCTACAACAAACACAAGACCATTGTCTGCAGCATATTTATACTGCTCATCCATGAGTTGACCGCCAAGATCTATGGGCGGGTGATACGCCATCAGCCCTGAACCATTGCTGACTTCAAACTTTACCGCTTTGAAACCCAGCTCGGTAAATAGATGTCTTTTTACCTCCTCCACTTTGGCGCAAAAGGGGTCATAGCTTGCAGCACCGGTAAAACGCGACGGGTACTTTTTAATCGCTTCAGCCGTGTATTCATTCTGAAACCCAAAAAACTGACCCTGCAAGAGTACGGCTTTTTCTACACCGTTGGCGTCCATAATTTTCAACAGAGCTTCCGGCGACGCTCCATATTCGCCGACTTCAGGCGGAATCATCTGAAAACTTGAACCGTCCGCATATTGAGCCATTCCGCATCCTATACTACGCAATTCACCGCGGGAGGTGAACCCTGCAATATATTGCACGACATGGGCATGAGCATCGATTATTTTCATTATACACCTCTTTTATAATATATTTTGAACACAAACCGTCCTTTTATCATAACATGATAATATGGAAATATTAGAATATAACAGAAAAGCCGCCTTTGAATATGCAAAGGCATGGGCTTTTAAACGCAATCCGAAGTACTATAATTTTAATAACTTAGGCGGCGACTGCACAAACTTTGCCTCGCAATGTATATATGCCGGGTGTGGAGTAATGAACTATACTCCCACTTTCGGATGGTACTACATAAACATAAACGACCGCGCACCTGCATGGACGGGCGTAGAGTATCTTTATAACTTTTTAGTCAACAATGATGGCGACGGACCTTTTGCCGAGGACGCACCGTTGGAAAAACTTGAAGTCGGTGATATTGTCCAACTCGGCGCGGTGACGGGGGATTTTTACCACTCCCCGATAGTAGTTGCCATAAAACATTGTAAACTATATGTTGCAGCACACTCCTACGACGCATTTATGCGCCCACTCTCCTCTTACAATTTTGCACGCGCAAGAGGAATACACATTCTTGGTGCAAGAAAGACCCAATAATACCGTCATCCGCTATCATGCAATGCAGAAAATTCATCTGCGTTCTGCACGAATAAGGAGCATCATAGGACGACGAAGCTCATCAAGCATACCTTCAATACTCATCATCTCCTGCGGCGGGCGCGCCTCCTCCACGGCGGAAAGCGTAAAACCACAGGACAGAAGTCCGCTGAGTATGGTTGAAAGAGTATGATGATATTTTTCAACGCTACAGCCGAGGAAATTCGTCGTCCTTCTGTCTTCATAAAAATAATTGTCTATGGCCCAGAATGACGGCTTCCCATCGTCGCCATACACCCAATCCTGACCGACCCCAGAGGTGAATACGGGATGTTCGATATTCATAATAAATACACCTCCCTTTGCAAGCGTGCGATAAATTTTGCTATAGACGGACGGCAAATCTTCAACATAGTGCAGAGCAAGGTTGGATATTACACAGTCCCACTGCGCGGCTGGATATTCATATTCCTCTATACCGCACAGTCTGTACTGTATATTTTTAGCTGACATCGTCATGTTGCGGGCACGGGCAAGCATCTTTTCGCTTATATCTATACCGAGAACATACGCCGCTCCCTGTTCCGAGGCGTAACGACAGTGCCAACCATAGCCACATCCTAAATCGAGAACACTTTTTCCTTCAAGCGGCGGAATGAGGTGTTTGAGCTGACTCCATTCACCTGCGGCAGACAGTCCCCGGAGGCTGCGCGCCATCTTTGAGTATTCAGAAAAAAATTTCTCATCATCGTACTCGTTCATATAAAATTCCTTTAGCATTATTAGTTCTGTTCAATAAATTTACGAAAAATATCCATAAGCTGGTCATCGACGACATGTTCTATACGGCAGGCATTACTCTCAGCAACGCGAGGCTCCGCTCCAATTTTCACAAGGGCGGCCGTCAAAATTTTATGGCGCTCATATATACCCTCCGCTTTTGTTCTGCCTGCTGGCGTGAACTCAATAAGCCCCCATGGCATGATCAATAGTAATGTAACCCTTGTCCTTTAAAAGATTTACTCCGCGAGAAACACTTGATTTTGCATAACCGAGCTTCTCAACCCCATCGACCGAGCGAACATTGCTATTCTGCTGTTTAAGGCACAAAATGGTTTCAAGATCCAACTCTTCAGATTCATGTATTTTATTTAGGCTCATGCACATTCTTTCCTGAAATCATTATAACCCATGCCGAAAAAAAAGTAAATACTTCCCAAATAAATATAGAATCAGGATAAATTATTTTACAATTTAGATTTAGCTTGCAAAAATGCTTGAAATTTTTTTCGCTATGTTATAAAATAATAAAGCTGTGCAGAGATGGCAGAGTGGTCGAATGCGCACGACTCGAAATCGTGTTACGTGGGAACACGTACGGAGGTTCGAATCCTCTTCTCTGCGCCAATGGCGGGTAACTCGTTACCCGTCTTTTTTGTTGCCGAAATCGG